>DASWJX010000293.1:0-5762 GCA_036396915.1 Geopsychrobacteraceae bacterium | reverse complement strand
GCCTGCACGGCAACAACCGGACCGGCGAGATCGGCGTCTGCGTGATGTGCCACAACCCCGACGCTACCGACATCGACGTGCGTCCGGCCACCGTTGACGACAACGAGGACGGCGTCTTCGACAATTTCGCGGCCGCCGGCGCCGACGGCAAACGGGAAGAGGCCATCGACTTCAAGCGCATGATCCACGGCATCCACGCCGGCGAGGCGGGCGAGCACGGCATCAGCGTCCGCGGCAACGGTCTGGTGGTGTACGGCTTCCGCCGCAGCCTGCACGACTACAGTCACGTGCGTTATCCGGTCGGCGACAGTGGTCTGCGCAATTGCGACATGTGCCACGTCACCGAAGTCAATAATGTCGTTGGACCGCCGCCCCTGCCGCTGGCCGCCGAGGTGCTCGGCTCCACGATCCGTACCGGCGACCCGGCTCTGGCCGGTCAGGCGGAAATCGATGCGGCGCTGGAAGATGCCGCGGACGACCTGAATATCTCGCCGATTGCCGCGGTCTGCTCCTCCTGCCATGACGGCGGGCAGATCCAGTCCCACATGGAGATCAACGGCGCCAGCTTTGGCGTTCAGCAGGAAAACATTCAGTAAGCGAATCTTATAATCAGATGCAATTCGGGCGGGCCGCAAGGCCCGCCCTTTTTAGTTAAGATTCTACGTCATAGGCAATGGTACGCAGATAAAATCGGATGCTTGCGCATACGCAGATTTTCGCCGATCAGGCCAAACCAAAAAACCAGGGTTTTTGATTATCTGCGTCAATCCCGCTTTTTCTGCGTCAATCTGCGTTCCATTAAAGGTTTCGGCTCAAAGGGTTGTCGGGCAAAAAGAGTCAAAAGTACTCCAACGGGGATGAAGGGGATGCACGGGATGGATCAAGTTCCTGGATCCCGGTTTTATCACCGTTCATCACCGTGCATCCCTGTTAAGACAGGTTTAAGTTTGCAGCAGTTGGGGCGGCGCTTGACTCAGATCGCCGCGAGCTTGTCGGCATAGCCGTACTTGCGCTCCGAACCCGGGAAGTTCTGTTCCAGGTGCCCCTGCAGCATCGCTTCGAATTCGGTCTCGCGGTTGCCGCGATAGATCATCGATGAGGCAATTTCGCTGGCCAGGATCGCCCAGCGATATTTCTCGGGCAACTGCTTGATCCGCTGGCGATAGCGCGGCGTCTCGCGCACCAGTTTCGGCATGTGGCTGAGGATGACCCGGCGGTATTGCTGTTGCTGGGCCTGTTCCGGGTGCAGACGGAAAAAATCGAAAAGTTCCGCGTAGCGGGCGTTGATCTGCTGGCTGATCTCCGCCGAGATATCGGTGTAGCTGAGGGTATTGTCCGGCAGCTGCCGGCGCTGCAGGATCAGCCGGGCTTCGTCGGCGGCCCGGCGTTGCAGAATGTCCAGGACATCGGCGACGTACGCGTTCTTGTTGGCCAGGAATTCCTTTTCGCTGAACAGCAGGTTGCCGATGATCTCGTAGGATGAGCTGATGACGCCGCATTTGTTGGCTGAGGCGTCACGCATGATGATCACGTTGTGCTCCTGCAGGCGGTCGCGGGCGTCCGGGGTGATGAACGAATTGGCGCCCTCGACGATCACCCTGGCGCTGGGCGTGCCGTTGGCATCTAAAAAATTTCTCCAGTTGTTGCTGTTGACGGTTTCCGGGCGTCCGCCGGCCGGGATGAACAGGTCGGCCTGAACCTCAAACAGCAAGCGGCCGAATTCCAGATGAAACTCGTCGACGGTCACCCAGTCGGTGCGCAGGCCCTCCGCCGTCTGTTCCACCCGTTTGTAAAGCTGTCTCAAGCCGTCGGTGCGCCGCTGATTGCGGTAGAGGATGAAGCCGCCCGGCGACAGGGCCTTCGGCTCGAATTGGTCGAGGTCGTGGGCCAGGACGATGTTTTTCAATGCCCGGTGATCCGCGCCGGCCGGGTCGAAGAGTGCGCCGCTGCCGTCGACGATCAGGCGGATTTCGACGCCGGGAGAGCGTTCCAGCAGCAGGCGCAGGGCGTTGCCGGCCACATCGCCCCCCGGACCGCCGGTCAGCTTGACGCTGAAGCGATCGCGGTGCATGTCGATGCCCAGATGCTGCATGGCGATTTCGGCAAAGGTGATGACGCCGGTCGAGGTGACGCCGAACTCCTTGTGGTTGATGCCGACCTTTTTGCTTGAGATCAGGCCGATGCCGAGCAGGTAGTTGCGGCGCAGCGACTGGGCGGCGATCAGTTCGACCATGCTGTCATGCATGTTTTCATCCGGGCCGAGTTCGATCGGTTCGTCCTCGCCGTAATAGTCGACGACCCGCGGATGGCTGGCCTGCCCCTGCTGGTCGGTGACGAAGATATCGAGAAAGGCATTGAGAAAGCCGTACTGGAGTTTGTAGAGGCGGCGGGTGACCAGGTCCGGATTGTCCATGTCGGCGGCATCGAGAATCACCGCCATCTTCGAGCCGCCCTCGTAGATGTCCTTGTTTTTCAGGTGCTGGGTGTGCGCCAAAACGAAGACTTCGCGGAACAGGGTGTTGCTGCCGGTGATGTACTCGTCCCACCCCTTGCTGAGGATGGTGCGCCATCCGCCGCGGGCGATATCGGAAAAGCCGATGTGGTAGCCGGCGCCGTGACGACCGAAGAAGAAGGTGACGCGAAACGGCCGCTCGGCAGGCAGGTCGGCGGTGAAGGTTTCGCCCAGCTGTTCGAGATAGACCGGATCGAGGCGGAAGGCCAGGGCATGTTTTTCCGCCACGAAAAAATTGCACTTGAGCGTATGCTCGATCAGCAGCCGCGCGCAGTTGAAGATGGTGCGGCGGGTTTCGTCCAGGTAGTGGTGGCCGGTATTGTAGTCGGCGATGACCTTGTGGATCGCCGCCGAGGACTGCTGCCAGGTCTCGTTGCAGCGCTCCAGGTCGGGCGAAAAGCGCAGGCGGAACAGATCGAGCAGTTGCCGGGTGATGTCGGGATGGGTCAGAAACGCGCGCTGCACCTCTTCGTAGGCGAAGCGATCCGGCTGGTTGTGGGCCAGATTGGTGTGGCAGAAACTGATGAAGGCGTTGAGCAGCGACGCTTCTTCCCCGGTCATCAGACCTGCGGTCACGCATTGCAGGTAGGTCTGCGAGGCGGTGGAGAGGATCTGGGTATTGTAAAGCTCCTGCCGCAGGGCGTTGAAGATGGAGGTTCCTGCCGGGTGCGGATCGATCCGCTGCTTGGGGATATAGAAGGTGCCGAGAAAATAGGGGTGGATGCCGTTGCTGATCATCAAACAGTAGGTGCGTTTGACGCCGAGACCGAGACGGTTGAAAATCTCCATGGTCTGTTGCAGAAAGTCCTTTTGCGGCGGATTGCCGGCGGCGAACATGACCCGGTATTCCTGCTCGTGGGTCGCTTCCTCTTCGGTCAGTTCCACGTCGAAACAGACTCCGCCCGACTGGTTCGAGCGCTGATAGAGCCAGAGTATTTGCGCGATGCGGCGAGCCGGGGAGATGCTGACGTAGTGCCGGTTGTTGCGCCACAGAACGGTCAGCAGCTGGTCGAGTTCGGAAAAAATGAAGTGCGGGTAACTTTTTTTCAGGGCCGACTGAACCGCGTGACGGATCTGCTCCGGCGGGCGGCTGCCGTGCGGATCGTTGATCTCCTCGTTGCTTTTGCGATCGTACTCGAAACGCTGGACCTCCAGGCAGCGGTCCGATCCCGGCAGCGGCTGGTAGGAGCGGGTCAGCTGGGCATAGGAGATATCGCGCTCGCGCAGGTGGCGCAGGGTTGCGTAGAGGCTGCCCGGCTGGCTGAGGCAGGCCAGGATCATTCTCCGCTCCCGGTCGGCCAGAATCATCCTGCGGTTGTCGAGCAGAAACGGCAGTTGCTGGGCCAGCGTCGCCACGGCGGCCGCTTCGTCCTGCATGGTGATGGAAAAATAGGGGTGCATCTGCTGTTGCAGCCATTGGAGATTGCCGGACGTCTCCTGCCGTGCTGCGCTGCACAGTTGACGGGCCTGGCGGAACAGGCCATCGTTTTTCGAGCTTGCCATGATCAATGCCTCGCTTCGGTTGCTGCCGACGGTTCGGGTTCGGGGACGGCACGACAATGCGGTCGTGCCGTAAACGGTATACGGCATCCGAACTACAAGGAACGTACCATTTGCGCAAATTATTTTCGGGGCTGAAAAGCCGCGGATTTGCGGATTTTTCCGGGTTTTAACCGGCGCCTTGAGCAGCCGCTTTATGCGATTTTGCATTGTCCGATCCGTTCGTGTATAGTTGGGTTTAGCCAAGGAGTCGCCTATGAACCGCAAGCAAACCGCTATCCCCGCTGTCGAGGAATTGAACCGGGAGTTGACCGCCATCATCAACTCGTCGTCGGACGGTCTGTTCGTCTGCCGCGCCGACGGGACGGTGATCCGGGTCAATCCGGCCTCCGAACGGATGCACGGTATCCGCGCCGCAGAGATCGTCGGACGCAATATAGAAGAGCTGGTCGATGAAGGGTTCGTCGAGCGCAGCGCGGCGCTTGAGGCGATCCGCACGGGAAAGCAGGTCAGCGTGCTGCAGGTGATCGAGGGGCGCAAATTGATGTCGACCGGCACGCCGGTCTTCGACGAGCAGGGGCAGCTGGTGTTGTCGGTCACCACGGTTCGCGACGTGACCGAAATGGATCGACTCCAGCGCCAACTGGAAGAACAGGGCATTATCAACAGTCAGATTCGCGAGCAGATGCTGGACCTGCAGCAGGGGCAGTTGGAGTCGAAGCAGATCATCGCCCGCAGCCCGTCGATGATGACGGTGCTGGGGCAGGCCATCCGGGTCGGCGGGGCGGAGTCGACGGTGATGATTCTCGGCGAATCGGGCACCGGCAAGGGGGTGCTTGTCGACCTGATCCACGGCAATTCCCGCCGCTCGGCCGGGCCGCTGGTCAAGCTCAACTGCGGCGCCATACCGGAAACCCTGATCGAGTCGGAACTGTTCGGTTATGAAAAGGGCGCCTTTACCGGAGCCGACGGCAGCAAGCCCGGATATTTTGAAATGGCCGACGGCGGGACCCTGTTTCTGGACGAGGTCGCGGAACTGCCCGCGGCGTCCCAGGTGAAACTGCTCCGCTTTCTTGAGGACGGCTCGATCACCCGGCTGGGCGGCACCGTGCCGCGCCGGGTCGACGTCCGGGTGCTGGCGGCGACCCACCGTAATCTGCAGCAGATGGTCGAAGCGGGCGATTTCCGGCTGGACCTGTTCTACCGGCTCAATGTTATTCCGGTGGTGGTTCCGCCGCTGCGCGAGCGGCAGGATTGCATCCTGCCGTTGCTGCGTCATTACATCGATTATTTCGCCGAAAAATCGGGGGTCCGGCGCCGGCTCGGGCGGGCCGCCGTCGATGCCCTGATGGCGTACCCTTTTCCCGGCAATGTCCGGGAACTGATGAATCTGTGCGAGCGGCTGGTGGTGATGTCCGAAACCGAGATCATCGGTCTGGTCGACCTGCCGCCGTCGGTTCTGGAGCAGAGCGAGGCACAGAGCCTGATGCCGATCCACTGGCGGGACGGAGTCGGCTTGCAGGAGATGGTTGCCGAGGTCGAGCGCGAGGTGCTCTGCGCGGCCCGGCAGCGCTACGCCAGCCAGGCGGAGATTGCCGAAGCGCTGGGCGTCAACCAGTCGACCATCGCCCGCAAGATGAAACGCTACGGCCTTCTCCAGCCATAAATGATGGCCTCGCAAAAACTGAAAAAACGACTTTTTGCGGGCCGTGTCAAGTTTTAGGTTTTAAGTTTTAAGTTATTGAAACAA
>DASWJX010000292.1:0-7251 GCA_036396915.1 Geopsychrobacteraceae bacterium | reverse complement strand
CCGGCGGATAGCGGGAGCGGCCTCCAGGCGGTAATCGGCCCGGCGCAGAAAGTGGCAGTAGTAGATCGGCTGCCCCAGATCCAGGAAGCGGCGCATGTACTTGGAGATCGGATAGTCGCCCAGTTCATGGCTGTAGGGGGTGGCTTGCAGATTGGTAAAGCCCGGCTCCGCTTCCAGCAGGTTGCCCACCGCGATGCCGTAATCGACAAAGTCGGTGCTGAAGTGGAATTCTCCGTTCGGCTGCAGGCTGTGGAAGGCCAGTTGCAGAAACTCGTGATTGACCAGTCGCCGGCTGCGATGGCGTTTTTTCGGCCAGGGATCGGGACAGTTGATGTAGATCGCCTGCAAACTTTCGGCTTTGAGCAGATGGGTCATCAGGTAGCGGGCTTCACTGCGCATGACCCGAACATTGGTCAGGCCCGCCTCGTCGACCCGGCTGCAGGTTTTGAGGCAGCCCTGGTTGAAAATATCGGTCACCACGAAATTTCGCTCGGGGCAGCGGGCGGCAAGCTGGACGATGAAATCGCCGATCCCGCAGCCGATCTCCAGTGACAGCGGCTGTTGCTTGTCGAACAGGGAAGCGATATCGCCCGCTTTTTCAGCTTTCGCTTCGGGGATGAAGGCGGGCGAGGTAATCAGTCTCATGGTCTGGGTCATTGTTTCACTGCTTTCCGCATCCTCTTAAGTTTCTGCGACGCCATCATTATTTGTGGGCTGCCAGAAACTGCAGGATGGCGATCAGGTCCTCGTCGGGGGTCGTCGCGTAGCTCGGCATGCCGGTGGTGATGCTTTGGTCGCGATGCCGCGAAAGGATGTCCTTTAGCTGTTGCTGGTTGTAACGTTCACCGACCCGGTCCAGCGGCGGAGCCAGATTCGATCCGCTTCGCTCGAAACTGTGACAGGCTTTGCAGCCCAGGGCATTCATCAGCCGGCGCGCCCGTTCCTCCGAGCTCCCGGCCTGGGCGGGGAGCGAGCAACCGAGCATGGCGATCAGCGCGATAACGGGCAAGCGGGCCGTCAGCATGGGCATTCCTTGATGGCGTCGCAAATACTCACCAACTGCTGCGTTGCTGCAATTGTTCTCGCTGCTTCGACGTACGTAAAAGTACGCCTCATTGCTCGACAATCGCGCGCCTTGCATTTGGCGCTTTTTGCTTAGCCATCTGCTATTTGGCTTTCTTGCGAAAGCATCAGAGGATGGCGTCGCACACTTTACCCCAGAGTTTGACGGTTTGGCAATGCCGCTTCTGTGCAAATATCGCTTGCGCCTTGCGCCCGGTTAGTACCGTCGAAGCCGGTTATCCCGTGAGGAAAATGGGTTGCAATCGCCCTGGGCGGCGATTAATCTGTTTTTCTAGATTTGTCGAGAAAGGAAGACCCGTCATGCACATTCCCATCTCGCGCCGAGCCGCGCGGGTCACCCCGTTTCTGGCCATGGAGCTGATGGAGCGGGCCAAGCAGCTTGAAGCGACGGGCCGCGATGTCATCTATCTGTGCCTCGGTGAACCCGATTTCGCCACGCCGCGGGCGATCGTCGAGACCACGGTTCGGGCGCTGGAGCAGGGCGCAACCTCCTATACCCACAGCCTCGGGCTGCCGGAGCTGCGTGCGGAGATTGCCGCCCATTACCGGCGGCGCTACGGCGTCGAGGTCTCCCCGGAGCGGATTCTGGTCTCTTCCGGGACCAGCCCCCTGATGCTGTTTCTTTTCTCGCTGCTGCTGGAGCAGGACGATGAGCTGATCCTCCCCGATCCCGGTTACGCCTGTTATCCGAACTTCGTTGCGTTTTCCGGCGGCCGGCCGGTTCTGCTCAGAACCCGGGAAGCGGACGGTTTTCAGCCGCGGCCGGAACAGGTGCTCCGGGCCCTGACCGAACGCAGTCGCGGACTGCTGATCAACTCCCCGTCCAATCCGGCCGGATCGATCCTGAGCGGCGCTCAGCTGCAGAAGCTGGCCGAACTGCCGATCCCGCTGATCTCCGACGAAATCTACCACGGCCTGACCTATGAAGGGGAAGAGCATTCGATTCTGGAATACACCGACCAGGCGTTTGTGCTCGGCGGTTTTTCCAAGGCCTACGCCATGACCGGCTGGCGACTCGGTTATCTGATCGCTCCCGAATCCTGCGTTCGTCCCCTGCAGGCCATGCACCAGAATTTCATGATCAGCGCCAACCATTTCGTGCAGCTGGGCGGCATCGCCGCTCTGCGCCAATGCGGCGGGGACGTCGAACGGATGCGCAATCTCTACAACCGGCGCCGCCTGCGGCTGGTGCAACGGCTGCGCGAACTCGGCTTCGGCGTGCGTTTTACCCCCCAGGGGGCTTTTTACGTGCTGGCCGATGCGCGGCATCTTTCGACCGATTCCAAAAAGCTGGCGCTGGATATCCTTGAGGCGACCGGCGTTGCGGTGACTCCGGGGATCGATTTCGGCGCCGGAGCGGAAGGCTATCTGCGTTTTTCCTATGCCAGCCCCCTGGAAAAGATCGACGAGGCACTGGATCGGATCGCAGCTTTTTGCGAAGACCTCAAACACCAGGAGCCGGTTCATTGATAGTCAACAGGCTCCTGGAAAGATGGTACTCTGTTCACCACGCACCCCAATGTCGTCATCCCCGCGTGGATTTGGCGTGGATCCGGGGAGACCATCCGGATTCCGGCCAAAATCCTGCCGGAATGACGGGGCTAAGGCCAAGTGGTTGTCGGGCAAATACAGAGGCAAAAGCAATTTAACAGGGATACAGGGGATGCATGGGACAGATCAAGGGCTTAGTTCCCGGTTTTATCACCGTTCATCCCTGTTAAAGCAGTCTTGATAGGTTGTCTGGCAATCTATACTTTTGCCACGGACGCACACAGACAAATTCGGACAAAATCAATTTTCTAGAGGCTCATCCTAAAAAAGGTTAAGGCCTCTCGTCCGCCCTTGTCCGTGTGGGTCTGTGGCTAATGAAGAGATGTCGGATGTGGTGCGGAACGAACCGCATCGTCTTGAGTCAAGAAACGGCGGAGCCTTCGCCGGCTGCCGATAACATCTTGCAGAGCGGCGGGTGCCGCGGGAGAAGAAGAGCATGCTGATCGTTATGCACCACCACGCCACCGATGAGCAGATCAGGGCGATCAAGAAAGCGGTTGAAGCGATGGGGCTGCGCGCCGAGCCGATTCCGGGCGGTGAGCGGACCGCCATCGGCGTCCTCGATAACCTGGGCTATGTGGACGACAGCACCATCCGGATTTTGCCCGGCGTACGCGAGGTGATCCATGTCAGCAAACCGTACAAGCTGGTTTCCCGCGATTTCCACCCCGAGTCGAGCGTGGTCGAGGTTGCCGGCATCAGGATCGGTGACGGTCAGCCGCCGGTGATGATGGCCGGACCCTGCTCGATCGAGAGCGAGCAGCAGATGCTGACCGCGGCGCGTCAGGTCAAGGCCGCGGGAGCCCATATCCTGAGGGGCGGAGCCTTCAAACCCCGGACCGGGCCCCATTCCTTTCAGGGCCTGGGCGTGGACGGGCTGAAATACCTGCGCCGGGCGGGGGATGAGGTCGGGCTGCCGGTGATCACCGAAGTGATGCGGATCGGCCAGCTGGACGCTGTCTGCCGCAATGCCGATATCCTGCAGATCGGCGCCCGCAACATGCAGAATTTCGATCTGCTCAAGGAGGTCGGCAAGCTCGATCATCCGGTTCTGCTCAAGCGGGGCATGAGCGCGACCCTCGAAGAGTTTCTGGCCGCCGCCGAGTACCTGCTGGCCGAAGGTAACAGTCGCGTCATCCTCTGCGAACGGGGCATCCGCACCTTTGAAAAGGCCACCCGCAATACCCTCGATCTGTCGGTGGTGCCGCTGATCCGGCAAATGAGCCATCTGCCGATAATCGTTGATCCCAGTCATGCAACGGGGAACCGCTCTCTGGTGCCGATCATGGCCCGCGCCGCCCTGGTGGTCGGCAGCCACGGCCTGATGATCGAGATGCACCCGGAGCCGGAAAAAGCCCTCTGCGACGGCGCCCAAAGCCTGACCCCGGACGGTTTTTCGCAACTGATGAAGCAGTTGCAACAGCTGCAGGCCTGTCTCGGCGGGCTCGATCCGGACTAAGCGGGAAGGCGAAAGCATCATTGTTGCTTCCGCCGTCAACTATGTAGTATAGATATCCAGATATGGACTAAATCGCCAAAGGAGAGCTCCGATGGATAAAAGCATCAAGGTTGTAGATCAGGTTCACTGGGTGGGCGTTCGCCATGCCGACCTGAAAGTTTTCGACGATCTGTTCCCGACCCACAACGGGACCACCTATAACGCGTACCTGATTCAGGGAACCAGCAAGACAGCGCTGATCGACACGGTCAAGGCGCCGTTCACCGATGAGTTTTTTGCCAAGGTCGGCGAGCATGTCGCCCCGGAAAAGATCGATATCGTGGTCGTCAATCACACCGAGCCGGATCACTCCGGTGCCGTTGCCGCCCTGCTCGACAAGAACCCCGATCTGGTGGTGTACTGCTCCAAGGCCGGTGAAAATTTCCTCAAGCAACTGCTCAACCGTCCCTTCAATGCCCGGGTCGTCGCTGACGGCGACGAGATCGATCTGGGCGGCAAGACCCTGAAGTTTCTGCTCGCGCCTTATCTGCACTGGCCGGACACCATGTTCACCTATCTGGTCGAGGATCAGGTGCTGTTCCCCTGTGATGCCTTCGGCGCCCACTACTGCCCGGACGATCATCTGTTTGACGACGAACTGCCCGACTTTTCCGCCGACTTCCATTTTTACTTCGACTGCATCATGCGCCCCTTCAAGGATAAAATCCGCGAAGCCGTGGCCAAGGTCGACGCGCTGCCGCTCAAGATGGTCTGCCCCTCGCACGGGCCGATCCGCCGGGCCAGCTTCGAGCATGCCATCAACAGTTACCGACGTTGGGCCTCGCCGCCGCCGGTCGGTGAAAAGCCGCAAGTCGTGATGGCGGTGCTTTCCTCCCACGGCAATACCCGCGATATGGCGGCATTGATCCGCGGCGAGCTGGAAGCGCAGGGGTTGAAGGTCACCTTTTTCGCCCTCAGTGAGATGCGTGACGACGATTATCGTAATGCCCTGGAGCAGGCCGACCTGTTGCTGATTGGCACCCCGACCATCCAGCGCGATGCGCCGCCCCAGGTCTGGCATGCCTTGTCGCTGATCTCGTCGGTCACCCCCAAGGCCAAGCTGGCGGCCGTATTCGGCTCCTTCGGCTGGAGCGGCGAAGCGGTCAAGATGGTCGAGCAGCGATTGCTCGGACTGAAATACAAGCTGGCGGCCGACAGCGTTTCGTTCCGTTTCGCCCCGACCGAGGAAAATATCGAGGCCTGCCGAACCTTTGCCGAGCAGGTGGCGAATACGGTGCTCTGCGAAGAATAGCGCGGTAGCCATTCTCTTAAGTTTTTGCGAAGGCATCTTCATCTGTGGACTACCATGAATTATAAGGAATGCCCCTTGTTTCGGTGAACAAGGGGCATTCCTTATCGGTGCGTTCGCCAGGGTTCTGTATCCATTGTGGCGAGTAGCATATACACATCAAACTGATTTCCCGATGGAAGCTCTTTTAATTCGAAAAGCGCTATCGATCACTTAATATTCCCCGAACTGACAAGCCATATCTTTTCTCCAGCTCTGCCAGCCCCGCATCAACACGCTTTTTCCATCGTTGGCCACGTACTATGGCAGATTCAACTGCAATGCGGATATCACCAGGCCTTTCTTCAGACAGGAGAGAAATTAACTGGTTGGCTTGAAATAGGTCCTTCTCTTTTTTAACTTGAGCATCAATGCTTCTCTCCTGTGAAACGATTAGCTTATGGATGGCATACCGTGCTGGAGATGGAATATTGACAAGGGTACCCCCTCCGTCAACAATCGCAGCCTGGATTTTTTCTTCCATGAGGTAGTCAAGAAACCGAAGTGGTTGCGCCGCAACCTTGAAGCGCGGAATATAGACAGGATTGGTCTGTTGTTTCCTTTGAGGGGTGAGGATATCAACCCGCAAGGCTTTCCCGCGTATCATGAAAGATGTTGATGGTTGACGATGGTCAAGCTGGGGAATCGGGAAAAAACCCATTTTCAGACTTTCAAGAGCCTTGGGGATGTCGGAATCGATTTGTGGAATAACGAGGGAAACATCCTCTTCTAATTCCTTCTGTGTTGTGGCGATATCTATATCCCGTGTTCGGATCGCCGCATGCTCCCAACACACCCCCAGAACATTTCCTAAAACGATATAGGCATGGGTGCCAACAAGGATACCGCCCAGCCGAAACACCCCGCTCTCGGCCATTTGGTTGATCACTCTCGCGGAGGCATGATCCGTTGTTAGCGCATCGCCAGAACGGAGTTGAGCGCAAAGCCGTTGAATGTGGTGCATCTCCTGAGCGAAGATCTTTCGTTCTGAGCGATAAGTCTCGACTAGATTATCGAGATCTGGAGTTTTTTTGCCTACATACAACTGTCGCATGGTCCCGCCAGGAGCATAATACTGGAAGTAAAGGTAGTACGTGTTTTTCACCCTCTTTTCTACAAAACTCCCTTCAAGGGCCCCGATGGTGCGAAGTGCCTCCCTTGCGCGTAACTGTTCAAGCAACTCCGCATAAAGGGTCTGGTTTTCCAACGGCTGCTTATCCATAATTTCTCCATGGTTATACGTTGATATTTTCTTTTCAACGTATAATAGTTCGCCCCATGGCGCCCGTCAACAGTTTATACGTCGAAAGATAGAGTTCGACGTATAAGTGCTTACTCAAAAACAGTTCAATTTGCAGGCTTATGAAGTGGGCCTTTGTCTCCAAGTGGATTCCTGACAAGAGATAAGCCCTCAAACTGAAATGAGTTCGAGGGCTTATAACGTTCGGCCAGCCACAATCAACAGATCTGAGTAAACCCGTCGCTGCCGCCGCGACGGGGGGATTTTTCGTTCTTCCCGAGTGCGCAGGCGGCATGTTTTTTCTCTGCGCCCCGCCGGCTCCGTGGTAAGCTTCCTTGTCCTTTGCCGTGACCCGCTACTTTTCCCCCGCAGACGAAACCGATGCCCATACTGATAGCCGAGATTGCGGTGACCGCGCCGCTTAAAAAAACCTTTTCCTACCTGGTTCCCGAATCGCTGGCGAGCGCCGCCCGCGTCGGCCTGCGGGTGCGGGTGCCGTTCGGACGCCGTCGTACCGTCGGTTTTCTGATCGCGCTCCGCGAGGGGGAGGCGGACGGGCTGAAATCGATCCATGAGCTGCTCGACAAGGAG
>DASWJX010000291.1:0-21720 GCA_036396915.1 Geopsychrobacteraceae bacterium | reverse complement strand
GATGCAATCGAGAGAAAGCGGCCGGGTCGCCAAATTCTGTCATACCTTGCGCGAGAAGCTGCATCTGGACGAACAGGAGCTGGCGGTTGTCGCCGAACTGCTGTTGCGCGGAGCGCAGACCCCCGGCGAACTCAGGTCTCGGGCCGACCGCATGGCCCGCCTCGACAGTTTGGCAAGCACGGAAGAGATTCTGCGGGAACTCATCGATCGCGACACCCCGCTGGTCATCAAGTTGCCGCGCCAGGCAGGCCGCAAGGAGAACCGCTACATGCATCTGCTGGGCGACGAGGGTTCGCTGAAGGAGGGGGATGAAACAACCGCGGCAGCGCCGCCGGTCGCCCGGGACAGCAGCGGCAGGATGGAACTGCTGGAAGAGGAGCTTGCCGCGCTGCGCCGGGAACTCGCCGACTTGCGGCAGGAATTCGAGGCGTTCAAGCAGCAGTTCTGCTAGGAGCGTGTTGATGAAATGGTCTTCCAGGCTTCGGGCTGGTCAGAAGCGCCGGGTCAGCCCGGCCGTCACCGCAAAGGATTCCCAGTTCACTGCGTTCAAGCGGGTTGCGGCGATCTCGCCGCTCGCCAAAAAAACGCGATCGATGCCCTGCTCCACCCGCCAGTTCGAATAATCGACCCCCAGGCTTGCCGACCACAGCTGCGCAAAGGCATATTCACCCAGCAACGCCACAACCACCCCCCGCCCGTCCCCTTCATGCTCAAAGCTTTTCGGCTGGGCGAAGTCCTGCCGGAGATTCCAGTTCGCCGCGGCATAATAATCGACGAAATGATACTCAAGGGAGCCGAGCCATCTGAGCTTTTGCGTCGCTTGATATTCCAGATCGAGTCCGTACCAGACGCCCCACCACTGGGTATCGTAGGAGCTGTTCAGTCCGGTCAGGTCCGGGCTTTCGATCGCGGACTCGGGCATATCATTAATTGCGGCGACAATGGCCTTATCGAAAAGGGTCTGGGTGCCGTCGACGATTTTCAGCTTCTGCTCATGGTAGGAAAAACCGATCAGCGGCGCCCACCGAAAGCCCTTTTTCCCAAGGTCGAATTTTCGCCCGGTGCCGATCGACAGATCGAAAACGTTGCCATCGTCCGCGCCATTGTTCGAGCGTGAAAACTCCAGGGTCCGGTTGGCCCCCGCCCAGTCGGAATCCCGATTCTCCCCATCCGTGATCCAGCCATAACCGATGGTGCCACGAAAATAGTTGGGCACCCAGATCCGCTCGGTCCTGCCCAGGTCAAGCGCACTGCGCGCCCTGACCTGATAGATCTCAAGGTCGTCCCAGGCCAACTCGGAAAGCACATCGACGAAGCCGAAATTGGACAGAAAGCCACCGATGTTCCAATCGAGAGAGTCGTGACGATAGCCGGCATCGAGTCCCAGACTCAGGCCGGTTTGCGCCGCCGCGCAGACCGGAGAAGCCGGCACAAGACCCGCAACCACCGAGCCGGCAAACAGCATGTTCACAACAAAGCGACTGACACCTCGCATGGCTTGCAACCTTTCCTGAAGCGGGCTCCGGACCCCTCTATTTATACCGCACGCCGAAGGGCTTTACATCCTGAAAATCCTGATTTCACTGCAAAAAAAACCGCTCCCTTTTCGGGGGAGCGGTTCGTGAAGCAAAGTCCGGCCCTGAATCAGGCCTGGTAGCCTTCCATCTCGTCGAACTGCAGGTACTGATAGATCTCGTCCTTTTTCGGCGCCACCTTCTCCTTGTAGGCCGCCAGATACTCGGCCGGAGTCGGCAGCTTGCCCAGGTTGGAGGTCAGCGCGCCCAGTTCCGCGGAGCCGAGATAAACCTTGGCGCCGGTGCCGATCCGGTCATCGAAGTTGCGGGTCGAGGTGGAGAACATGTTGACCCCGTCGGGCACGCGCGCCTGATTACCCATGCAGAGCGAACAGCCGGCGATTTCGAGGCGGGCCCCCACCGCGCTGTAGACCGCAAAGAGCGCCTCTTCCTTCAGCTTTTCCTGGTCCATGCGGGTCGGCGGACAGATCCAGGTCCGCACGTTCGGGTTGAATTTCTGACCGCGCCAGATCTCGGCGGCGGCACGGAAATGTCCGATGTTGGTCATGCAGGAACCGAGGAAGACATCCTGAATCGGCGTTCCCTGCACCTCGGAGAGCAGCTTGACATCATCCGGGTCGTTCGGGCAGGCCAGGATCGGCTCGGTGATCTCGGACAGATCGATCTCGATGACCGCGGCATACTCGGCGTCGGCGTCCGCCTTGACCAGCCGGGGATCCTCAAGCCACTGCTGGACGGCGTCAATCCGCCTGCGCAGGGTGTCCGGATGCTGGTAGCCGTCCTCGATCATCTTCTTCATCAGGGCGACGTTGGAACGCAGATAGGCGCAGACCGACTCTTCGGAAAGCTGGATGCAGCCGGCGGCGGCGGAACGTTCGGCAGCCGCGTCGGTCAACTCGAAGGCCTGCTCCACCGAAAGGTTCGGCAGACCTTCCATTTCGAGGATCCGGCCGTTGAAGATGTTGACCTTGTTCTTCTTCGGCACCGTCAGGAGCCCCTGCTTGATCGCCCAGTAAGGGATCGCATTGACCGCGTCGCGCAGCGTGATCCCTTCGTTCAGTTCCCCCTTGAAGCGGACCAGGACCGATTCGGGCATGTCGAGCGGCATGAAACCGAGAGCGCCGGCAAAGGCGACCAGTCCAGAACCGGCCGGGAAACTGATGCCGATCGGAAAGCGGGTGTGCGAGTCGCCGCCGGTGCCGACCGTATCGGGGACCAGCAGACGGTTCAACCAGCTGTGGATAACACCGTCACCCGGACGCAGGGCAACACCTTCCCGGTCGGCGATGAACCTGGGCAGGGTGGCGTGCATCTTGACGTCGGCCGGCTTCGGATAGGCGGCGGTATGACAGAACGACTGCATGAACATCGGCGACAGGAACTTCAGGCAGGCCAGCTCTTTCAACTCATCGGCCGTCATCGGGCCGGTGGTGTCCTGCGAGCCGACCGTGGTCATCTTCGGCTCGCAAGCGGTTCCCGGCAGGATGCCTTCGACACCGCAGGCCTTGCCGACGATTTTCTGGGCCTGGGTATAACCCTGACCCGGTTTGGGGGTCGGATTCTCCGGCTGGGCGAAGATCTCGGCTTCGCCCAGACCCAGGGCGGCACGCGCCTGAGTGGTGACGTTGCGACCGATGATCAGGGGAATCCGGCCGCCGGCACGATACTCATCGGGCACCGTGTTCGGCTTGATGGCGAAGGTCGAGACCACCTCTCCGGCCTGGTTGGTCACTTCGCCCCTGGCGGTATGGATGGTGATCACATCGCCCATGTTCAGGTTGGAAACGTCCATCCGCAACGGCAGCGCGCCGGAATCCTGAGCGGTATTGAAAAAGATCGGCGCAATAACACTGCCGATAATCACGCCGCCGCGCCGCTTGTTCGGTACGCAGGGGATATCGTCGCCGATGTACCAGAGCACGCTGTTGCAGGCGGATTTGCGTGAAGAACCGGTGCCGACCACGTCACCGACGAAAGCGACCTGATGACCTGCTTCACGCCACTTGTTAATCTCGTTGATGCCGCCGGGGAAACGGGTCTTGCCCATGGCCAGGGCGTGCAGCGGGATGTCCGGACGACTCCAGGCATCGCCCGCCGGTGAGAAATCATCGGTGTTGATCTCGCCTTCGACCTTGAACACCTTGACGGTAATGGTCTCGGGCAGCTCCGGCTTTTTGGTGAACCATTCGGAGTTGCTCCAGCTCTCGACAACCTTTTTGGCCGCGGCATTGCTTGCGGACAATGCGATGACCTGTGCCGCCGCATCGTAGACATAGGTCATGCCGGCCAGGGCGCAAGCCGCTTCGTCGGCCAGCTCGGCGTCACTCAAGGCAGCGATCAGCGGCTGGACGTTATAACCGCCGATCATGGTGCCGAGGATCTGCACCGCCCGCTTCTTGTCGATCAGCGGTGAACTCTTGGCGCCGGTAACGATCCCGGCCAGAAAAGCGGCCTTGACCTCGGCAGCCGGATCGACCCCCGGAGAAATCCGCTCGGTGAGCAGCTGCATCAGAAACTCTTCCCGCCCGGCCGGCGGATTCCGCAACAGTTCGCAAAGGCTTGCCGTCTGCTCGGGACTGAGGGGCAGAGCCGGGATCCCCTGAGCATTACGCTCCTCTTCATGTTTTAAATAAGCGTCAATCATCTCTCTCCTCCATTATCAAGTTGGCAGCATGCGCTGCACGATTGTCTCGCGGAACGGACTCATCTCCTGCCGGCGCCGAAGGACCTGAAAGGCGCCCTGCAGATTGCATACTGTATACGATTAGCCGGGCTGCTGTCAATCTCTGCAGCGACGGTTTCGAGCCTTTTCCAAAGCCCGACCCCGAAGGTCCGGCCACTGGCAAATAACTGAATGTAGTTATCTACTTCGCGCCACTAAGCCTGAGCGAAAGCGCAATTAGACTAAGGGCACATGCATTGCTCACTCACCAGAAGTAGGCACCCTGAGGCGAGCCGCAAAGGCGCAAAGAAAAGCTTAGGATTACAGGTTTAACCTTGGCGGCTTTGCGGCTTTGCGTGAGACAAGTTTTTGATGTCATCCCTCGGTTGATCGAATGCCTCTGAGAGGAAATGATTTCCAATTCCGATTCATCAGAGATCAGGTTGAGTAAAGTGGGTAATCCGTTAACCGAATTTCAGTATTTTTTGCCTGTGTGACGTATTCTGTCCCGCTTCCGGCCGACAGTATCCGACAGAGCAAGCGATATTCCCGACAGCGCGGAGGAGTCCTCATGTTTGAATTCATTATGCTGGCGACGTTTCTGACGATCAGCCTCAGTCACCTGTTACCGGAACCGACCGACAACACTCCGTCCGTACAGGACAGCGTCGCTGACGCGCCGCGGCCAGTCCGGACCCAAAAGCCGTCCGCAAGGCAGACCGCCGGACCCGGAACCCGGCGTGCAGAAGCCCGTAGTGCCGGAAACCTCGTTACCTGCTTCAGTCGCCATCAACCATAAAGCCCCGCCAGAATGACGGGGCTTTATGGTTGACAGGCAACCTGGGTACGGAACTTATTTCTTAACGATCTCCAGCAATTCCAGCTCGAAGATCAGCACCGTATTCGGCTCGATCACCGGCGGGGCACCGTTCTCGCCATAGGCCAGCTGCGGCGGGATAGCGACCTGCAGCTTCTCCCCCTCATGCATCAGCTGCAGGACCTCGACCCAGCCGGGGATGACGCCGGCAACCGGGAACTCGGCAGGTTGCCCCTGCTGGTAGGAGCTGTCAAACTCGGTACCGTCAATCAGCGTCCCGCGATAATGGACCTTGACCGTATCCTCCTGAGTCGGAACAGCACCTTCCCCCTTGCTCAAAATCTTGTACTGCAGACCGCTTTCGAGGGTCTTCACACCCTCGGCCGCGGCATTGGCCGCGAGAAACTCCTTGCCCTTCCGCAGATTTTCCTCGGCCAGGGCGGCCTGTTCCGCCAGTGCCTTTTCCTGCAACTGCTGCTGCAACGAATTCAGCACCATAGCCATTTCCGACTCGGTCATCAGGCCGGGCTGTTTCTGGAAGGATGCCGACAACCCGGCGATCACTCGGTCCAGATCGAGATGAAATTCCTGGGCCAGCAGGGTGTTGCCGATATTCATACCGATGGCGTAACTGATTTTCTCCTGGTCGGTGGCCAGGGTCGTCGCTTCGTCCGCCCAGACGGGCGCGGCGAGCAGAGCAATAAGCAGAGACAGGGCAAGCAGGCGCTTCATGACAACTCCTTGGGTTTATGGTGCCGGTTAGAAACAAAAAAGATGGCCCGATGCAAACACACCGGGCCATAGAAATAACAATCTCGATTGAAACTGGCAAGTCTTAATCAGCCGGCCAGCTCTTTCGCTTTTTCAAAACCGAGGCTGTAGGCCTTCTTGTTGAGGTCGAGAAAGGCTTCCGGAACCTTGGCCAGAACCGCTTTTTCACCGGCCTCGCGGGAAACCGCTCCGGTCATGGCGATCATGGCGCCGAGCGCAACCACGTTGGCGACAATCTCACGCCCGAGGTCTTCCTTGGCGGTCCGGGTGATCGGAATCTTGACGATCCGGAAATCGCCCTGCGGAACATTGGTGACAAAATCGGAATCGAGCAGCAGCAGACCGCCGGGCTTGATGCCGTTGGCGTACTTGTCGGCCGCTTCCTGGGTCATCGCCAGGCAGGCATCGACCACCGTCGCTTTCGGGTAGTCGATGGGCCCGTCAGAAATAATAACCTCTGACTTGGAAGCCCCGCCGCGGGCCTCGGGACCATAACTCTGCGACTGTACAGCATATTTCCCCTCGACGATGGAGGCGGCCTCGGCGAGGATGATTCCGGCCGTGATCAGACCCTGACCACCGGCACCGGAAAAGCGAATTTCATATCTTTCAGCCATGATTCGTTCTCCTTTAGGTGATCAAGCGCCCTTGGCGCGGGCGATAACCTGGGCATACTGTTCGCAGTACTCGGGCTTGTCTTCCTTGTAGAGGACTCCGGTCAGAACCTTGCCCTCGAGTTGCTCGGCCGTCATCTTGCCGGCGGCAGCGACCGGAACGGCGATATCCTTGAGACGCTTCATCATATCGACGACACTGCGGAACTTGTTGCGCCGACCGTAGGTGGTCGGACAGTCATCAAGCACTTCGATCACCGACATCCCTTTATGCTTGATCCCTTCGGCGATCAGCTTGTCGATCTGGGTGGCATGAAAAGAGGTGGTCCGTGCCACAAAACTGGCACCGGCTCCGATCGCCAGCTTGCTGATGTCAAAAGTCGGATCCGGGTTGCCGTAGACGGTGGTCGAGGCCTTGGCACCGGTCGGGGTACAGGGCGAAAACTGACCGCCGGTCATACCGTAGATACTGTTGTTCAGAATGACGTAGGTCATGTCGATGTTACGACGGCAGGCATGAATGAAGTGGTTCCCGCCGATTGCGGTTCCGTCACCGTCTCCGCCGACCACGATCACATTCATCTCCGGCTTGGCCATCTTGACGCCGGTGGCGAAAGCCGCGGCCCGCCCGTGTGCGGTGTGCAGGGTGCAGAAGTCCAGGTACCCGGGCATACGACTGGCGCAACCGATACCGGAAACGACCGCCGTGTTGTTTTTTTCCAGACCGCAGGTATCCATGGCCCGGATCAGACCCTTCATGGCGATCCCGTGGCCGCAGCCCGGACACCAGATATGGGGCAGTTTGCCGGGTCGAATCGATTTTTCGTAATCGTAAGCCATTTACAGCACCTCCTTGACCTGGTCCATGATCTGACCAGGGTTGATCGGCTCACCGTCAACCCGGTTAACGCCCGCGAGCGCACAGGCATTTTTAGCGACGCGCTCAACTTCCAGAATCATCTGGCCGAGGTTCAATTCAGGAACGACGATCGCCTTGACCTGACCGGCCAGTTCAGCAACACGCTTTTCCGGGAACGGCCACAGGGTAATCGGACGGAACAGACCGGCCTTGATCCCCTCTTTTCTCAGCTCATTCACCGCATAGCGCGCGGAACGGGCGGTTGATCCGTAAGCGAAAATCACAACCTCGGCATCATCGGTCAGATATTCATCGTTCGATTCGATATCCGGCTGGGCTGCGTCGACTTTGCGGATCTGGCGACGCTGCTCGTCATCCACCAGCTCGGCTTTGGTCGTCGGAAAACCGTCGGCAGCCTTGTTCAGGCCGGTGACATGAAAACGATAATCGCTACCGAAGGCAGCCAGCGGCGGAACATCACCGAAAGAGGTGTCGAACGGCTTGTAATCCTCGGGAGCGACCGACGGAGCAGTACGGTCGATCACCTCGAGTTCACCCGGTTCGGGGAATTCGATCCGCTCGCGCATATGGCCGACGATTTCGTCATAAATGACCTGAACCGGCATGCGGTACTTTTCCGCCAGGTTAAAGGCCCGAACCGTCTCGGAGAAAATCTCCTGACAGGACGCCGGAGCCAGGGCGATCGCGGCATGATCGCCGTGGGTGCCCCACTTGGCCTGCTGCACGTCGGACTGGCCCGGCCCGGTCGGCATGCCGGTCGAGGGACCGCCGCGCATCACGTTGATGATGACGCAGGGGATCTCGGCGATACAGGCATAACCGATCAGTTCCTGCTTGAGCGAGATACCGGGACCTGAAGTCGCGGTCAAAACCTTTTGACCGGTAAGGGAAGCTCCGATAATCGAGGCCATGGCGCCGATCTCGTCTTCCATCTGGATGAATTTTCCATTCCGCTTGGGAAGTTCGACAGACAGGACTTCCGCAACTTCGGTGGATGGGGTAATGGGGTAACCGCCGAAAAATGTACATCCGGCATAGAGTGCGCCCTGGGCGCAGGCATCGTTCCCCTGTAAAAGAGCTACTTTTTTAGCCACGTTAACCGACCTCCTATAGCGATTTACAGCTTGTGAACTTTGATGGCGAAGTCAGGGCAGCGCAGTTCGCACTGCATACAGGCAATGCAAGCCTCGGGATTCGCAACCCTGACAACAAAGGCGTCCATCTCAAGGACTTTCGTAGGGCAGAATTCTGCACAGATGCTGCACCCCTTGCAGTACCTTTCGATAACTTCAATTTCCGCTTTCGCACTCATTCGCGTCGTTCTCCTTTACTTTGTGTGGTACCGTTCTCGTCGGCCGCTACTAAAGCGGCGAGATACTACCATAAGCGGCGATGGCACGCCACTTAAATGTATACGCCCGAAAGCGCCCGTCCCTGGCCCTGACTATGCACTGCTTAATGCGCATATCTATATATAGCTTCTGAAAGAAAGGCAGCCTCTCGGCTGCCTTTCCGCTGTTCGGGCCGGGCTCTCTTAAAGGCCCATACTGCCGACAAGTTCCTTGACCGCGGCCACGGAGTTGTCCATCAGAGCCTGTTCCGTCGCGTCAAGCTTGAATTCAACGATCTTCTCGATGCCGGCGGCGCCGAGGACGCAAGGCACGCCGACGTAGAAGCCGTCGACGCCGAACTCGCCGTTGAGCAGGGCGCAGGTCGGCAGAACGCGTTTCTGATCCTTGAGGATCGACTCGGCCATGGCGACAGCAGAGGATGCGGGGCTGTAGAATGCGCTGCCGTTGCCGAGCAGCTTGACAACCTCGCCCCCGGCGGCCTTGGTGCGCTCAACCATGGCGGTCATCACTTCCTCGGCCTTGGCGGCGCTTCCGTACTTCTGCTCGAGCAGTTCCATGACCGGAATCCCGTTGACGCTGGCGTAACGAACCAGGGGAACCATGGTGTCGCCGTGGCCGCCGAGCGTCATGGCGGTGACGTCCTTGACCGACACGCCCAGCTCCCAGGCGATGAATGCGGCAAAGCGGGCGGAATCGAGCACACCGGCCTGGCCCATGACGCGCTCCGGCGGGAAGCCGGTGATCTTCTGACACAGGGTCACCATGGCGTCGAGCGGGTTGGAGATGATGATGACGATGGCATCAGGAGCATACTCCTTGATCCCTTCGGCAACTGAGGTCATGATCCTGGAGTTGACTTCGATCAGATCATCACGGCTCATGCCCGGCTTGCGCGGCAGACCGGCGGTCACGATGACGACATTTGCACCGGCGATATCCTTGTAATGGTTGGTGCCGGTCACACTGACGTCAAAACCGTCGACCGGGGAGGCCTCGGCAATATCCAGAGTCTTTCCCTGAGGCATGTTCTCGACGATGTCGAACAAAACGACATCGCCCAACTCGCGCAACGCACACAGTTGAGCCAGCACACCACCAATCTGTCCGCCACCGATCAGAGCAATTTTTGGTCTCGCCATTCTCTCTCTCCTTTACACTAGATAAATTCGCCGGCCGACAATTGGCAGGCATGGATAAAACGCATTATCAGATCTAGCAAAAAATACAAGCAGTACTGTATACAGTATACAAACAATTTTTGACTGTCAAGGCCCTTTGAGCCCAGAGATAATTTTCTCCCGGCAACCGATGCGGTCCCCCTGACAGCCGCCCGAAAAGCGCCGGAGCAACAGCGGAAAAAACCTGTCTTGCCGTGGCTTGACGCGGCCTGCAGCGTACGACCTTGACTGAAAAAGCCCGCCATCCGGCGGGCTTTTTCAGTCAGAACATTTCGCTAGCTACATGGCATCGATAATCGCGTTCAGGGTTGCGCTCGGACGCATGGCCCGGTCGGCCCTGACCGGATCGGGACGGAAGTAACCGCCGATGTCAACCGGCTCGCCCTGGGCGGCGAGCAACTCGGCGTCGATCTCGTCCGCATGCTTCTCCAGCTCCGCGGCAACCTCGGCGAAACGGGCCTTCAGCGCGGCATCCTTCTCCTGAGCGGCGAGCGCTTTCGCCCAGTAGAGCGCCAGATAGAAGCTGCTGCCGCGGTTATCGATCTCGCCGACCTTGCGGGAAGGCAGCTTCTGGTTCTCAAGATACTGACCGATACCGGCGTCCAGAGTCTCCGCCAAAACGGCGGCCTTGGGGTTCTTGTCGTTGGTCGCGCACAGCTCCAGCGACGGCACCAGGGCACAGTACTCGCCCAGGGAATCCCAGCGGATGTGGCCCTCCTTGAGGAACTGCTGAACGTGCTTGGGCGCGGAACCGCCGGCGCCCGTCTCGAACAGGCCGCCGCCGGCCAGCAGCGGAACAATGGAGAGCATCCGCGCGCTGGTTCCCAGCTCGAGGATCGGGAACAGGTCGGTGAGGTAGTCGCGCAGCACGTTGCCGGTAACCGAGATGGTGTTCAGGCCCTTGCGGACCCGCTCAAGGGAGAAATTCATCGCCGCCACCGGGTCCATGATGCGGATGTCCAGCCCGGCGGTGTCGAACTCCGGCAGGTACTTGTTGACCTTCTTGATGATTTCGGCATCGTGGCCGCGCTTTTCATCGAGCCAGAAGATTGCCGGCTCGCCGGACGCCTTGGCACGATTGACCGCCAGCTTGACCCAGTCCTTGATCGGAATATCCTTGGCCTGGCAGGCGCGGAAGATGTCTCCGCTGTCGACCTGCTGCTCCAGCAGGGTCTGACCGGCGGAATTGACGATCCGCATGCTGCCGGCAGCCGGAGCTTCAAAGGTTTTGTCGTGAGAGCCATACTCCTCGGCCTTCTGCGCCATAAGGCCGACATTGGCGACGCTGCCCATGGTGGCCGGATCGAACTGGCCGTTGCGCTTGGCGTCTTCGACGATCTCGCGATACATGGTGGCGTAGCAGCGATCGGGAACCATGGCGATGGTGTCCTGCAGTTCGTCCTGCAGGTTCCACATCCTGCCGCCGTCACGCACGACGTTCGGCATCGACGCATCGACAATCACATCGTTGGGCACATGCAGATTGGTGATGTTCTTGCGGGAGTCGACCATCGCCAGGGCGGGCATTTTTGCGTAGCAGGCGTTGATGTCGGCTTCGATCTCGGCCTTCTTTGCCGCCGGAAGTTTGCCGAGCTTGGCCAGCACATCACCGAGACCGTAATTGACGTTGGCGCCGATCGATTTCAGGGTCTCGGCATGCTTGTCAAGGGCGTCCTTGAAGTACACCGAAACACAGTGACCGAACATGATCGGATCGGAAACCTTCATCATGGTCGCCTTGAGGTGCAGCGAGAGCAGTACGCCTTTCTCCTTGGCTTCCTCGATGGTCGCGGCGTAGAAGTCGCGCAGCGCGGCGACCCTCATCACCGAGCTGTCGAGAACCTCGCCTTCGAGCAGTGCCAGGTCGTCCTTCAGGACGGTGGCGGTGCCGTCGCTGCCGACAAACTCGATCCTGACGTTGTCGGCCTGCTCCATGGTCACCGATTTTTCGGTCTCGTAGAAGTCGCCGCCGTCCATGTGGGCGACGCGGCACTGGGAGACTTCCGGCCAGTCCTGCATCATCCGGTGCGGGTTCTTCTGGGCGAATCTCTTGACCGAAGCGGCGGCGCGCCGATCGGAGTTGCCTTCGCGCAGCACCGGGTTGACCGCGGAGCCGAGGCATTTGGCAAACCGGGCCTGCAACGCTTTCTCTTCAGGGGTATTTGCTTCTTCCGGGTAGTCGGGGATAGCGTAGCCCTTGGCCTGCAGCTCGGCAATGGCCTCCTGCAGCTGCGGAACCGAAGCACTGATATTCGGCAGCTTGATGATATTGGCTTCAGGAGTCTTGACCAGTTCGCCCAACTCCGCCAGATAATCGGGAATTTTTTGCTCTTCGGTCAGCTTGTCAGGGAAGTTCGCGATGATACGACCGGACAGGGAGATGTCCCTGGTCTCGACTTCAACGCCCGTTCCCTTGGCGAAGGCCTTGACGATCGGCAGAAAAGCATAAGTCGCCAATGCCGGTGCTTCATCAATTTCCGACCAGATAATTTTTGATGCCATGTGTCTCTCTCCTTCAGATTATGTCAGTTTTGCCAGAGGCTTAAGGACAGGCCCTGCGCAAGCCCGTCAAAGCTTAAAAAAATGTCTAAAAACAACCGCATGGAAAACCGCCGGGCACCACCTCCACGCCCGGAAATGTTGTATACAGTATACAAACAACTTTTTACTGTCAAGCCCATTTGCGGGGGAGGAAATTTTATTCAACCCGGGGTCGGCGCGCTAGCGCCATGCCCCTCCGACCGGCCGGAATCCGCCCTGTTCACTCCGCAGATAGGCAATCGGAACCGCCCCCCACCGCCACGAAAAAAAGCGCCTGTTCTCAATACGGAGCCGCCGGCACTCGGCACTCGACACTAAAAACAGACGCTTCAATTTTGCTTTCTTGCAAAAGCATCAAAAGTGAGAAAGGTGCTCTTCTTTCAGCGAAACAGTCCCGAGCTGCGCGCTTCTTCCCGTGCGGATTCCTTTTCCTCCGCGGTCTTATCGCGGGGGATGGTCAGACTCTGGCCCGGAAAAATCTGCTGCGGATCCTTGATCTGATCCCGATTTGCCCGGTACACCAGCGGCCAGAGCAGAGCATCCCCATACACCTCCTGACGGGCGGCAATATCCGACAGGGTCTCCCCCGCCTTAACCTCGACCTGATTCACCAGCTTCGGTTTGGCCGCTGCCGGTTTGGGCGGCGAGACCCTGACCGGCTCGGGCTTGACGACGACCGGCTCGGGCTTGACGATGACCGGCCCGGGATCTTTCGGCCGAGCTTCCTGGCGGCGCAGCTCCTCCAGCCGCCGCCGCTTTTCCCGTTCGGTCCGCTGCAGGGCCGCAAGCGCATGCTGACGGGCCCGACGCAAGGATTCCCGGGCCTGCTCCCGGTCTCCGCTGCGCAGCTGCTGCTCGGCATCACCCAGAGCCGCGGACGCCGCCTGGTACTCCGCGGCCGCCAGCCTGGCAGCTCCGCTCGCGTACGCCTGCGCCACCAGTTCCCTGGCCGATCTCGGGTCCGGCCGGAGCGCCGGGGCACAGCCGCAAGCCAGCACGGACAGACAGACGACCAGCGCCGCAACAGACCGCAGCATAGTTATCGGCTTCATCAATTCCGCACTGTTCCCTGTCTGCTCAATTCTGACGACGGAGGCGAATCGCCAGTTCCTGCAACTGTTTTTCATCGACCTTGCCGGGGGCCTCGGAAAGAAGGCAGGTCGCTTTCTGGGTTTTGGGGAAAGCGATAACGTCCCGAATCGAATCGGCGCCGGTCAGAATCATCATCAGACGATCAAGCCCGAAAGCGATCCCCCCATGCGGCGGGGCGCCGAAACTGAGCGCATCGAGCAGAAAGCCGAACTTCTCGCGCGCCTCCTCTGCGCCGATGCCGAGCAGTTCAAACATCCGGCTCTGCACCGTTTGGTCGTGGATACGGATGCTGCCGCCGCCGATCTCCGATCCGTTGAGCACCAGATCGTAGGCCTGGGCGCGGGCCTTGCCGGGATCGCTGTCGAGCAGGGCGATATCCTCTTCCAGGGGCGCCGTAAACGGGTGATGAACCGCCACGTGACGTCTTTCCCCACCATCCCACTCCAGCAGGGGAAAATCGGTCACCCAGGAAAATTTATAGTTCTGCTTGTCGGCCAGACCGAGCTTTTGACCGAGGTGCCCCCGCAAGCGTCCGAGCGCTTCATTGGTGATGCGCGGCGTATCGGCCACGAACAGCAACAAGTCCCCTACTTCGGCGTTCAGCGCCTGATTGAGCGCGGCGAGCTCTGCCGCGCTGAAGAACTTGGCGATCGGCGACTGCCAGCCCTCTTCGGTCACCTTGACCCAGGCCAGCCCCTTGGCGCCGTAAATCTTGACAAAATCGGTCAGGTCGTCAAGCTCCTTGCGCGAAAAAGTCGCACAGTTTTTGGCATTGATGGCCTTGACCAGACCGCCTGCGGCGGCGACCTCGGCAAACACCTTGAACTGAGAATCACGGACCAGGTCGGTCAGAGCGACCAGTTCGAGATCGAAGCGCAAATCGGGGTTATCCACGCCGAAACGATCCAGCGCCTCGGCATAGCTGAGGCGCGGCATCGGCAGCGGGATTTCGATCCCCAGGGCCGTCTTGAACACTTCGGCAATCAGCCCTTCCATGATCGACATGACCGCTTCACGATCGACAAAGCTCAGCTCGCAATCGATCTGAGTAAATTCAGGCTGACGATCGGCCCGCAGATCTTCGTCACGGAAGCACTTGACAATCTGGAAGTAGCGGTCGAAACCGGAGACCATCAGCAACTGCTTGAACAGCTGGGGGGATTGGGGCAAGGCGAAGAAATTGCCCGGGTTGACGCGACTGGGCACCAGATAATCCCGTGCGCCCTCGGGGGTGCTTTTGGTCAGCACCGGTGTTTCGATTTCCACAAACCCCCGGTCGTCGAGATAATTCCGGACGGTGCGGGCCACCAGATGACGCAGCAGCAGATTCTTCTGCAATGACGGCCGGCGCAGATCGAGAAAGCGATATTTCAGGCGGATATTCTCGGCCACCTCGGTATGATCATCGAGCATGAAAGGGGGCGTTTCCGCACGATTGAGAATCTTCAGCTCGCTGACCTCGACTTCGACGGCACCGGTCTTCATCTTCGGGTTGACGGTCCCTTCCGGGCGGGGGGAGACCTTGCCGCGTACGGCAACCACGAATTCGTTGCGGATCTGTTCGGCCTTCTGGTGGGCCTCGGGATCACGATCCGGATCGAGGGCCAATTGAACGATCCCTTCCCGGTCGCGCAGATCGATGAAGATCAGCCCGCCATGATCGCGCCGCCGCTGGACCCAGCCCATCAGACAGACGTCCTGGCCCAGCTCGGCGGCGGTCACCGTGCCGCAAAGGTGCGTTCTCTTCCAACTTCCAAGCATGTCGTTCAAGGTCAAACCTCCATCGGCCCCTGCCGGGCCGTCTGATTATATCGGGAAAAACGAAGAGACGATTATAGACCAGCCCTTCGTCAGGTCAAGCAGAAGCCGCCGGAAAAGAAAGATTTCCCGACGCCCTGATGCGCCACCAGGACAACCCGTTCACCGCATCCCGCTACAGCCGTTTCAGCAGCTCCTGCTCAAGCCCGTCCAGCGCCACCGGAACCTGACTGCTCTGATCCATATCCTTGAGCTCGGCGGTGCCGGTGCGCAACTCCTCCTCGCCGAGAATCAAGCTGAACCGGGCATTGAGCTTGTTGGCTCGGCGCAGCTGCGCCTTGAGGCTTTTGCCCTGATAATCCATTTCCGCCCTGACGCCGCCGCGCTGCAGTTTCGACATCAGCACAAAGGCCTGTGCCGCTGCCGCATCGCCCAATGCGGCCAAAAACAGATCCGGCCGCGCCGTCAGCTGCTGCCCCTCCTCCATCATCAGCACCAGCCGCTCCAGACCGATGGCGAAACCGATGCCCGGCAGAGCCGGACCGCCCAGGCTCTCCACCAGCCCGTCGTAGCGACCGCCGGCGGCAACGGCATTCTGGGAACCGAGCCGGTCGGTGACCAGCTCGAAGGTGGTGCGCACATAATAATCGAGTCCGCGAACCATCCGGGCATTGATACTGAAAGGGATGGAAAGAGCACGCAGATACCCCTGCACCTGACTGAAATGCTCATCGCAGCCGGCACACAGATGATCAAGCACCGAAGGCGCGTCCGCTGTCGCCGCCTTGCAGCCCGTGGCCTTGCAATCCAGAACCCGCAACGGATTGGTGGTGTAGCGCCGCTGGCACTCGCTGCAGAGCGAGGACAGCCGCGTCTCCAGATAGGCGATCAGCGCCGTCCGGTAGTCGGGGCGGCAGGCCGGACAACCGAGAGAATTGACCTGCAGCTCGACGGCGTCGATGCCGATGGCACAGGCATAGTGGTGGAGCATGGCCAGCACCTGGGCATCGATCTTGGCGTCCTCGACCCCGATGACCTCGGCGCCGATCTGGTGAAATTGGCGATAACGCCCTTTCTGCGGCCGCTCGTAGCGGAACATCGGCCCCAGATAGTAGAGCTTGGAGACCGGATCGAGGGTATGCAGGCGATTCTGGATGAAAGCGCGCATCACCGGCGCCGTCCCTTCCGGGCGCAGCGTCAGGGAATTATCGCTCTTGTCGGCAAAGGTATACATCTCCTTCTCGACGATATCGGTCGTTTCCCCGATCGAACGGCAGAACAGTTCGGTCTTTTCCACCACCGGTGTGCGGATTTCGGAGAAACCGTAGGTTGCGAATACCTCGCGCGCCTTCTGCTCAAGAAACTGCCAGGTCTCCACCTTCCCCGGCAGAATATCGTTCATCCCTTTGATTGCTGAAATACTCACAGTTTTTCCTTTTTGCTATAGGTTCGCGCCGGTCGTTGAACAGCGCGCAAACCCAGAAAAAAACAAGGGTCCAGAGTGACCCTTGCCGCCGGAACGATCTATCAGTTTTTTGCGGAAGCTGCTAAAAACGGCATACCGCTTACGTAGTTATCCGTTATCGATATCCAAGGCACTCCGGATCACGTTGCGCACCTGCTTGCCGACATACATGGCCTGATCAGCCAGATCGAGCAGCGCTTCCTGATCGGTCGCATCCGCGGGAAAGGTGGCATAGCCGGCGGTGGCGGTCAGATGCCATGGCGTTTGCTGCTCCCGGAGAAAAACATGCTCATCGATCGCCTTGCGGACCCGCTCGGCAATGATCCGCGAGGTATCGGCATCGGCATCCACCAGGATTGCCGCGAATTCATCCCCGCCGAAACGGAACAGGGTATCGACTTCGCGAACACAGTCCCGCAGCAGCAGACCGATTTCCCGCAGGGCGGCACTGCCGGAGAGATGGCCGTGCCGGTCATTGATCTCCTTGAAATGATCGAGATCCAGAAACAGCAGGGAAAACTGCAATCCGTAACGCTGCGCACGGCGCACTTCGTGATCCAGGGCAATCTGCAGATAACGATGATTGTAGAGGCCGGTCAGATCATCGGTATGCATCAGTTCCTGGGCACTCTGATAGCGATAGGCATTATTGAAGCCGATGATGATCTGTTCCGCCAGGTAATGCACACTTTCAACCGGGACCGACCCCGAAGAGCAGATGTGGGGAGCATCAAAAACCACCAGCCCGCCCCGCAGTTCACCGTCGGCCCGCAATGGCAGCAGCCCGACGGAATCGGCGCTGATCCGGCTTGAGCGCAAAAGGTTGCGCTCTTCAGCGCTGAGCAGATAGAAACCCTCCTCCGACGCCAGGCAGCCGGACAGCAGCTCGGGGATCTCGCGCGCTTGCGTCGACTCGATACCGAGCAGACCGTGAAATCTTGTTCCCCCGCCCTGGTTCAGCAGAAAGCCGAAGCCGGTGCCGCCGCCCAGTTCGCGCAACAAACGTTCGACCGCCTGCGGCAGCAACAGTTCAAGATCGATCAGCGAGGAAAGGGCCTGGCCCGACTGAAACAGACGGATCTGGCTCTTCAACTGAAGGTTTTCATCCAGCAGGCGCCGCTGATCGATACAGGTCCGCACCAGGTGGCGCAGTTCATCGGCATCGAAGGGTTTGACCAGATAATCGCGGGCACCGTTTTTCAACGCGTCGATCGCGGATTCCAGGCTGGCATGACCGGTAATCAGGATAACATCGGGTGGGTTCGGTAACGAACGGGCGGCCTGCAGCACACTCAGGCCATCCCGGCCGGGCATCACCATGTCGGTGAGGACCAGATCGATCCCCCCCTGCCCCATCCGGGCAACGGCGGCATCGCCATTGTCGCAAACTTCTACCTGATAATCGGCCTCGATCAATTGCTCCTTGTAGAGCTCCCGAAAGAAGCGTTCGTCATCGACGACCAGGATATTGGCCTGTTTCATGAAAAGACTCCCGTAATAATAGAGGAATTTCTAGCAGTCCCGGCCTGGACTGTCAACGGAAAAGCCCCTGTCGCCACCGTTCGACGCGCCAGCCCTGCCCCTCGCTGGTAAAACGGAGGGTGCCGGACCAGTCGGTGCGATGCAGTCTTGCCTTATGCCGCAGAAGCTCAGCGACGACCTCGACATGAGGAAAACGGAAGTGGTTCTGGTAACCGACCGAAACGAACGCCTGTTGCGGATGCAGGGTTTCAAACAAGCGCCGTGCGTCGGAGTGCCGACTGCCGTGGTGCGGCAGCTTGAGCAGAGAGACCGGCCCCGGCAGCTCCGCGGCGAGCAGAGCTGCCGTTCCGGCCCGCTCCAGATCGCCGGTCAGCAGCAGGCCGTCGCCGCCCTGAGCGGCATACACAACCACCGAGCGATCGTTTTTTGAGCCGCGTTCCAGCTCGGGGACATAGAGCTGCAGCGCGCCGTCGCCGTGCGTGGCGACCGGCGTCCAACCGGCGGAAAATTGCCGCAGCGGAATGTTTCGCCGCTTGAGCACCTGCCGTAAAGACTCCGACAGAGCCTGCGGGCCGCTGCCGCACCAGAAAGCATCGACCGGAATATGTTCCAGCAGATAGAACAACCCCTTGCTGTGATCCAGATCATCGTGCGTCAGGAGCACGGCGTCCAGCCGTTTCACTCCGAGCCGGCCGAGCGCCGGAGCCAGCAGGCGCTCTCCGACATCGAAACGGTCGCCGTACAATCCGCCGCCGTCGATCAATATATGTCTGCTGCCGTCGATGCTCAGCAGCATCGCATCCCCCTGGCCGACGGAGAATACCGTCAAAACCAGGTTTTGCCGGCCGGTGTTCAGCGGCGCATAAAAAAACAGCGCCAGCAGCGGCAGCAGCAGGGCCGGCCACAACGGTCTTTGCCAGGGAATCAGCAGGATCACCACCGCCGCCGTCAGCAGCAGCAGTTGCCGGGGATCAAGATAGACGGTCGTGCCGCCCAGTCCGGGGAGGGAGGTGACCTGCTCCGCCGCGCGCACCGTCGCCTGGAGCACCTGGCCGCACAGCGCAAAAGCGGGAACGGCCAGCGACGGCCAGCAAACCGTCAGGAAAATCCCCGCCAGCCCCGCGGGGACCGCCAGCAGGGTCACCAGCGGGATGGCAAACAGATTGTTGATCAGACCGGCCGGCGCAAACAGATGGAAATTCAGCAGCACCAGCGGGGTCGTTGCCAGAATGGCCGCCAGAGAGATCAGAAAAATCTGCAGGATGTTCCTGACCAACCGGCCCTGCGGCAAGCCATCCGCTTGCCAATAGCGCCGCCAGCAGAGAATCCCGGCGACCCCGGCAAAAGACATCTGAAACGAGGCCTGCCAGAGCGCCAGCGGCTCGAACAGCAAAAAGAACAGAGCCAGACTGCAGAGCAGTTGCAGCGGCGCCACCCGGCGGCGCCATAAAAGAAAGACGGCCAGACAGAGACAGGTTGCAAATGCCCTGCGGGTGGACAGCGCATCGCCGGTCAGCAGCAGATAGCCGAACAGAACGGGCAGCAAAAACAGCGGCAGAATGCGCTGCGGCGGTTGCCAGCGGAGCAGTCGCGGGGAACGGCGATAGCCGAACAGCAGAATCCGGTAGCCGAACAGCGCCAGCAGGCCCATATGCAGGCCGGAAATCGCGAACAGATGGGCGACGCCGCCCCGCGCCAGCTGCTGCCTCTGCGCCGGGGGGGGTGCGCCGCGCTCCCCGAGCGCCAGCGCCCGGACCAGGGGCGCCGCCTCGGCGGAAGCGGCCCGGTCGATGAGGACGCCACTCTGTCTGCGCAAACGCGTCAGCTGGCGCAACAGCCCCGTGCCGCCGCCGGCCAGGCGGACGAGTCCTGCCGCGTCGGGCAGATAAGCCGTGACGCGGATATCCGCATAGGCCAGATGCCGGGGCAGATCGAACTCCCCCGGGGTTCCGAAAACCCGCGGCTGCCGCAGACGGCTCCGGAAACGGACCCGGTCGCCGGACAACAGTGCGGGCCGGGCACTGTCGAGATAAAGCCTGACCCGGCCCGCCACCGCCGTGGCGATGCCTTGTGACGAAACCCGATGGGCCAGCAGATCGACTGAACTCTTTTCGGGGCCGCGCGGGTCGACCCGCAACACCGTTCCTTCAACCACGACCGGGTCAGGCCCGCAGTAACGATACAGCCGGGACGTATCCGCCGGAGCATTCAGGGCCAGGGGCACCCGGACCAGACCGACACCAAGAAACAACAGAAACCAGAACAACAGAGCCGCCGAGCGGCGCGCGCGGCAGAGAAACCAGAGGAAGGCGCAGAGGAAGGGGGTACCCCAGAGAAGAGTCGGGGATGCCCCGGAGTCCAGATAAGACCCGATCAGCATCCCGACCGTATACGCAACCAGACAGACCACTACCGGCTGCATCCTGCCCCCTCTCAGATGTCAAAACAGCGCGTCCGGGAGCCTGGCGCCAGGCTCCCGGACGCGTTAGCAAGCGGCCTTTTTTTCCTGATCAGGTTCCAGCGTACGGATGAAGTTTTCCGCCAGGGCGACATCATCCTTGCTGCCGATAAAGACCGGCGAACGCTCATGAATGTGCCGCGGCACGACATCGAGGATCGGTCCGCGGCCGGTGGACGCCGCCCCTCCGGCCTGCTCGACCAGAAAGGCCATCGGGCTCAGTTCGAAAAGCAGCCGCAGCTTGCCGTTCGGCTGTTCTTTCAGGTGCGGATAGAAGAAGATGCCATGCCCCTTCAGCAACACCTGATTGATGTCCGGGACGAAACCGCCGCTGTAACGCAGCTTGACGCCGCGCTCCTCGAGCTGCCTGACGAACGCTTCGGTGCCCGGCGTATAGAGATTGCGTTGACCGCCGGGAGAATAGAGACTGCCCTGTTCCGCGATGCGGATATTCTCCTTGACCAGGTTGTATTCCATCAGGTGGTTCATGCTGAACTCATGGACGCCGTTTCCGGTACTGTAGACCAGGGTTGTCCGCGGGCCATACAGAATGTACATGGCGGCCACCTGATGACGGCCGGACTGCAGCAGGTCGCAGCCTTCAAAGATCGAGATGATGGTCCCGACCGCCAGATTGACGTCAACCAGGGAAGAACCGTCCAGCGGGTCGAAAGCGACCGAATACTTTCCGACGCAATCCGGAGAGATCGGCACAATTTCATCCGCCTCTTCCGACATGATATTGGCGACCACCCGCGAATGATCGAGCCGCTTCTGCAGAATCCGGTCCGCCAGCACGTCCAGGGCAAGCTGCTGCTCGCCGTACAGATTGGAGGTCCCGGCGACGCCGAGATCACCCGTTCGTATCGAATTGATAATATATTTGGAGGCTTCGGCGATTTCGCAAATCAGATGAACCAGATTGTCTTCAACATTCTGCTCACGCAGATGGCGCCGCAGATCGATCTGAAATTTGGATTTTCCGGGTTCGGCCATAGCGAAAAAAACTCCCTGCATCTGGAATATGAATTTGATGCGGACAGCGGATTAAACCTGCCGTCCGCGGATAACGGGGCATACTAACCCAGAATGCCGGAAGCATCAACCGTCCACTT
>DASWJX010000290.1:0-14979 GCA_036396915.1 Geopsychrobacteraceae bacterium | reverse complement strand
CGGCGCCTGCCGGCCGGTCAGGAAACCGGGCCTTCGATCTGTCGAGCGATGGTCGTGACTCCGATCAATCGACCGGAACGGTCCCAGATGGGGGTCGCGGAAAACCTGATCCAGATCTTGCGGCCGTCCTTGTGCAGGCGCACGCTATCCACACTGTCGACCTTCTTGCCCTGCCCGGCCTGATCGAGGATCCGGTTCAGCTCTTCGCTGCGCTCTTCGGGAACGAGCATGGCGATGTGACGCCCTTTCATTTCCGTTGCCGAATAGCCGTAGAGCCGCTCCGCGGCGGGATTCCAGCTGAAGATGATGCCGTCCAGCGACTTGCCGACAATGGCCTCTTCGGCCGACTCGACGATGGCGGCAAGATGGGCCAGTTCCTCTTCGGCCTGCTTGCGCGCGGTGACGTCCCACAGGGCGACGACGCTGCGGGTCGTCCCCGGGATCATCGCCACGTTGATGTACAGCACGCGCTGCCGGTTGTCCCGGCCGATGAAACGGAATTCGTAGTTTTTCGGCACCGAAGCGGGATCGATACGGCGCTTGCGGTGATATTCGAACAACCTTTCGCGGTCTTCTCCGGCGACATAGACGGGCCATTTCCGCTGCCCCTCGATACTCTCCCGCGGTTCGCCGCAGAGTTTGGCGAACTCTTCGTTGGCCATCGAAATGGTGGTGTCTTCCTCGACGATCAGAATGGCGGCGCCGTTGTTTTCGAATACCGCGCGGTACAGCCTTTCGGATTCAAGCAAGGCCTCGCTGGTGCGTTTACGCTCCAACTCGATGGCGGCGCGGATGGCGAAGAGCAGCAGCAGGTCGGCAAGCTGATCCGAGCGCCGCAGCGGCTTGCCATCGAGAACCACCAGGACACCCAGGATGTGTCCGTCCGAATCGAGCAACGGCGTGCCCACGAAACTCTCGGCCGCGAACCGTTCCAGCATGGGGTGGGAGAACTTCTGGCGAACCCCGCTGTCTATCAGGCAAAGCTTGCCCTGGCGAATGACATTTTCGCAGGGGGTGCCGGCCCAGTCACACTCGAAATCGGCGACAAACTCGCCGGCGGCAAAAGCGCTCAGACTCTGCATGCGCCGGTTGCCGGTCCCGGCCAACTGACAGATGAAAACACAGTCGACCTCTGCCGCCCGGGCCAGACTTCGGGTCAAAGAAGAAAAGAGGGCATCGCCGACGGCGACCGAAACCCCCTGCGCCACCACCCGCATCTTTTCGTCCTGACGCTGAGCGACCTGCAGATAATGGCGAACCAGAAAAACCAAAAAAACCGCCGACACCAGCACGAATGCTCCCCCCTTGAGGGTTTGCAGCCGGGTCAGGATGGCGACATCTCCGACCAGCAACAGCAGCGCCTTGTCCGAGACGAGAATCCAGGCCCCGGCCACCAGGGCGAATATCGCCCCGACTTTCAGGGCCGGTTTTAGTGCGGAAGAGGGTTCCAGACCAAAAAAACTTCTCATTCGTTGATCCTTGCGGATTGAACTCGAAATTTCCGGCAAGCCCACCGGATCTTCTTCATCTTGTCCCATTCTAGCAGAATATGCGACCGAGGTGTCCACCCGGCGACCTCCGGATGGACAGCCGGCTGCCGATCCGCCGTTTTCCCCGACGCCGACCGGTCGCGGCGTGCCCGGTTGTTAGCGCGGCGGCACGCTCCGGGCGCGGCTTTCCCTTTGCGGAACGGGCAGAGGCAAGCAAGCGGCCTGCCCTGGGCCGCACGCTACGAAAAAAGGCGCCACCGAAATCGGTGGCGCCTTTTAAATCTGCACAGCTCATGGGACACTCAGGTCGAACGTCGCTCGATGCCCGAAAACTCCGCGTTTCCGCCGGGATCTCTCAGGACGTCGGCGCCCAGTGTCGCCCAGCCCCCGGAACGCTCGAAGCGAACAATCTGCTCGGAAGAGATCAATTTTTTCAACTGATGGGGACGAACCAGCTGTTGTTGTCCGTCCTTGTATTCGACGCGGATCATCATAGGCGTTTCCTCCGAAAAAAGGGTCGTCACGTTTCCAATTAATCAGAAAACCCGTTCTATTGCAACGCCCGGTCCGTCCGAGAAAAATTATTTTCTTCTTATTATTCAAGCGGATAGCGGCCGCTATCCGCTCATCCCTCCCGAAGGTTGAGCATTTCACGACGGAAGTCCGCCACCTCTTTGGCCCGTTTCATCCGTCCCAGATCGCGCTGCAGATCCTCGTCCGGAATGAAATTGAGCACGTCCTTGATCTTCATCAGCACTTGCCGGTCGCCGCAGAACAGTTCCTGATAGCGGGGCAGCAGATCATCGAGAAACGCGTACACCTCCTGTCGCCTCAGGCCGTCAGGCACTGCTTCGGGCAGTTCACCGCGCAGCCGGCGGAACAGCAGCGGATCGGCCAGCGCGCCCCGGCCGAGCATCAGACCGGCGACCCCGCCGGCGGCCAGTATCCTTCGCCCCTGTGCGGCGGTGTTGATATCCCCGTTGGCGATCAGCGGCAGGTCGGTGCGGGCGGCGACTTCGGCGGTGATGTCGTGGTCGGCGCAGCCCCGGTAGTGCTGCTCCACCGTGCGGGGGTGCAGAATCAGAAAATCGACCCCGGCCTCTTCATAAACCGGCAGCAGTTGGAAAATCTGCCGGGGATCGTCATAACCGGCCCGGCTTTTCACCGAAAAACTGCCCCGTACCGCCGCGCGCAGCGCCTGCAGAAGCTTCGCCAGCTTGGCCGGTTCGCGCAGCAGCACACCGCCGGTGGCGCCGCTGGTCATCCGCCCGTACGGGCAGCCGAGGTTGAGGTTGAGATGGTCGGCTCCGGCGTCCTGAACGATCACTGCCGCGTCCGCCAACGCCTCGGCGCCGTGACCGATCAGCTGGACAACCAACGGCACGCAACCGCTGTAACTTCTGATGTCGGCGAGATCGGCGCGCGGAATCCGCTTGCGGGAATTGGCCTGCACCCTGACAAACTCGGTAAATACCAGGTCGGGAGCCGAACGCGCGATGAGCGAGGCCCGCATGGCCCGGTTGGTCAGGCCCTGCATCGGGGCCAGCATCAGCACCGGCTGTTCACCGGACCAGGGCAGCTTTGCCATCAATCCTCCTTCGGCCGCAGCGGGGCCAGCAACGCTTCCAGTCCGTTGAGCTGGATTTCATAGATGGCCAGCAGCCGCCGGCCGAGCAGCCCCTCGGGCAATTGATTGCGGATCATCCAGATCAGATAGGGTTCCGGCAGATCGACCAGCAGGCGACCGGCGTATTTGCCGAACGGCATCCGCGTCCGGGCCAGAGCACGCAGTTCATCGCTATCTTGCAGCGGGGCTTCAGACATCGCTGTGCCCTCGCCGCGCCGCTGCTTCGGCCAGAGCGGCCAGCAACCGCCGGTTCTCCTCTGCGCCGCGCACCGCCACCCGCAGGTAGCGATCGTCGAGCGAAGCAAAATCGGCGCAATTGCGCAGCAGCAGGCCCTGTTCCCGCAGCCGCGCGCAGAGGGTTGCCGCGCCGGGCCAGTCCCGGGGCACCCGCAACAGCAGATAGTTGGCATGCGACGGAAAGACCTTGACCGACAACCGTTCCAGCCCCTGCACCAGCTGCTCCCGCAAGCGGGGGATCGCCTCCAGCGTGCGCTGCCGGTAGCGACTGTCGTCAAGGCAGGCCTTGGCGGCAGCGATCGCCAGGTTGGACAGGGTCCAGGGCTGCCGCTCTGCCGCCAGTCGGGCCAGCTCCCGGGACGGTCCGGCAAGGTAGCCGACCCGCAGTCCGGGGATGGCGTAAAACTTGGTCAGCGAGCGGAGCACGAACAGGTTCGGGTACTCGGTGACGGCAGCGAGCAGGGAATGTTCGACGGAGAAATCGACAAAGGCTTCATCGATCAGCAACCGGCAGCGCCCCAGGGCCGCGGCCAGCTTGCGCAGCTGCAGCGGGTCGACGGCGACCCCGGTGGGATTGCCCGGATTGGCCAGCAGCACCAGCTCGGTATCGGCATGCAGCGCTTCCAGCACCTGCCGCGGCTCGAAACGAAAATCGGTCGCGGCCTGAAGCGTCAGCCTGTCGATCCGGCAGCCCGCCTGCTGCAGCGCCGGAGCGTATTCGCTGAACGCCGGTTCGATGATCAGGGCCCGTCGCGGCCGCAAAACGCGCGGCAGCAGATAGATCAGCTCGGTCGAACCGCTGCCGGGGAGCAGGTTCTCCTCCGGCAGGTTCTGCCACCGGGCCAGAGCCCGGCGCAGCGATTGCGCGTCGATCTCCGGGTAATCGGCGACCCGCTCAAGCGCATCGAGAAGCGCCTGGCGCACCGTGTCGGGCGGGCCGAACGGGTTGATGCTGGCCGAAAAATCGACAATCCGCTCGCGCGCTACGCCCAGTTCATCAGCAGCCCGATCCACACCGCCGCCGTGCCCCGGCCGGCTCATCGGGTCAGCCCCAGCAGCAGGATGCCAAGAGCGGCAGCCAGAAAACTGCTGCCATAAAGCAGACGGATCATCCGGCGATAATGGTCGACGCTCAGCTTCTGATCGGCATCGCCGAGCGTCGCCTTTTCAATCCGCTCGCCGAAATAGTCCGCCGGTCCGCCCAGCTGAACGCCGAGCGCTCCGGCGCAGGCCGCCTCCGGCCAGCCGGCGTTGGGGCTGGCATGCTTGCCGGCATCACGCAGCATGATCCGCCAGGCGGCCCAGCCGTTGAGGCCCAGCGGGAACGCCGCCGTCACCAGCAGCAGCCCGGTCAGGCGGGCCGGAAGATAGTTGAGCAGATCATCGAGCCGGGCCGCCGCCCAGCCGAACTGCCGATAACGGTCGTTCCGGTAGCCGATCATCGAGTCCATGGTATTGCTCGCCTTGTAGAGCAGGGCGGCAATCGGCCCGCCGAGCACCAGATAGAAGAGCGGCGCGATCACGCCGTCGGAGGCATTCTCCGCCACCGTCTCCAGGCACGCCTTGAGCACCGCTTGCTCGTCGAGTTGTGCCGTCTCCCGGCCGACGATCAGCGACAGACATTGCCGGGCTTCATTCAGGTCGCCCCGCTGCAACGCCTCGACCACCAGCGCACTCTCCCGATGCAGCGAGCGCAAGGCCAGACAGTTCCAGCCGATCCAGAGCGTTACCAGCCCCGCCAGCCAGCCGGCCGCCGCCGCCGTCAGCTGCAGCACCCCCCATGCGGAGCAAGCGCAGACGGCCAGCACCATCAGCACCAGAACGATGCCCGCCGTCCGCGGATGCTTCACGCTTTCGCGCAACGGCGCTTCCAGCCGGATCACCAAGCGACCGATCCAGACAATCGGATGCGGCCAGCCGCGCGGATCGCCCAGACCCAGATCGAGCAGCAGGATGGCCAGCAACAGGCCGGCGCTCATCTCCGCTCCGCCGGCGGCGCCAGCCAGGAGCAGATCTGTTCGATATCGAGATGGCTTTCGAGATGATCGGCCAGCCGCTCCAGTTCCGTGTCGAGCTGCCGCTGCGCGGCGTGAACGGTCGGCGCCGGTCCGCGCCCGGCGCGCAGCGGCGCAAGAACGGCGGCGCGGATGCGGTCGTCATCAAAGAAGCCGTGCAGGTAGGTTCCCCAGACCCGGCCGTCGGCCGACACCGCCCCGTCGGCAAGATCGACGGCCACCCCGCTGCGGCTGACCAGCCGCAGCAGCGGCCGGCTGGTGAGGCCGCAGCGCGATTCACCGGCATGGATTTCATAGCCGGCGACCCGCTCGAAGCCGGCAAATCCGGCCGCCGCGGCGGCCTGCTGAAAGTGCGCCTCGACCTGATGGGTCTGCTTGCCGGGCCTCAGCAGCGTTGCGACATCGAGCAGGCCGAGCCCCTCGCCGCCGACCGCTGCCGACTCAACCCGGTGCGGGTCGCTGATGGTCGTGCCGAGCAGCTGAAAGCCGCCGCAGATGCCGATCAGCCGCCCCCCGGCGGCATGAAAAGCGCGGATCGCCGGATAGAAGCCCGACTGCCGCAAAAAGGCCAGATCGGCCAGCGTGCTCTTGGTTCCCGGCAGGATCAGCAGATCCAGCCCGTCGAGCTGTTCCGGTCTCTCGATATAGCGCAGCGCCACGTCCGGCTCACGCTCCAGCGGATCGAAATCGGTGTAATTGGAGATGCGCGGCAGCCGCACCACGCCGATCTGCAGACCCTCTTGCGGGGCCTTGCTTTTGCGCTCCAGGGCCACCGAATCCTCTTCCGGCAGCTGCAGATCGAGCATCGGCACCACCCCGAGCACCGGCAGGCCGGTGCGATCCTGCAGCATCTCGATGCCCGAGCCGAGCAGCGCCGCATCGCCGCGGAATTTATTGATGATGATGCCGCGCAACTGCGCCCGCTCCGCCGCCGAGAGCAGGGCCACGGTGCCGACCAGCGCCGCGAACACGCCGCCCCGATCGATATCGGCCACCAGAATCACCGGCGCATCGGCCATGGCCGCCGCCCTCAGGTTGGTGATATCGTGCCGCATCAGGTTGATTTCGGCGATGCTGCCGGCGCCCTCCATGACCACCAGGTCGACCTGGGCCGCCAGGCGTCGATACGACTCGGTCACCCTGGCGAACGCCTCGGCTTTGTAGGCGTGATACTGGCTGACATCCATGTTCCCCACCGGACGGCCGTGGATGATCACCTGCGACCCGGTATCGCTGTTCGGTTTGAGCAGCACCGGGTTCATGTCGATATGCGGTTCCAACCCGCAGGCCGCCGCCTGCAACGCCTGGGCGCGACCGATCTCGCCGCCGTCCGGAGTCACCGCCGAATTGAGCGCCATGTTCTGCGCCTTGAACGGCGCCACCAGGTAGCCCCGCCGTTTCAGTACCCGGCAGAGCCCGGCGGTCAGCACGCTCTTGCCGACATCGGAGCCGGTGCCGCCGATGAACAGCGCCGTCTTGGGTCCGCAGTTCGCTGTTCGCTGTTCGCTGTTCGATGTTCGATGTTCGCTGGTTCCTGAATCCTGACTCCTGACTCCTGAAGCCTGGAGCTTTGCGGCGTAGCCGCGCGGCGTCACCATCCGCCCGGCGCCGTCAAGCCCCGTCGAGCGATTGCCGATCAGCACCAGCGAAAACATGTCGATCTCGTGCTCCGGCAGCGAAACGAGATCGGTGACGGTCACCTGCTCACCGGCCCGGCAGGCGTTGCGCACGATGCCCACCGGCGTCCGCGGATCACGGTGCCGCAGCAGGATCTCCCGCGCGGCGCCGATCTGGGTGGTCCGGCCGCGACTTTTCGGATTGTAGAGGGCGACCACCAGGTCGGCGCTGCCCGCCGCCTCCAGCCGCTGCCGGATCAAGCTCCAGGGGGTCAGCAGATCGGAGAGGGAGATGACCGCGAAATCGTGCATCAGCGGGGCGCCGAGCCGGCCGGCGGCGGCCTGCACCGCGGAAACGCCCGGCACCATCTCGACCTCCAGCGCGCGGCCGTCGAGCAGTTCGAGAACCAGCCCGGCCATCCCGTAGACCCCGGCATCCCCGGAACAGACCAGGGCCACCTTGCGGCCGGACTCGGCGGACTCCAGAGCCAACCGGCAGCGCTCGACCTCCTGGCGCATGCCGCTGGAGAGCAGCTCCTTGCCGGCGATGAGTTCGGGGATCAGATCGAGGTAGGTTTTGTAGCCGGCCACCACCTCGGCAGTTTCGATCGCCCGCCGCGCCGCCGGAGTCATATGATCAATGTCGCCGGGACCGATGCCGACCACCCAGAGTTTTCCGTTCATTCACCTGTCCCAAAAAAAATCGACCCTAAAAGCACCGGGTCAGGAATAAATGCAATTGACGCTCTCGTACCGGCGGCTCACTCGCCGTTGCGCTGTTCCGCCACGGCCAGCGTCACATTGCCGTTCTTCTGCTTGCGGATCAGCAGCGGGCCGCCGCCGGCGGCAAGGATCGCCGCCGGTTCGCAGACCCCCCTGGCGCCGACCGCGGCCAGCGCCGGCGCCGATGGCGGGCTGGGAACCTCGACCCGGTTGAGCTGTTCGGCCGCATAGTGGCGGACCGGCAACCGATGGCGCGCGGCGAACGCGTTCAATCCGGCTTCGTCCCGCTTGGCATCGATGGTCGCGATCACCCCGATGCTGGCAAAGGCGAGGAACGCCTGCGGCAGACAGGCTTTCACCACCGCTTCGATTTCCTCGGCGGAGGTTCCGCGATTGCAGCCGATGCCCAGCACCAGATCCCTGGGCCGGATCGCCAGCAGGGCGGTCCGGTTCTCCATGTGCGGCAGGTAGCGATGGGTAACGAAGACCCGGCCCGGCGCATCGGAGCGCATCGCCTCGGCAAAGGAATCGTACAGTTCGACCCCCGGCACACCGATGAAGCGATCGGCGATCAGCCGCTTGCGATCGACCAGGGCGATGGTTTCGCCTTCCAGCAGCAGCCGGTTCAGGGTGCGCAGATGAGCCACCGGCTGCACGCCCAGCCCGGCGTCCTTGGCAACCTGGTCCCAGGACGGCAGGTTATTGACATCGGTGGCCGTGGTGATGACCGCCTGCCCCCCGGTGATCCGCGCCAGTTCCTCCGCCAGCCGGTTGCCGCCGCCGAGATGGCCGGACAGCAGACTGACGGCAAAACCGCCCTTCTCGTCCATGACCACCACCCCCGGATCGTACTCCTTGCCGCGCAGGTGGGGCGCCAGCAGACGCACGACGATGCCGGTCGCCATGATGCAGACCAGCTGCTCGGTTTTGGCAAACAGCCGGGGCAGCAGTTCGGCCGGCGCTTCGGAGAAATAATGACAGGCGTCCTGCCGCTGCAAGCGGGCCGGAAGAAACACCTGCGCCTCAGGCAACTCATCACCGAGCCGGCGGGCCAGTTCGGCCCCGCCCCGGGTTATGGCAACGATGGAGATGGTCATAGGCCTACGCCCCGAAAAGAGAAAGAGAAACGCGAGGCACGCAAGGGCTCAGCGCCGGTAGCCGTGGGAAAAGTGCGGATCGTACAGTTTCGATTTCTCCGGCACGCCCTTTTTGCGGGCCGCCAGCACCTCGCCGACCAGAATCAGCGCCTGGCGGGTGATGCCCGACGCTGCCACCCTGGCGCAGATATCGGCCAGCGTCCCTTCGACGATCCGCTCGTCCGGCCAGCTGGCGCGACTGACCACCGCCACCGGGGTCCGCGCCGTGAACTCTTTACCGGCCAGCAGTTCCGCGACCAGCCGCTCCATCATGCCCACCGACAGGTAGAGGGCGATGGTGCCGCCGTTGGCCGCGATGCGCTGCAACTGCTCTTTTTCCGGGACCGGAGTCCGCCCCGCCAGCCGGGTCAGGGTCAGGGTCTGCGCCACCCCGGGCAGGGTCAGTTCCTGCCTGAGACTGGCGGCGGCGGCGAAGGTCGCCGTCACGCCGGGGATCACCGCATAATCGCAGCCGGCGGCGTCGAGCGCTTCCATCTGCTCCTGGATGGCGCCGTACAAACAAGGGTCACCGGTGTGCAACCGGACGACTCTCTTCCCCGCCCGGCAGCCGGCAATCAGCAGTTCCAGGACCTGGTCGAGGTTGAGCGGCGCGCTGTCATGGATCTCGCAATCGTCAGGACACTCCGCCAGCAGCGCCGGGTTGACCAGCGAGCCGGCATAAACCACCAGCTCCGCGCTCTGCAGGGCCTTGAGCCCCTTGACCGTGATCAGCTCGGGATCGCCGGGTCCGGCGCCGACGAAGAGGACCTGCCCCGAAGATACATTTGCTTCACTCATGTTCCACCTGATTTTACTGCAACGCCATGGCTAGGCAAAAATTTGGTCCGGGCGCGGCATCCGAGCGGGGCGGACTGTTCGCGACGCCATTATTCCTTCACCGCAGTGATGATATAGACCGGGTTATAGGCTTCGAACATCTTGTAGTTGGAGAGCGGCCGGGTGCGGGAGATGTTCACCGTCACCACTTCGACCGCATAGCCGGCGTTGCCGAAATACTCGTTGGCGGCGGTCAGGGTATCGAGGGTGATGGCGTTGAGCACAATCCGGCCGTTGATCGCCAGCCGCTGATCCACGGCATCGAGGATCTCCCAGAGCCGGCCGCCGCTGCCGCCGATGAACACCCGGTCGGGGTCGGGCAGTTCGTCCAGGCATTCGGGGGCGGTGCCCTCGACCAGACTGACATGCCGGGTGTTGAACTTGAGCAGGTTTTCCTTGATGAACTGGCGACACTCTTCGTTGCGCTCGATGGCGAAGATGCGGCCGTTGGGCAGCAGGTGATCGGCCTCGATGCAGATCGAACCGGAGCCGGCGCCGATATCCCAGAGACACATGTCGTGGCGCAGCTTCAGCTTGGCCAGGGTCACCACCCGGATCTCTTCCTTGGTGATCAGTTTCTTGACGGTGACGAATTCATCGTCGGGGATGCCGAGCGTCGGAATGTAATGACTGACTCCGGCTTCGAACTCCTTGATCAGCAGCAGCACGTTGAGCGGGGCGGCATCGATCTCGACCAGGCCCTTGACATCGGTGGTGCGGATCCGCTCCTGGTCGGTCCCGAGGTCTTCGCACAGGTAGGCCCGGTAGCCGCCGCGGCCGCGGCGGATGATTTCAGCCGCCAGCACGGCCGGCGTGTTCACCCCGTCGGTCAGCACGGCGACCTTGTCATTGGCGACAATCCGGTCCACCGCCTCTTCCAGCCGGCGGCCGTGAGCGGAGACGAAAACCGCATCGTCCCAGGGCTCGCGGATTTTGGCGAAGGCGTATTGCACCGAGGTCACGTTGGGCAGAAACTCGATCAGCTCGTCCGGCAGATTGCGCAGCAGATAACGGCCGATGCCGAAAAACAGCGGATCGCCGGAGGCGAGCACCACCACCCGGCATTCGGCATCACGGATGGTTTCGACCACGGCGGCGAGATTCTTGTCGATATCGACTTTCTCGCCGCGAAATGCGGGGAACAGACCGAGCAGACGCTCCGCCCCCAGCAGCAGATCCGCCTGATTGATCAGATCCAGCGCCAGCGGAGCAAAACCTTCCTGGCCGGCAATTCCGGCGCCGATGACATGAATCGTCTTCATTGTTCGCCTCCCTTGAGGGATAGACATTGTATGCGAAGTTCCGCTCCCCGGCTGGGGGAAACGCATATTAGCGATAAACCTTTGCGATCCGCCCCTGGTAATCGACCAGCAGAATTTTCCGCCGGGCGCCCGGCACCCGCTTGTCGATCTCCGCCAGCGCCTGCGCGGCCACCTTGCTCACCAGGGGCGATTCGGCCCCGAACTGCTGGTAGATCTCGCGGGCGGTATGCGCCAACTCTAGCCGTTGACAATCCCCGGCGTCAAGACCGATCTCCCCGGCCCAGGCGCGGACCCGTCCGAGGTCGAGTTTGGAGTTGCGCACGTGGGTCTGGGGATGGCCGCAGGCGATCTTGATCAGCTTGGCGAACTGGGCCGCCAGCGTGACCGCCGCGACCCCCTTGCGATGGCAGGCAGCGAGGCAGTAGCCGATATGGTCGCCCATCATGACAAAGGCTTCTTCCGGCAGCGCCAGCTGCCGGGCGGCCCGTTCGCTGGTGCGGCCGGTGGAGAGCACCACTTCGGGCACCCCGGCCGCCAGCGCCACGTCGAGGGCGACCTCCAGGGTGTCGGTCCAGGCCTGGTGGGAGAGCGGCCGGACGATGCCGGTGGTGCCGAGCAGCGACAGCCCGCCGAGAATGCCGAGCCGGGCATTGAGGGTCTGTTCCGCCCGCTGCTCCCCGTCCGGAATGGAGAGGGTCAGGCGCAGGGTCTGCCGTGCCGGGATGGCCGGAAAAACCGAACGCACCGCCGCCACGATCATCCGCCGCGGCACCGGGTTGATGGCCGGCCGGCCGACCGCCACCGCCAGCCCCGGTTTGGTCACCCGGCCGATGCCGACGCCGGCGACCAGTTCCAGATCCTCGGCCTGCCGCTCGACCCGGCAGAGTTCGGCATGCAACTCCACGCCATGGGTGACATCCGGGTCGTCCCCGGCATCCTTGACCACATAACAGCGTGCGCAGCGGGTGGTGAGCTGCTGGCCGGCCAGGGTGAAGCGGGCGAGCGTCCCGCCCGGCAACGGCAGTTCAACCGCCGTCAGCTGCGCGCCGTCGCGCAGCAGCAGGGCCGCGCCCAAACTCGCCGCGGCCGCACAGGCGCCGGTGGTGTATCCGCTGCGCAGCGGCCGACGGGTCATTCCTGTTCCGCCAGCAACATCAGGGCATTGAGGATGGCCGCGGCCAGCGCCGAGCCGCCCTTGCGTCCGGCAATGGCGATATGGGGGAACGGACTGTCGATCAGGGCCTGCTTCGCTTCGGCGGCGCCGACGAAGCCGACCGGAACCCCGACGATCAGCGCCGGAGCGATCACGCCCGTCCCGGCCAGACGCAGCAGTTCGAACAGGGCGGTCGGCGCGTTGCCGATCAGAAAGATCGAACGTCCTTCCGCCGCGCCCTTGCGCAGCGCCAGGGTCGAACGGGTCACACCCTGCTCTTTCGCCGCGGCGGCCACCTGCGGGTCGGCCACATGGCAGGCGAGCGAGCCGCCGAAGCGCCGCAGACGGCTTTTGTTGACCCCGGCCATGACCATGTTGGTGTCGCAGAGAATGTCCGCCCCCTGCCGCAGCGCCGCCAGGGCCGCATCGATCACCCCCGGCGCAAAGCGGGTCGTCTCCGCCAGCTCGAAATCGGCCGCGGTATGAATCATCCGCCGCACCACCGGCCACTGCCGGTCGTCGTAAACGTGCGGGCCGACTTCACTGTCGATGATGCGAAAGCTTTCGGCTTCGATCTCTTCCGGTCTGAGGATGGTCGGGCCATCGGACATCTCTGAAATCCTTTACTATTTTAGTGGTCGCAGCGCTCGCAAAAAACGCCGGGAGCAGCGTTGACAGCGCAAGCCGGGAAGCCGGCGCTTGTCTGCAATAACAACCGGCCGGCATGCGCGTTTCCCGGCGCTACGCAAATCTCTGAATTTGATGCTTGCGCAAGAAAGCAAAATAGCAGATGGCCAGGCAAAAATTTCGTCCTGCAAGGCTTGGTGGTTTTTCAGGGGCGAAGGCATACATCAGGTATGTCGAGGTCCTGAAAAAACGCCATAACGCCGCAGGGCGAACTTTTTGCGACGCCATCAGATTTTATCCCCGCGCAGATCCTTGCTGAACAATTCCCCCGCCCCGCGCGAGGCGCAGAAATCGCCGCACATGGTGCAGGTGTTTTCGTCCTCCGGCACCCGGCTGGCGCGGATTGCCGCGGCATCCGCGGGAAACAGCGCCAGCTCGAACTGTTTCTGCCAGTTCAGGTCGCGCCGCGCCTTGCTCATCTGCTTGTCCCGCTCGCGCCCTTTTTCCGGGTACTTGTTCATGTCGCCGATATAGGCGGCGATCTTGGCCGCCTTGACGCCGTCGATGACATCCTGCTCGTTGGGCAGGGCCAGGTGCTCGGCCGGGGTGATATAGCAGATCAGGTCGGCGCCGTAGCGGCTCGACTGGGCGGAGCCGATGGCGGCGGTGATATGGTCATAGCCGGGGGCCACATCGCAGGAGATCGGGCCGAGCATGTAATAGGGCGCATCGCCGCTCATCCGCTTCTGCAGCTTGATGTTGGTCTCCACTTCGTCCAGCGGCATGTGGCCCGGACCCTCGACCAGCATCTGACAGCCCATCTCGCGGCCCTGTTCCGCCAGCTCGCAGTTGATCAGCAGTTCCTGGACCATGGCCCGGTCGTGGGAATCGTGGATGGCCCCGGCCCGCAGGCCGTTGCCCAGCGACAAAACCGTATCGTATTTTTTCAGGATAGCGACCACCCGGTCGAACTTTTCGTAGAGCGGATTCTCGCGACCGTTGGCCATCATCCAGGCGACCATCGACACCCCGCCCTTGCTCACCAGCCCGCCGTAGCGGTAGCCCTGCTTGCGCAGCCGTTCGATGGTATAGAGGTTGATCCCGCAATGAACCGCCATGAAGGCCATGCCGTCGGCGCACTGCTGCTCGATGATGTCGAACAGCATCTCCTCGTCCAGCCGGTTCGGATCGCCGTACTTGCGGGCCGCTTCGCAAAACGCCTGATAAAGGGGCACGTTGCCCACCGGCAGCTCGACGCTGGCGATCACCTCACGGCGCACCCGGTCCAGATCGCCGCCGACCGACAGCTCCATCAGGGTGTCGGCGCCGGCGGCTTGCGCGGCTTGCGCCTTGCGGATTTCCGCCGCGTAATCGACGATGTCGGACGAGGTGCCGATCGAGGCGTTGACCTTGGTCGACAGCCCCTTGCCGATCCCCACCGCCTGCGGCTTGCGGTTGTGGTTCCAGGGGATGACGATGGTGCCGAGCGCCACCTGCTCGCGGATATAGGCGACGCTCAGCTGTTCGCGCAAAGCGACCTGTTCCATCTGTTCGGTTACGAGACCCTCGCGGGCGCATTCAATCTGGGTTTTCACTTAGTTCCTCCTGGTTTTCAAACAAAAATCAACAAAATTCACCGCCAGCTGCGGGTTGCTGCCGAAATGCAGATGGACATAGGAACCGAGCACGTTTTTATAGCGATAACCTTCGGTGCCCAGCGCCTCGCCGTCCCGCCGGCCGAGGCGGTAACAGTGCGTCATGGACTCCGCAGCCGTTATCTCCGAATAGTGAAACTCGTGACCGCGCGCACAGGTACCCACCGGACCGAGCGGGGTCGCTTCGCTCAGCTCGACTTGCCGATAGCCGAGCGCCTTGCGCCTCGGCAACATCCGCGCGGCGCACGGGAACACTCCGACCAAGGGCCGCTCATCAAGACTGCGGCAGAGGTACATGAAGCCGCCGCACTCGGCATAGATCGGCAGTCCCGCCTCCGCCTGCCGGCGCAGCTGCCCGATCAGCCTGCCATTGGCGGCCAGCTGCCCGGCGTGCAGTTCCGGATAGCCGCCCCCCAGGTAGAGGCCGTCCAGCCCCTTTGGCAGTTCGGCGTCCGAAAGCGGTGAAAACGGGATCAGTTCGGCGCCGGCCTGTTCCAGCAGCTGCAGGTTTTCCGGATAGTAAAAACAGAAGGCCCGATCCCGGGCGATGCCGATCCGCGCGCGGATCGCGGGCATGGAACGGCTCCGGACAACCGGTTTA
>DASWJX010000289.1:0-4746 GCA_036396915.1 Geopsychrobacteraceae bacterium | reverse complement strand
AATTGCATCGGAAGGTCTCCGCGAAACCGCCCGCTGATTGACCGGACTGTCCGTCCTCTTGCCCCGGCTGCTTTTTGAAGCCGGAAACACTGTTTTCCGTCGAGGACGCCAGCACCCTGTTTGCGCATGATTATGAGCAAGGAGCGTTCCAAGCCGAAAAACCAAGTAATGGCATACTTTTATGCGTTTTGTCAGCGGGGGACGGGGGAGTCGTTCGGGACGGAGGTTGACGCTTTGCGTCAACCAGGATTGACATGGTCACCCCTGGTTGACGCATGTGGAGCGGAGGATTTTACGCTTTGGAATGGCGTTTTTTGAGTCGTTTGTGCAGGGCTTGCTTGGAAATGCCGAGCAGCCTGGCGGCCTGACTCTGATTGTCGGCCGACTCTTGCAGGGCTTGATCGATGCAGAACTCGGCCAGCTCTTCCAGGGTCGGGAAGTGACCGAAGAGTTGCACCAGCGGAGCGGTTTCCGACCGGTCGCTCTGGCCGGGGAGTTCAAGGTTTCCTCCGGAGAGCCGTTCGACGATCAACGTTTCAGGGATCTCGCCGGTCTGGCAGCAGGCCACGGCATCGTAAAGATAGGTCTTCAGTTCCCGGATATTGCCGTGAAACGGATGGCGCAACAGCAGGTGCATGGCCTGCGGGCTGAGGGTCGGAGCGGCTTTGCCCATGCCGGATGCGGCCTCGGCGATGAGATGGTCGGCCAGCATCGGGATATCCTCTTTCCGCTCGCGCAGGGGCGGAACCTTGATCAGGTGGGTGCTGAGACGATAATAGAGGTCCATGCGGAACCCGGCATTGCTCATCGCCAGCCGGCTCAGATCCTTATTGGCGGCGGCCACGATCCGCGCCTGGCAGCGTTTCGGCTGATCGGAACCGAGCGAATAATAAATCCCCTCCTGCAATAACCGGAGCAGCTTGACCTGGGACGCTTCGCTCAGGTCGCCGATTTCGTCGAGAAAGATGGTTCCGTTGCCGGCCTTTTCAATCAGCCCCGAACGGATGCTGTTGGCGCCGGTGTATGCGCCTTTGGCATGGCCGAACAGGGTGTCGGCGAACAGGGTGTCATCCAGTCCCGAAACATCAACGCAGACCAGTTCGCCGGGCAGTCCGCTGATCTGATGGATGGCCTTGGCCAGCAGCTCCTTGCCGGCTCCCGTTTCTCCCAGGATCAGCGCCGGCTGCCCGCTGGTGGCAATCGCCTCGACATAGTGAAAGAGCCGGTGCATGACCGGACTCTGGGTGACGATGCCGGCAAAGGCCTGGTGCCGGAGCGGCCGGTCGCCGAACGAGACCCCTTTGAGCGACAGCACTTCGTTGCGCAGCGCGCCGATCTCCATGGCGCTGCGCAGGGCAGAGCCGAAGGTATTCATGCTGATCGGCTTGAGCAGGTAGTCATGCGCTCCCAGTTTCAGGCATTCCACGGCGGTTTCGATTTCCGAATTCGCCGTCAGTATGATCACCGGCACCTGCGGCATGCTTTCCTTGATCTGCCGAAGAACGCTCTGCCCGGAGAGGTGGGGCATGTTGAGGTCGAGAAAGACGATGGGCGCCGGAATCCGCGTCAGGATCTCCAGCACGTTCCGGCTGTCGGACACGGTCGTGATATCCTGAACACCCATTGAGGTCAGGAGAAAGCTGTAGGCTTTCAGTTCAGACTCTTCGTCGTCGACCAGGACGATATGCGGATGCTGTCTGCTGAGGTCGAGCATGGTCAGCCTTTCGCCGAGGCGTCTGCCGTCAGGGGCGCCCCGGGCTTCGGCAGCCTGATGGTAAACTGGGCTCCCTCCTCGATATTTTCCGCCGACAGCTGGCCGGACATTTCATTTTCGACAATGATCTTGGCCATATAAAGACCGAGCCCGGTTCCGGACGTGGTCCCCTTGGTGGTGAAGTAGGGGGTGAAGATCTTGCCAAGCAGATGTTCCGGAATTCCGCAGCCGTAGTCTTTTATCCGCATAATGACGTCGTCCTGGTCGCTGCTGATGTCGATCTCGATCGGTCGCCTGCTGCCGCCGTTCTCCTGTTGACGTCTATTCTCCACGGCATCCCGGGCATTGGCAAGGATATTGACCAGGACATGTACAAATTCACTCTGATAACCGTAGACGACCCGGGCCTCGCCGCCCTGCTCCTGATGGATGAGCAGTTCGATGTCGCTCTGTTTCAGCTGGGCCTGCATCAATTTGACCGCCCGGTCGACGGCCTCAAGCAGATCGAAGGGGGCCTTGTTTTTGGAGGGCCGGAAAAAATGGCGGAAATCGTCGATGGTTTTCGACATGAACTGAATCTGCGCGTCCGCGCCGGCGGTCAGCGTTTCCACGAACTCCTTGCTGATCTTCCGGTTGTAGTAGGCCGACTGGATGCTGGCGACATAGGTGGAGAGGGTGTTCAGCGGTTGTCGCCACTGGTGGGCGATGGCCCCCAGCATCTCCCCCATGGCCGCCATCTTCTGCGCCTGCCTGAGTTGCCCCTCGGCGTCGACGCGCTTGGAAATATCCCTGATGCTGGAAAGGATCAGTTCCTCGTTGTCGAGGCGCAGCACCTTCAGGCCGACTTCGGCGGGGAACTCGCTGCCGTCGAGACGTTGGAAGGTCCATTCGAAAAATTTCTGTTCGCCGGAATTGGCGCTGTCGATAAGGTCGTGGATCCGGCCCAGGCTGTTGCAGCCGTCAGGCTGAAAATCGGGCGAAACGTCCAGCATGCTGCGGCCGATCAAACCGAGCCGGGAGATGCCGAACAGCTCGGTCGCTTTTTCGTTGCATTCGACGTACTGCAGGTTCTTGCTGAGCAGGATGGCGTCGTTGGCCACCTTGAACAGGGTCTGGTAATAGGTTTCCACCTCTTTGCGCTTGCTGATATTCCAGGCCAGATCCTGGTTGATGCCGGTCAGCTGCAGCTCGTGCTGCTGCACCGTGGATTGGAAGCGCCTGCTGAAAACCACCAGCACCAGCACGCTGCCGCCGACCCCGACCAGGGTCAGCAGGGCCAGCACGCCGAGGACCTTGAGCACCATTTCCGCGGCGAACAGCATCGTCGTCTTGCGCGTCAGTTGATAGGCCTCGTCATACGGCACCGTGGTACAGAGAAACCAGTCGGTGTTGGCAATCTTCTTGTACGCGAGGATCTGTTGCTTGCGGTCGGCCTGGCCCCGGTAGCTGACGGCGCCGGTCGTGGATCTGTGAAATTCCTCCAGCTGCAGACGCAGGTCGGGTTCCGTTTCCTGCAGTTTTACTTTCAAGACCAGATCCTGGTCGGGGTGTCCGAGGATAGTGCCGTTCTTTTCGACGATAAAGGCATAGCCGGTTTCGCTGATTCTGATATTGACGAGATTGGCGACCAGGGTGTCGAGTACCGTGTCGGCGCCCATCACGCCGATGAACTGTCCGTCCGCGTAGAGCGGCGTCACCAGCGCGATGACCAGCTCCATCGTCACAAAATCGATATAGGGCGTGGTAAAGGCTGTCTGCCCGACCGCAACGGCGCGCTTGAACCAGGGGCGCTGGCGCGGGTCATACCCTGCGGGCGGGGCCCAGTCGGCGCCGTCGACCAGAAGGCCCGCGGTGGTGCCGATATAGACATCGCTGAAATGGCCGGCCTTCATCGCCATTTTCAGCGGTCCCAGCGTGGCCGCATTGTTGCCGACCGAGCCGAGATCGATCGATGCCGCGGTGGCGTTGAGGATTTTCATCTGCTGGTTCAGCCAAAGTTCGGTGGTCTTCGCCGCGTCGGTGGCTATCGCCTGCTGGTGATCCTCGACGGTCTGTTCGACAATCGCCGTGGTGCTGCGGTAGGTGATGCCGACCACCGTCAGGATCGCCACCGACAGGAGCGCCATGGTGATCAGGGAATTTTTCATTTTCAGATTCATAGCGTCGCTGCTCCGGAATGTTCAACTGTGCTGGCGTCGCAAAAACTCACCAACTGCTGCGTTGCTGCACTTGCTCTCGCTGCTTCGACGTACATACGTACGCCTCATTGCTCGACAATCGCGCGCCTTGCATTTGGCGCTTTTTGCTTAGCCGGCCATGTTGATGCATTTTTTGCGAAAGCATCAGCTGGGAACACGGTCCATGCCGATCGGGACATGGTGTAGCATGGAGCATGCCATCCCCAACAAACCGCACCTGCTCATTTTAAACCATGGCGGCCGAACCGGGTAGGGCCTCATTATCAGGGTGTCGGTTTTATTCCGGAACGGGTAGGATCATGGCCACCCCCTTGCGATCCGGAGATCCGTTGCCATGCATCTGCCCGCACCCCTGCTCGAAGGCCGTCTGCTGCGCCGCTACAAGCGTTTTTTTACCGATATCGAACTGCCGGACGGGACGGTCGTCACCGCGCATACGCCCAATACCGGCAGCATGCAACAGTGTGCGCTGCCCGGCCGGCGGGTGCTGATCTCCGCAACCGACAATCCCCGGCGCAAACTGCGCTACACGCTGGAGCTGATCGAGGTCGACGGCCGCTGGGTCGACACCCACACACTGAGAACCAATCGGGTCGTCGAGGAAGGGCTGCGAAGCGGTTCGATCGCCGAGCTGAGCGGTTATGAGGTACGGCCGGAATTTCCCTTCGGTGACAGCCGGATCGATTTTCTGCTGAAAAACGACCGGCAACAGGTGCTGGTCGAGGTCAAGAACGTGACCCTCTGCAGCGCCGACCGGGTCGCCGCCTTCCCCGATGCCGTCACCGTCCGCGGCCAGAAACATCTACTCGAACTGATCGGCGCGATCCGGCAGGG
>DASWJX010000288.1:0-3448 GCA_036396915.1 Geopsychrobacteraceae bacterium | reverse complement strand
CAGTCAGCACGCGATGGATCTGCTCGATCCGAAAAAGACGGTGTTCGAGTCGCTGCAGGACGCCCTGCCGCAGCAGACCGTCGGCGTGTTGCGCAACCTCGGCGCGGCCTTTTTGTTTCAGGGGGACGACATCGACAAGCGGGTCGATAAGCTCTCCGGCGGCGAGAAATCACGCTTGGTGCTGGCCACCATGCTCGGCCGGCCGCTCAACCTGCTGATCCTCGACGAACCGACCAACCACCTCGATATCCAGTCGCGCGACGTGCTGCTTGAGGCGTTGCAATGTTTTGCCGGGACCGTGCTGCTGGTCAGCCACGACCGTCATTTCCTGCGCTCGCTGGTCGGCCGGGTTTTCGAGATCGACCACGGCCGGATGCTCGTCTATGAAGGGGATTACGCGTATTACCAGCGCAAAACCGGCCGCGAGCATCGGGCCGCCTAGCCTTTTTTCGGGTAACGGCGGCTAGAGCCCGAAGCGCCGCAGCGTCTCCGGCGGGGCCTGGTCGAAATGGGAGAATTCCATGGTGAAGCTGCCCTGCCCCTTGGTGGCGCTGCGCAGCTCGGTCATATAGCCGAACATCTCGAAGAGGGGGATGGTGCCGCGGATGACATCCCGGCCGGGGCGCGATTCGACCCCTTCGATCTGGCCGCGTTTGTGTTGCAGGGTACCCATGACCCGGCCGGTATAGTCGGCCGGCGCGGTCAGTTCCAGTCGCATGATCGGTTCGAGCAGGGTCGGTCCGGCTTTGCGGACGGCCTCGGCGAGCGCTTTGGCGGCGGCGGCCATCAGCCCGAGTTCGCTGGTCCGGCCCGCTTCGTAGGGCGCCGAGCACACTTCGAGCTGCAGATCGGTCAACGGGTAGCCGGCCACGGCTCCCGACTGGCAGGAATTTTTCAGCTGTTCTTCCAGATGACGCCGCAGCTCTTCCGGCAGCGGCGTCATGACCTCGGCCGGCAGCAGCAATTGCAGCCCCGATTGGCGCGGCGTCGGGCTGAGTCGCAGGCTGATCTCGGCCTGGTGCGATTTGCCGTCGAGTTCCCGGTCGAAACGTTCCCGCAGTTCCACCTCCCTGGTGATCGTCTCGCGATAGACGACCTGGGGGCGGCCGGTGACCACGGCAACGCCGAAGTCGCTGCGCAGTCGCTCGATAATCACTTCCAGATGCAGTTCGCCCATGCCGGTCAGCAGGGTCTGTCCGGTATCCTGGTCTTCCTTGACCAGAAAGGTCGGATCTTCCCACTGCAGTTTTTCCAGTGCCGGCAGCAGTTTGTCCCGGTCATCGACGGTTTTCGGCTCAACCGCCAGCGACACCACCGGCTCCGGAGAGTCCAGACCGGCCAGCAGCAGCGGGTCGCTTTCCCGGCAGAGGGTGTCGCCGGTCAGGACTTGTTTCAGGCCGGTCGCGGCGACGATGTCGCCCGCGCTCGCCAGCTCGATCCGTTCCCGCTTGTGCGCATGCATGCGGAACAGGCGGGCGACCTTTTCATCCTGTTGGCTGCTGCTGTTCCAGACCGTATCTCCCGGTGCGATAGCGCCGGAGTAGATGCGCAGGTAGGTCAGTTTGCGCCCCTCGTCGGCCAGGACCTTGAACGCCAGGGCGCAGAGCGGGCCGTGGGCGTCGGGCACAACCGGGCCGGTTGTGCCGCTTTTCTGGTCAACGGCTTCGGCCGGAGGGATGTCGAGGGGCGAAGGGAGCAGGCTGCCGATCGCGTCGAGCAGCGGTTGAATCCCCTTGTTGCGCAGGGCCGAGCCGAGCAGGACCGGGAAAATCCGGCCGGCGACGGTTCCCCTGCGCAGGGCGGCAAGCAGACGCGTGTTGTCGATCGCTTTGCCGTCGAGGAAATCGCCGAGGATGCTGTCGTCGAAATCGGCGGCGGCCTCGACGATTTTTTCCCGGGCGGCGGCGGCCTGCTCCCGCAACTCCTCCGGAATCGCTTCTTCCATCAGGGTCCGGCCCTGATCCTCTTCGCTGAAGCGGAGCGCCTGGCCGGCGACCAGATCGATTACGCCGTGAAAGTTGCCTTCCAGGCCCAGCGGCAGTTGCAGCAGCACCGGCCGGGCGTGCAGTTTTTCCTCGATATCTTGCAGCGCGGCCCGGTAATCCGCGCCGATCCGATCCATTTTGTTGATCAGGCACAGCCGCGGAATCCGGTAGCGGTCGGCTTGCCGCCAGACCGACTCGCTCTGCGGCTGGACGCCTTCCACCGCGCTGAAAATGGCGACCGCCCCGTCGAGGGCGCGCAGCGAGCGTTCCACTTCGATGGTGAAGTCGATATGGCCGGGGGTGTCGATCAGGTTGATGGTGTAGTCGCGCCAGTGGCAGCGGGTCGAGGTGGCGGTGATGGTGATGCCGCGCTGCTGCTCCTGGGCCATCCAGTCCATGACCGCCATACCGTCGTGGACCTCGCCCATCTTGTGGATTTCGCCGGTATAGAAGAGGATCCGTTCCGAGACGGTGGTCTTGCCGGCGTCAATATGGGAGATGATTCCGATATTGCGGAGTTTTTCTGGGTTTGCGGCAGGCGGCATAAGTTCCCCCGAAAAGCTGAATCAGTTGATGAGCTCGCAAAAACTCTTCCGATGGCTAAGCAAAAATTTCGTCCCACAAGGCCTGGTGGTTTTTCAGGGGCGAAGGCATACATCAGGTATGTCGAGGTCCTGAAAAAACGCCGTAACGCCGTGGGGCGGACTTTTTGCGACGCCATCAATCAGTTGGCGGTTCCCGTTCTGAGCAAGACCAGGTCGTCCGGGTCAAGCCGGTTGAGGGTGAAGTATTCCCGTTCGAGTTCCTCGACATAGAAGCGGTCGAGACCGCTGTTGTCCAGAAAGTCGTCGCGCAGGGTGCGATCCTGGGTGAAGACGATTTTCGGCAGCAGGTTGTGCATGTAAACGGCTTCTTTTTTGATGTTCAGAACGACATCGCGAAACAGCGGCAGCGGGATGTCCTGGTCGAGAACCCCTTTGCCGCGCAGTTCGTCGTTGACTTCCTCCCGCAGCTTGCTCTGCTCCTCGTTGGTGTTGTACCCGGAGTAAAAGTTGCGAATGCGGTCCTTTGCCTGGTTGAAGACCGCCAGGTAGAGGGCTTCTTCCCGGTTGAGGTCTGCCAGCAGTTCGACCAGTTCCCGCACCGGGAGTTTTCCGGCGTTGATCTCCTTCAGTCCTTTGCGCAGGCAGTTGATCTTGCGGCGACCGAAGCGGCCCAGATAGTTGTTCTGAATAATATCCCGGAAAAAAATATCTTCAAACAGGTCCGGCTGCAGTGCGTTGAACGCTTCCTGATTGCCGAGCAGGCTGCGGACCAGCTCTTCGCTCAGCTCGAAATTCTCCATAAAGGCCAGCTGGCCGATGTGGGCCGATGTGCTGTCGTAGCGATCGAAGAAGGTGATGATACAGGAAAAGTTTTCCAGCAAAGAGAGATCGGCCCCGTCGCGAATCTTTTCGTCGCAG
>DASWJX010000287.1:0-20089 GCA_036396915.1 Geopsychrobacteraceae bacterium | reverse complement strand
AATCAAGAACTGCGACCTCCCATGGAGGGCTGACCCCCCTCAGTCCCCCCCTACGGCAGGATGACCCCCCTCAGTCCCCCCTACTTCGCAGGGGGGAAGCAAAAAGCCTTATCCCCCCTGTGGAACAGGGGGGAAGGAAGCGCAGCGAGCAGGGGGGTGGTTTGCCTGTGGAACAGGGGGGAAGGAAGCGCAGCGAGCAGGGGGGTGGTTTGCTGTGATCAAGAGTGGGCAAAGTATCGTGCTGCGGGCGATCTACGGCATTTCACCCCTGCAAAATCCCATTGATAAGGCGAAAAAGGCTTGAAAAAGTGATGTTTGTTTTTGCTTGTCGGACACTTGCTTAGGTCCCAGGGCACGGTGCCGGCGGACGGAATCTGTGGAGGATAGTGATGATTGCCCGACTCTTCCTGAACGGTCTCCGATATCGTCTTCTGAAATTTAGCGGCAAGCCCCACAGGCTTGAGTCGATCAGCATTGAAGTCACCCATCGCTGCATCTGCCGTTGCGGCATGTGCAACATTTGGCGGATACCGTCCGACGTTCCGGATCCGGAGCTGGCGGAATTGCTGGAACTTCTTTCCTCTCCTGAACTCCGGGGCCTCAGGGAGTTGGACCTTACCGGGGGAGAGCCGTTCCTGCGAAAAGACCTGGGCGATATCCTGTCAGGCATCTGCGAACTTCGGGCTGCCAGCTTTCCCGGTTTGCGAACGGTTTCGATAACGACCAATGGAATCCTGACCGACAGGATTCTTGAGGTTACGCAGGAAATGATCGGCCCCCTGCAAAAACAGGGGATCGACCTTGTTCTTGCCTGCGGAATGGACGCCGCGAGCGATCTTCATGACCGGATTCGGAACTTTCCCGGGGCGTGGAAACGCCTGGAAGAAACAATATCGGGTCTGCAACGGATCAGGAAGCATCACTCCAACCTGCTTCTCGGGATCAAAACGACGGTCGTTCCTTCCAATGCGCACGAGCTGGATCGCATCGCCGATTTCGCAGAAAAAAACGAACTGTTCACCATCGTCTCCCCCCGCATCATCACCCCGAACCGGTTTGGCAACCGTGACCGGGAGGATGATCTGAAGTTTTGTTCGGAAGATCTCAAGGCGATGCTGCGCTTTTTCGAGAGCCCGAGATTCGCCTGGAGCGGCCACCGAGAGGCCCTGGTTCGCTATCTCCGGACCGGAAGGATGGCAAAGCCCTGCTCGGCGGGTTTCAATACCCTCTTTGTCCGCTACAACGGCGAGGTGTTTGGCTGTCCCGTGATTGCGGAATCGTTGGGCAGCCTCAAGGACGGCTCTCTGGGGAGCCTGTTCAGGAGCGCGGCGGCCTGCCGGTTCCGCAAAAAAGTCGGCGCCTTTCCAGAGTGCCGGGTATGTACCGAACCGGGAATGGAGCGCTTGGCCTGGCTGCTGGACGGACTTTCGCTGCTGGGGATTCGGATCAGAAGAGGCCCCGGAGAGTTCCATCGCCTGGTCGCGCATATGGGTTTGAATAAATATTTGTAGCGCGAAAATTCCGGGTCGGACCTGGCGATGCTCCTGATTTGAAGAGGGAATACCTCAAAATTGGTTCTTGAGAACAATCTTAGAGCCGCCATTTTGACCATGGAATGAAAAAAGAGGTGGCGCGAGCACATCTATCTCCGGCATATCTACTCGATTCACGGCCTCTGCGCCGTTGACGATTTTATCGTTAGATGCTAAAGGTCAAAAATGGCATTCACACTTGAGAAAATTGTCCCATGGGGTCGATCATTCGAAGAATACATCAGCATGTTCAGGCTGACATCTGGTGATCTTCGGAAGAAAATATTGGGTTGCGGCGATGGTCCCGCAAGTTTCAATTCAAGAATGAACAAAGCGGGCCGGCCTGTCATCTCGGTCGATCCGATTTATCAATTTGCTGCCGACGAAATAGCCGGCAGGATAGCTGAAACGTATAAGGAAATATTAGGGCAGCTCGAAAAAAGCCAGGAAGATTACCTTTGGTCTGCCATGGAGTCGCCTGAGAAATTGGGGCAGATCCGCATGGCTGCGATGCGGGAGTTTTTGGCCGACTTTGCCCTCGGCAAGGCAGCGGGCCGCTATGTTCCAGGTGAACTCCCGGCGTTGCCGTTCGCAGAAAATCAGTTTGATTTGGCTCTATGCTCCCATCTCTTGTTTCTCTATAGCGAACAGCTCACCCTTGAATTTCATAAGCAGGCCATATCCGAGCTCTGCAGGGTTGCAAAAGAGGTCCGCATCTTCCCGTTGGTTACACTTGCAGGAAATAAGTCTATTTATATTAGAGACATAGAAAGCCATTTCAAAAAGCATGGGCATGCATTGTCGATAGAAACTGTTCCCTACGAATTCCAGCGTGGCGGCAATGAAATGATGAAAATAAACAAAAGCTTATAGCCGATTACAGCCTTGGTACGCAAAAGCCCCCGGTCGCATCGACGACCGGGGGCTTTGTCTGTCATACGACCTGCTTACAGGCCGAGTTTCTTGAAGAAGTCGTTGCCCTTGTCATCGACCAGGATGAAGGCCGGGAAGTCCTCGACTTCGATCTTCCAGACCGCTTCCATGCCCAGCTCGGGGAAGTCGATGCACTCGACCTTCTTGATGTTCTCTTCGGCGAGCACCGCGGCCGGGCCGCCGATGGAGCCGAGGTAGAAGCCGCCGTGCTTGGCGCAGGCGTCGGTGACCTGCTGGCTGCGGTTGCCCTTGGCGATCATCACCAGCGAGCCGCCGTTTTGCTGCAGCAGGTCGACGTAGCTGTCCATGCGGCCGGCGGTGGTGGGGCCGAAGGAGCCGGAGGCCTTGCCGGGCGGGGTCTTGGCCGGACCGGCGTAGTAGATCGGGTGATTTTTCAGGTAGTCGGGCAACGGCTTGCCGCTGTCGAGAATCTCCTTGAACTTGGAGTGGGCGATGTCGCGGCCGACGACGATGGTGCCGTCGAGCAGCAGCGGGGCGCCGACTTCGAGCTTGGACAGGTCGGCGAGGATTTCGCTCATCGGGCGATCCAGGTTGATCTTGGTGCCGTGGCTGTGCTTGCCGCGATACTGCTCGGGGATAAAGCGGCCGGGGTTGTTGTCCATCTGCTCGACGTACAGGCCGTCGCGGGTGATCTTGGCCTTGATGTTGCGGTCGGCGGAGCAGGAGACGGCCATGCCGACCGGGCAGGAGGCGCCGTGGCGGGGCAGGCGGATGACCCGCACGTCGTGGGCGAAGTACTTGCCGCCGAACTGGGCGCCGATGCCGAGCTGCTGGGCGGCCTTTAGCATCTTTTCTTCCAGCTCCAGATCGCGGAAGGCCTGGCCGTGCTCGTTGCCCGCGCTGGGCAGGCCGTCGAGTTCCTTGGCGGTGGCCAGCTTGACCGCCTTCATGCAGGCGTCGGCCGAGGTGCCGCCGATGACGAAGGCGATGTGGTAGGGCGGGCAGGCCGCGGTGCCCAGGGTCTTCATCTTGGCGATCATGAACTGCTCCAGTTTTTCCGGAGTCAGCAGGGCCTTGGTCTCCTGGTAGAGCATGGTCTTGTTGGCGCTGCCGCCGCCTTTGGCCATGAACAGAAACTTGTAGGCGTCGCCGTCGGTGGCGGTGATGTCGATCTGCGCCGGCAGGTTGGTGCCGGTGTTCTTTTCCTGGTACATGTCGAGAGCGACGGTCTGGCTGTAGCGCAGGTTCTCTTCGGTATAAGTATTGTATATGCCCCTGGAGATGAACTGCTCGTCCTTGCTGCCGGTCCAGACCTGCTGGCCTTTTTTGGCGACCACGGTGGCGGTGCCGGTGTCCTGGCAGAGCGGCAGTTCGAACTGGGCGGAGATTTCGGCGTTACGCAAAAAGGCCAGGGCCACGCCCTTGTCGTTCATCGAGGCTTCGGGGTCGGCGAGGATCCTGGCGACCTGCTCGTTGTGCTCGGGGCGCAGCATGAAGGAGACGTCCTTCATCGCCCGGTTGGCGATGACCGTCAGGGCTTCGGGGGCGACCTTGAGCACCTCCTTACCGTCAAAAGCGGCGACGCTGACGTACTGCTCCGATCCCTCGATCTTGTAGTAGCTGGTCTCGTCCTTGCTCAGGGGATAGGGGTCCTGATAGATGAACTCGGGCATGGCTCTCTCCTTCATATCGTTTTTGAAAGGCAATGATGGCGTCGCAAAAACTCACCAACTGCTGCGTTGCTGCAATTGCTCTCGCTGCTTCGACGTACGTATGTACGCCTCATTGCTCGACAATCGCGCGCCTTGCATTTGGCGCTTTTTGCTTAGCCATCTGCTATTTTGCTTTCTTGCGAAAGCATCAATGGAACATGGAATGACGCAGAACAAACGCGGGTATTATAGGTAAATTGTATACGCTTGTCGAGCCCCTAGGCGCGTCCCCGGGCGGACCGATTTTCGGGCCGGATCATGTGCCGGTTGCTGCTCATTTATGGGGCAGCCGCTGATGAAAATTCGACCCTGTTTGTTGAAATTTAACAAGATTTTCTGTGTATGAATACCTGACAAAAATACCCTGATATATAATTGACAGAAATGATCGGGTATGATATCCGTAATGCAGTCGTTTGCCGTTGACCATGGGTTGTTTGCTTGTCAGGAGCTGTCGAATGTTCGCAAATTTGAAACAAGATCTCAAGGTTGTATTTGAACGCGATCCCGCCGTCCGCAGCGTCTTCGAGATCGTTTTCTGCTATCCCGGCTTTCACGCCATGATCTTTTACCGCGTGGCGCATGCGCTGTGGCAGCACCGGTTCTATTTTCTCGGTCGCTTCGTTTCGCATCTCGGACGTTTCATGACCGGTATCGAAATCCATCCCGGCGCCAGGATCGGTCGCGGGTTTTTCATCGATCACGGCATGGGCGTGGTGATCGGCGAAACGGCGGAAATCGGCGACAACTGCACCCTCTATCACGGCGTGACCCTGGGCGGCACCTCGTGGGCCAAGGAGAAGCGGCATCCGACGCTGGGCAATAATGTCGTGGTCGGTTCCGGTGCCAAGATTCTCGGGCCGTTCCGGGTCGGCGACGGCAGCAAGGTCGGTTCCAACTCGGTGGTGGTCAAGGAGGTCCCCGATGACGCCACGGTGGTCGGGGTGCCGGGCCGGGTGGTGGTTTCCGGCGAGAAGAAAGGCGGCTTCGACCTGGAGCACAACAAGCTGCCCGATCCGGTGGCCAACGCGGTGACCTGCCTGATGGATCAGATCCGCGGCCTCGAAGAGCGGGTTCGCGCCTTGACGGAGGAACAGCAACAGCTCAAAACCGAACTGGAGCGCCGCGAGCAGCACCAGGAGGTTGGTTGATGCGCCTGTCCACCAAGGCCCAGTATGCCGTGCGGGCGCTGGTCAGTCTGAGTCTGAACGGCGAAGGCAAGCCGGTTTCGATCAAGACCATTTCCGCGCGGGAAAGTATCTCCCTGAATTATCTGGAGCAGCTGTTCGTCAAGTTGCGCCGCGGTGAAATCGTGCGCAGTGTCCGCGGTCCGGGGGGCGGCTACGTGCTGGCCCGTCCGGCCGCCGAGATCCGCGTCGATCAGATCATCGATACGGTGGAAGAGACCCTGGTTCCGGTCTCCTGCATGGAAACCGACGGCAGCTGCAATTGCGCTTCGCGGTGCGCGACCCAGTCGGTCTGGGTGGGGCTGGGAGATCGGATCCGGTCGTTTCTGGCGTCGATGACGCTGGAGGACCTGACCAGGGAAGGGCGCAAGCGCCTGGAAAGCTAAAAGTAGGCACGAGCGGGGCACGCCCCGACATCATCCCGGAGGATTGGAGAATCATCGGTGAAAAACATCTACATGGACAACAATGCAACAACTCCGGTTCGGCCGGAAGTTCTGGAGGCGATGCTGCCTTTTTACACGCAGCATTTCGGTAACCCGTCCAGTGTGCACTGGGCCGGTCGGGCGGTAAAGGGCGCCATCGAAACCGCCCGCGAGCAGGTGGCAACCCTGATCAACTGCGCCCCGGCGGAGATCGTCTTCACCTCCTGCGGCAGCGAAGGGGACAACTTTGCCCTCAAGGGCACGGTCGACGCGCTGAAGGAGAAGGGCAATCACATCATCACCACCACGGTGGAGCATCCGGCGGTGCTGGAGACCTGCGAGTTTCTGGAAAAACAGGGCTGCGCGGTCACCTATCTGCCGGTCGACCGCGACGGTATGCTCGATCTGGCCGAACTGGAAGCCGCGATCACCGACCAGACCATTCTGATCTCGGTGATGTGGGCCAACAATGAAACGGGCAACATCTTCCCGATTGAAGAGATCGGCGCCATCGCCCGCAAATACAAGGTGCGCTTCCATACCGACTCGGTCCAGGCGGTGGGACGCATCCCCGTCGACGTGCAGCAGGCGGGTGTCGATCTGGCGGTGATCTCCGGTCACAAGCTCGGCGCCCCCAAAGGGGTCGGCGCCGTCTATATCCGCCGCGGAACCCGCATGACCCAGTTTATCCACGGCGGCCATCAGGAGCGCCATCGCCGGGCCGGAACCCACAACGTGGCGGGCATCGTCGGCCTGGGCAAAGCCTGTGAAATCGCCGGTCAGAACATGGAGCTCGATACCCCGCGGGTGCGCAGACTGCGCGACCGGCTGGAGCAGGGGATCATGGCCGCGATTCCCGAGGTCAAGTTGAACGGTCATCCGCAACTGCGGCTGCCGAACACCCTGAATGTCAGCTTCGCCTATATCGAGGGGGAGTCGATCCTGCTCAATTTCGACATGAAGGGGATCGCCGCATCCTCCGGTTCCGCCTGTACCTCCGGCTCCCTGGAGCCCTCACACGTGATGTGCGCCATGTGCGTCGACGTGGTGCTGGCGCATTCGAGCACCCGCTTCAGCCTGGGGCCGGACAACACCGAGGAAGATGTCGATTACATCCTGCGGGAGCTGCCGCCGATCGTGCAGCGTTTGCGGGACATGAGCCCCCTGTACAACAGCGACGAACGGATGTCCTGTAATCAGTGCCGGACGGTCCGCAGAGCCTAGGAGGCTGTCCGACAATCCATGAGCCGGCTGCAAATTCGGCCCGTATTGTCGGACAGCCTCCTAAATCCAGCAAGCTTCGGGTAACGCCCGATTTAAGACGCGACTTGAGGAGTCAGACATGTACACAGATAAAGTGATGGACCATTTTTCCAATCCCCGCAACGTGGGAGAGATCGAGGATGCCAACGGGGTCGGCGAAGTCGGCAACGCCTCTTGCGGCGATATCATGAAGATCTACCTCAAGGTGGAGGATGATGTCATCAAGGACGTCAAATTCAAGACCTTCGGCTGCGGCGCGGCGATCGCCACCTCGTCCATGGTGACCGAGATGGCGCTGGGGAAAACCCTCGACGAAGCCTGGCAGCTCTCCAACGAGGCAGTGGCCGAAGCGCTGGACGGCCTGCCGAGCCAGAAGATGCACTGTTCGAATCTGGCGGCCGACGCCCTGCACGAAGCGATCAAGAACTATCGGGACAATAACGCGTAGGAGGGTTCGGTCCGTATAGTCCGACACCCTCCTAGTCGCACTGTCGCGCCTGCCGGGTTTTGAGGAGGGCATCGTCACTGACGACGGGCCCTCTTTCTCTGTTTCAGGATGAACTATTGTGAAAAAACAACGGGTTGTCGTCGCCATGAGCGGCGGAGTCGATTCGTCGGTGACCGCCGCGCTGCTGCTGGAGCAGGGCTACGAGGTGATCGGCATGACCATGCAGATCTGGGATTACTCCCGCTTCAGCGCGGAGCATGGCGAAACCTTCGGCAGCTGCTGTTCGCTCGATGACGTGCAGGATGCCAGGCGGGTCGCCGAGCGCCTCGCCATCCCTTTTTATGTGGTCAATTTCGAAAAGGATTTTCAGAGCCGGGTCATCGACCGCTTCTGCGACGACTACTTCGCCGGGCGCACCCCCAACCCCTGCGTGCTCTGCAACCAGACCCTCAAGTTCGAACTGCTGATGCGCCGCGCCCTGGAACTGGAGGCCGATTTTCTGGCCACCGGCCATTATGCGCAGATTCTGCGCGAGGACGACCGCTACTATCTGGCCAAGGGGCTCGACCAGGCCAAGGACCAGAGTTATTTCCTGTTCACCCTCAGCCAGCAGCAGATGGCCCATACCCTGTTTCCGCTGGGCGCAATGTCCAAGGCGCAAGTGCGCGAGCAGGCCGGCCGGTTCGGCCTGCGGGTCGCGGAAAAACCGGAAAGCCAGGATATCTGCTTCGTGCCGGACGGCGATTACGTTCGCTTTCTCGAAGAGGAACGGGGCGCCGACCGGCTCAACGGCGACATCGTCCATGTCTCCGGCCGGGTGCTCGGCCGCCATCGCGGCATCTACCGCTACACCATCGGCCAGCGCCGCGGCCTGGGGATCGGCTGGACCGAACCGCTCTTTGTGGTCGGCATCGACGTCGACAAGCGCCAGGTGATCGTCGGCGAGAAGGAGCACCTGGCGCGGCCCTCCCTGCAGGCCTTCCAGTGCAACTGGAACATCCCGCTTCCCGAGGTTCCGCTCGACTGCCGCTGCCGCATCCGCTACCGGCACCAGGCGGTCGCGGCGCGGGTCATCCCGCAGGCGGCGGGCGAGGTGCGCGTCGAATTCGTCGAACCGCAGGCCGGGGTGACGCCGGGGCAGGCCGTGGTGTTTTACGATGGCGACCGGGTGCTCGGCGGCGGCTGGATCAAATGAGCCGCCGGGTCGCCATCGTCACCCTCGGCTGCAAAACCAACCAGTTCGAATCGGCCGCCATCAGCGAACAGCTGCAGCAGGCGGGCTACCGGCTGGTCCCCTTCGAGGACGGCGCCGAGCTGGTGATCGTCAACACCTGCACGGTGACGGCGGCCACCGATGCCCAGTCGCGCAAGCTGATCCGCCGCGCCCGGCGCCTGAACGAGCAGGCGCGGGTGGTGGTGACCGGCTGCTACGCCCAGGTCGACGCCGAAACCCTGGCCTCTCTGCCCGGCGTGGCGCTGGTGGTCGGTAACCGGGAGAAGGAAGATTTCCTCAACCAGTTGACCGCTCTCGACGGCACGCCGGGGCGGATTGCGGTCGGCGACATCCGCCAGGCAAAGCGGGCCAGGCCGCTGGCCTTGAGCTCCTTCGAGCAGCGCAGCCGCGCCTTCGTGCAGATCCAGAACGGCTGCGATGCGTTCTGCTCCTACTGCATCATCCCCTACGCCCGCGGCCGCAGCCGCTCGGTGGCGGTCGCCGAGGTGGTGGAGCAGGTGCAGGTCCTCACCGAAGCCGGTCATGCCGAGCTGGTGCTGACCGGCATCCATATCGGCAACTACGGTCACGACCTGCTGCCGGCCGCGACGCTGCTCGACCTGCTCAAGGAGATCAGGGCCCACAGTTCCGTGCGGCGGCTGCGGCTCGGTTCGCTGGAACCGACCGAAATTCCGCCGGCACTGCGTGAGTACCTGGCCGCCTGCGACTGGATCTGCCCGCACTATCATATCCCGCTGCAATCGGGGGATGACGGCATCCTGCAGCGGATGAACCGCCATTACAGCACCGCGTTTTTCGCCGAACTGGTCGCCGATATCCGCCGCCGCCAGCCGCGCGCCGCCATCGGCCTCGACCTGATCGTCGGTTTTCCCGGCGAGAGCGACGCGTCCTTCGAGCGCAGCTTCGCCTTCATCGAGTCGCTTCCGGTGACCCATCTGCACGTCTTCCCCTACAGCCGCCGCAGCGGCACTCCGGCCGCCGGGATGCCCGATCAGGTCGCGGCGGAGGTCGCCAGGGAGCGCGCCGCCAGATTGCGCGCCTTGGCTGACGAGAAGCAGCTGGACTTCGCCCGCTCCTTTATCGGCCGGACCCTGGAGATCGTTGTCGAAGGGGGCGGCAGTGAGAACTTGCGCAAGGGGCTCTCGGAAAACTACCTGCCGGTCCGCCTGCCGTCGGACCAGACCGCCGCCGGGGATTGCGTCATGGCCAGGATTGTCGGCATCGAGGGCGGTCAGCTACGGGGAGAGGTCGTCGCTGCCCCGCTTCCGGGAGTATTGACAAGCCGATAAAAATTTTTATAATACTGCCCTGTCATCCACCGCAACCGTACAACCGTGGGATACAGACGGCCCTCAAAAGAGAATGATTTGTGTTTGTCCCGCTGCTTCCCACGGTTGATGGCGTCGCAAAAACTCACCAACTGCTGCGTTGCTGCAATTGCTCTCGCTGCTTCGACGTACATAAGTACGTCTCATTGCTCGACAATCGCGCGCCTTGCATTTGGCGCTTTTTGCTTAGCCATCTCCTATTTTGTTTTCTTGCGAAAGCATCACGGTTGCTTCGTCTGACTGCAGGAGGTCGCATTATGCAAAAAAGGCTGTATCCGGGCAACATCACCATCCCTGTTTTGACCGTTCTGCTGCTGTTCATGCTCTTGACCCCACTTCACGCACAAACCTTTGCAAAAAACTATACCGATCCATTAACCGGAATGGAGTTCGTCCTGGTGCCCGGCGGCTGCTTCGAGATGGGCAACAAGCGCGGCCGGGGCGGTATGGAAGAGGCCCATTATGCGACCGGCTTGCGGGTGGCGCTGCCCGCCGTTTCGGCCGTCACCTCATCACCATGAGCTTGCGGCCGCGGCAACCGGATGCTTCGACACGCGGCCCGGGGTGTTTCTTTTAGATGCTGCAAGTTCTTGAAAAATCGACGGAAATAGTTGATTTGCGCGGTTGCAATCGGTTTTTGCGGTGATAATAATAGAGGTGTGAGGCCCATGTAGCGTAGAACCTGACCCCTAACAAGAAAGGAGAAAAGTCATGGCAAGGCGGGATCTTTTCAGGGAAATGGAAAGCCTGCGGAAAGAGCTTGACAAGGCTTTTGGCCAGTTCGGGGTGGGCAGACTGCTGTCACCGGCGTTCCTGCCTGGAATCGGCACCGGGGACTACCCCCGCATCAACCTCAGCGAAGACGAGAACAACTTCTATCTGGAAGCGATGTCACCGGGGATCGATCCGCAGGATCTGAACCTGAGCGTGATGCAAGGCACCGTGAGTCTCTCCGGGGAGCGTAAAGAGACGCAGGCAAACGAGCGGACCTGGCATCGCCACGAACGAGGCGCGGGGAAATTCATGCGCACCGTTGAACTGCCCATGGCGGTCAACAGTGAAAAGTCCGATGCGGAGTATCACAACGGCATGCTGCTCATCACCCTGCCCAAGGCCGAGAGCGCCAGGGCGAAACGGATTGAAGTCAGACCCCAATGACCCCCATTGGCCGGAAGGCGGGCCAGTGGTTCACATAACAGGAAAGGAGAACAGGACAATGGCAGAACAAGAAATCACCACCAGGCGGGAAACCAAGCCCTCGGTTCGCGAGGAGATGCGCGCCCAAGCCCGCTACCTGACCCCCGCGGTCGATATCTTTGAAACCGACGAGCATCTGGTCCTGGTCGCCGACATTCCGGGGGTGGAGGACGCCGGTCTGGATATCGAACTGGAAAAGGGCGTTTTGACCATCAAGGGGGAGATCAAACTGGCCAGCAGGGGGCAGCTGCTTTTTCATGAATTCAGTGCGGACAACTACTACCGGCAGTTCCAGCTGCCCCGGCATCTGGATACGGAGAAAGCCTCGGCAAAATTGAACAACGGCGTGCTGACGCTCACCATTCCCAAGTACGAGGCCGCCAAGCCGCGACGGATTGAGATCAGACATTGATGGCTTAGCCATCCTCTGATTTTTTGCGAAGAAATCAAACATTAAGTCAGGCCACTCGAACCATCAGGCCCCGCGCACCGTCAGGGGCCGGTTTTTTTGTTCGAAATCCATAACCATACAGAGCAAGGGGTTGTTATCATGCGCCGCAACACACATCTGACACTTATCGTCTTCCTGCTGCTGGCTTTTGTCGCGGCGGGCGGAGCCGTTTCCGCGCCGGCGAACGCTCAGGAGAGCGGTCTGGAAAGCCTCAAGCAGACCGGTCTGGCGTTTCGCAGCGTGGCGAAAAAAGTCTCGCCATCGGTGGTCTTCATCAGGGTTGAAAAAGAGCTGTCGGCACAGGCTCCGACGCAGTTCTCCACCCCATTTGACAGTCCCTTCAACGATGAATTTTTCCGGCGCTTTTTCGGGGTTCCGCCACAGTTTCAACAGCCCCGTCAGGCGCCGCAAAAGCGCAGGGAGGTCGGGCAGGGCTCAGGGTTTCTGATCACCCCGGACGGCTATATCCTGACCAACAATCACGTGGTCGGAGACGCGGAATCCGTTCGCGTGCAGATGCAGAACGGCAGGGAGTACCAGGCCGAGCTGGTCGGCAGCGACCCTGGCAGCGATCTGGCGGTGATCAAGATCGACGAAAGCGATCTGCCGTTTCTGACGCTCGGCGATTCCGCAAAGCTTGAGGTCGGCGACTGGGTGCTGGCGATCGGCAATCCGTTCGGCCTGTCCCATACCCTGACCGCCGGGGTCGTCAGCGCCAAGGGGCGCAGCGGCATCGGCTTGAGCGATTACGAGGATTTCATCCAGACCGATGCCGCCATCAACCCCGGCAATTCCGGTGGCCCCCTGGTCAATCTGGACGGCGAGGTGGTCGGGATCAATACGGCGATTTTCAGTCGCAGCGGCGGCTACATGGGGATCGGTTTCGCGATTCCGATCAATATGGCGAAGCAGATCAAGAATCAGTTGATCGAGCATGGGGAAGTCAGCCGCGGCCGTCTCGGCGTCTACATCCAGGATATGACGAACGATCTGGCCGAATCGTTCGGGCTCGATCGGGTCGAGGGCATTCTGGTCACCCAGGTCATCGAAGATTCTCCCGCCGATAAGGCCGATCTGAAACAGGGGGACGTGATCCTGCAGGTTGACGGCGACAAGGTCGACAAGGTCGCCAACTTCCGCAACCGCATCGCCCTGACCGCGCCGGGAACCAGGGTCCGGCTGCTGATCCAGCGCAACGGCGACCGCAAGGAGGTCGCGGTCACCATCGGCGCGCAGGATGCTAAGGAGTCGGCCCGCACCGACGGCAGTTCCGAACTGTCGGAACTCGGCCTGAGTCTGCAGGAGCTGACCCCGGAACTGGCCGCGCGGCTGGGCTATGAAGAAGAAACCGGCGTGCTGGTCTCGGCGGTGGAGAGCGGCTCCCCGGCCGAGCGGGCCGGCATCCAGCGCGGCGGTCTGATTCTCGAAATCGACCGGCAGCCGGTGACCGACGTCGCGCAGGCCCGCAAACTGCTCAAGGGGAAAAAAGGCGAGATGCGCTTGTTGCTGATCAAGCAGGGCGAGGGGACGCGTTACCTGGCGCTGAAATACAACGACTGAGTCGTTGCCAGTTCCAGCGCTCGCGGTGTAGACTCCGGCATCTATTTGCATCCTCCCGGAGGGAACCGTTTTGAATGATTTTCACGCCCGCCTGGTCGAGGCCGCCGCCGCGGGCGCTTTGATCCTGACTGCCAACAAACGTTTGGCCCGGCATCTGCGTTGCGCCTTCGACAGCGCGATGCAGGGTCTGGGGAAAACCGTCTGGCCGACGCCGCAGATGATCAGTCTGGACGGCTGGCTGTCCCGCAGTCTCGCCGCGCTGGACGAAAGCCGGCATCTGCTCGACGGTTTTCCCGCCCTGCGGCTGTGGGAACAGCTGATCGAGGAGGAGTCCGCCGGCAGCGAACTGGAACTGCTGCAGCTGTCCGCCACGGCGCGCAAGGCCCAGGAAGCGCATCAGCTGCTGAGCGCGTATCGCTGCCGGCTGGAGGGGCGTGCACTGACCGAGGATCAGCGGGTTTTTCAGCAGTGGCGGCGCCGCTATCAGGAGCGCTGCCGGCAGCAGCAGTGGCTCGACCGCGCCGATCTGCCGGAGCTGATTTTCGCCGCCATCAAAGCGGGACGGCTTGCCGTCCCCCGCCAGGTGCTGCTGGCCGGCTTCGATCAGTGGAGTCCGGTGCTGCAGGGTCTGCGCGAGGCTGTCGAACAGCAGGGCGGTCAGCTTCTCGATCTCCAGCCCGAAGCGCAGCCGGCGGCCGCCGTTCAGCGTCTGGCCTGCAGCGATGCGCGGCAGGAAATCGAACAGGCGGCCCGCTGGGCCCGGCAGCTGCTTGAGCAGGGCGTCGCCGCGATCGGTGTCGTGGTTCCCGATCTGCAGATGCGCCGCCAGCGGATCGAACGGGTGTTTCGCGACCAGATCGATCCGGCCGCGTCGGTCGCCCTCGGCGAAGACGAATCAGCCTTCAGCCTGTCGCTCGGCGCGCCGCTCAAGGAGCTGGGGCCGATTCACGCCGCCCTGGAAATACTCGGCGCCGGCTTCCGCCTGAGCATCGATCAGGCCGGGTTTCTGCTGCGGACCCCCTACCTGGGCGGCAGTCAATCCGAAGCGGACCAGCGGGCCAAACTGGACGTCTGGCTGCGCTCCTTCCGCCGCCAGGGCATCGCTTTTAAACGGCTGGCCGAGCTGGCCGCGCAAGAGCAGCGGGCGGTCGCCGTCGCCGCCTGTTTCCAGCCGCTGCTCAAGGGGCTGGCCGACAGCTCCAGACGCTTGCCGGGGGAATGGGCGGGGCAGTTCGACCGGCTGCTGCAGGAGGTCGGCTGGCCCGGGGAACGCAGCCTGTCGAGCAGCGAATACCAGATGGTCAAGGCCTGGCGGGACAAGCTGCTGCCGGCGCTGGCCTCCCTCGACCCGGTCTCGCGCCCGATCGACCGCCGGCGCGCGCTGGGTCTGCTGCGGCGCCTGGCCGGAGAGATCGAGTTCCAGACGGAAGCGGCCACCGGTCCGGTGCAGGTGGTCGGTCTGCTCGAATCGGCCGGGCTGGCCTTCGACCATCTCTGGGTGATGGGGATGAGCGAAGAAACCCTGCCGGCGCCGCCCCGGCCGAACCCGTTCCTGCCGATCGACCTTCAGCTGCAGCACGGCATGCCGCACGCCGGAGCGGACCGCGAACTCGATTTTGCCCGCCGGGTGGTCAGCCGGCTCAAGGCGGCAAGCCCCAACCTGCTGTTCAGCTATCCGCTGCGCGACGGCGATTGCGAGCTGCGCCCCAGTCCGCTGATTGCCGATCTCGCTGCCGCCGAAGCGCCCCGCTTTGCCGCTCACGATCCGCTCCGCCGCCTGCAAAGCTCAGCGCCGCCGCTGCTGGAAGAGACCGATTGCCGCGGTCCGCATCTGGCGTCCGAGCGGGGGGAAGGCGGCACTGGAATCTTGAAGGATCAGGCCTTGTGCCCGTTCCGGGCCTTTGCCCATTACCGGCTGCGCGGGCATGAATTCGAGCAGGCGCAGCCCGGCCTCGATGCCATGACGCGCGGCGATCTGCTGCACCGCTCGCTGGAACATTTCTGGAGCGATGTGCGGGAGCAGCGGCAGCTTTTGGCGCTGGACGCCGACGAGCGTGCGGCGCGGATCGAGCGGCACATCGCAACAGCGCTTGAAGAGTTCTTCGCCGGACAGGTCCAGCCGCCGCCGGCTCTTTTGCAACTGGAGCAGGCGCGGCTGCAGGGGCTGGTGCAGGAATGGCTGACGGTAGTCGAAGCGGATCGCGAGCCCTTCGCGGTGCTGGAGCTGGAACAGGAACATTATGAACAGATCGGACCGCTGCAAATCCGCACCGTCGTCGACCGGATCGATCAGTTGCCGGACGGCAGCCGGGTGATTCTCGATTATAAAACCGGCCTGGTCAGCGCCGATGGCCTGCTCGGCGCGCGTCTGCTGGAACCGCAGCTGCCGATCTATGCGGTCGCCGCTGCCGGAAGTGAAGCGGACGCGGTCGCCTTCGCCCAGGTGCGGCGCGGCGCCTGCAAGCTGGTCGGCATTGCCCGCGAGGACGGCTTGCTGCCCAGGGTGCCGGGTGTCGCCGCCAGTAAAGCGCTGCAGGAGCTGGGGCTGGAAAACTGGTCGCAGCTTCGCGAGCATTGGCGGCGGCAGTTGGAACAGCTGGCCGCCGATTATGTCAACGGCGAGGCGAGTGTCAACCCGGTCAGTTACGAGAAGGCTTGTCAATTCTGCGATCTGGCGGGACTCTGCCGGATTGCCGAGGCCCGCTACGAAACGGCTGCCGGGGAGGTGAGCGCATGACCCAGGCAGCGATTGTCGACCGGCAGCAGCGCTCCGCCGCCATCGATCCGCGGCGCTCCTTCATCGTCCAGGCCCCGGCCGGATCGGGCAAGACCGAACTGCTGATCCAGCGTTTTCTCGGCCTGCTCGGCCGGGTTGAACGGCCGCAGCAGATTCTGGCCATCACCTTCACCCGCAAGGCGGCGGCTGAGATGCGCCAGCGGCTGCTGCAGGCCCTTGAATCCGCCCGCCTGGAGCAGCCCGCCGAACCCCACAAACAGTTGACCTGGAGCCTGGCCCGGCAGGCCCTGCGCCAGGATCAAAAGCACGCCTGGCAGCTGCTGCAGAATCCGTCGCTGCTCTCCATCCAGACCATCGACAGCTTCAACGCGTCGCTGGTGCGCAAGATGCCCTGGTTGACCCGCTTCGGCGGGGTGCCGGAACTGGCCGAACATCCGGATCAGCTTTATCTGGGCGCCGCGGAAAACCTGCTGTCCCGGCTGGGAAGCGACCAGCCCGGCAGCGCACAGATTGCCCTGCTGCTGGCCCATCTCGACAACCGGATGGATCGGCTGCAGCAGATGCTGGTCGACATGCTGCGCAAGCGCGATCAGTGGCTGCGCCACCTGCTCGGCATCCGCGGCCAGGATCCGCGGCAGTTGCTGGAAACGGGCCTCAGGCACTTGGTGGAGAGTGTTCTGGACGAGCTGTCCCGACTGCTGCCCGACGGCCTGGGCGAGGAGTTGCTGGCCTGCGGGCGCAGCGCCGCGGCGAACCTCTGGGACCAGGGCGAGCGGCCGCTGCTCTATCTGACCGATCTGGAGTGGCTGCCGGCGGCGGAGATCGAACATCTGCCCGTCTGGCAGGGGCTGGCCGATCTGCTGTTGACCGGCAAGGGGGAGCTGCGCAAGCCGGGCGGCGTGAACGTCAAGCTCGGTTTTCCGACCGGCGACCGAGCGGCCAAGGAGCGGATGCAGCAGCTGCTGACCGCGCTGGACGCCCACCCCGCGTTTGTGGCCCGTCTGGCGCGCACCCGTGCACTGCCCGCTGCCCGCTATGCCGGGGACCAGTGGCAGGTGCTGCAGGCCCTGATCGAACTGCTGCCGCTGCTGGTGGGGGAGTTGTGGCTGGTGTTCCGCGGCGAGGGGCAGTCCGATTTTTCGGAGATCGCCCTCAAGGCGCAGCAGGCTCTCGGCAGCGTCGACGACCCCTCCGACCTGCTGCTGAAGCTCGACAACAACCTGCAGCATATTCTGGTCGACGAATTTCAGGACACCTCCTGGCTGCAGTACGATCTGCTGAAAACCCTGACCGTCGGCTGGCAGGCCGGCGACGGCCGGAGCCTGTTTCTGGTCGGCGATCCGATGCAGTCGATTTACCGCTTCCGCGAGGCCGAGGTCGGACTGTTTCTGCGCACCTTTCAGGGGGGTCTCGGGGACGACGGGCCGCTTCTGGAGCCGTTGCAACTGAGCTGTAATTTCCGTTCCCAGCAGGGGATCGTCGCCTGGGTCAACCGCAGCTTTGCCGCGATCTTCCCCGGCGCGGTCGACGAGGCGAGCGGCGCCGTGCCGCTGGCGGAAGCGGTGGCCGTGCACCAGGCGCTGCCGGGCGCCGCCTGCCGGCTGCATGCGTTCAACGGCCGGGACGACGCCGCCGAAGCCGAGCTGGTGCTAAAACTGGTGCGCCAGGCGCAGCAGCAGGATCCGCGGCAGAAGCTGGCGATTCTGGTGCGCAACCGAAGCCACCTGCCGGGCATTTTACAGATGCTGCGCCGCCACCGCGTCGCCTATCAGGCCAAGGATATCGACCTGCTGGGCGAACGACCGGCCGCTCTCGATATTCTGGCCCTGACCCGGGCCTTGCTGCATCGCGCCGACCGACTCGCCTGGTTGTCGCTGCTGCGGGCGCCCTGGTGTGCGCTGCGGCTCGACGATCTGCACGCCCTGGTTGCCGAGGCCGGGCAGACGACCGTGCCGACCCTGCTGCAGGACAGCGCGCGGATGCAAAAACTGTCCGCCGACGGGCAGGCGCGGGTGGCGCGGCTCCTGCCGATCCTGGCAGCGGGTCTGGCCCGGCGCGGCCGCCTGCCGCTGCGGCGGCTGGTGGAGGGGTGCTGGCTGGCGCTGGGCGGACCGGCCTGTTACGACCACGAGGGGGTGGAGGACGCCGCGCTGGTCTTCGATCTTCTCGAAACCCTGCAGCAGGGGGGCGACCTGCCGGCCCTGGACAGCTTGGCCCGGGGTCTGGAAAAACTGTTCGCCGCGCCCGATGCGCAGGCCGATGACCGCCTGCAGGTGATGACCATCCACAAGGCCAAGGGCTTAGAGTTCGACCAGGTGATCCTGCCCGGCCTGGGGCGCAAACCGCGCGGCGGCGATTCCGCTCTGCTGCGCTGGCTGGAACATCCCGATTTCGGTCTGTTGCTGGCGCCCATCGCCCCGCGCGACGGCAGCGATCAGGATCCGATCTACCAAATGATCGGCGACCTGGAAAAACAGAAACAGGATCTGGAAACCGCCCGGCTGCTCTATGTCGCGGCGACCCGCGCCAAAAGCCGTTTGCATCTGATCGGTTCGGCGCGGGAAAACGCCAGGGGGGATCTGAAGCCCGAGCGCGGTTCGCTGCTGGAAACCCTCTGGCCGGTGGTGGAAGGGGAATTTTCCGCCACTGCCGTCACGGCGCCGCGGCAGGCGGAATCCGCCATCGTCCTGCCCCTGAAGCGCTTGCCGCTCGACTGGCACGGTCCGGAACTGAGCGCGGCGCCGCTGCCGAAGATGACCGAGGCCGGCATGGCGTCCGATGCCGGCGCGCAGGAGCGGGAGAATTTCATCTTCACCGGTTGGGAGCAGCAGTCGCGGCGGCATATCGGCACCCTGGTGCACAACCTGCTGGAACGGATCGCCGGGCAGGGGGCGGATGGCTGGCGCGAGCTCGATGCCGACCGGCGTAAGCAGATGGTCGGCCGCCAGCTCGGCGCGCTCGGCGTGCCGAGCGCTGAACAGGAATCCGCCGTCGACAGGACCATTGAGGCGGTGGAGATGACCCTGGCCAGCCCGCGCGGCCGCTGGATTCTCAACAGCCACCAGCGGGCCGCCTGCGAGCTGGCCCTGACCGGGCTGGTGGACGGACGCCTGACCCATGCGAGCATCGACCGGACCTTTATTGCCGACGGGGAGCGCTGGGTGATCGATTACAAGACCAGTTCGCCGCGGGCGGGGGAGACGCAAAGCGCCTTTCTGCTTCGCGAGGCCGAACACTACCGGGGGCAGATGGACAGCTATGCCGCCCTGTTGCGGGCCATGGAGCCGGAATACCGGGTGCGGGCGGCGCTCTATTTTCCGCTGATCGATGCGTGGCGGGAACTGTGCTGAGGCGCGACCCTCACGTTTGAAGGAGTGACCATGTACGATTTTTGCCGGTGCAAGCTCTGCGGGGAAACCGCCGCCGCACCGAAATACCGATTGAAACAGATGTCGCTGTATGCCTGCGCTTCTTGCGATTTTCATTACATCGACGCGCTTGATGATTATCCGGCTGAGCAGCCGGAAACCTCTCTGCTGACGGCACAGGCCCGCAACTTCATCGACAGCCGACTGCCGCAAAACTCCGTCCAGCTCAAGCAGCATCTGCAGTTCGTAGCAGCGCATGCGCCGCTTGCGGGGGCGCGTTGTCTTGACATCGGTTGCGGGGCCGGACTGTTCCCGGCGCTGCTCAGGGACCAGGGCGCCGAAGTGCAGGGCATCGAGCCGCAGCAGATCTTCCGCGAGTTCGCATTAGAAAGGTACCAGCTGTCGCCGAGACCTGAGCTGGTCGACGATCCCTACTGGCAGAACGGCTTTGCCGACTGCTTCGATGTCGTGACGCTCTGGGACACGCTGGAGCACGTCAACTTCCCCGTCGCGACCCTGACCGGCGCATTTCGGCTCATCAAGCCGGGCGGCCACCTGTTTCTCGATACCCCGTCACGCGAGACCTTCTTCTACCGCGCCAGCGAATGGTCGTACCGTTTCAGCCTGGGGAGCAAGCCCCTGCTGTTGGGCCGTTGCTATTCTCCGAAACCCTATCGGCACAAGCAGATTTTCACGACCGGACAATTAACGACGCTGCTGGAAACCTGCGGCTTGAGGGTCGTCGGCCGCTCG
>DASWJX010000286.1:0-1891 GCA_036396915.1 Geopsychrobacteraceae bacterium | reverse complement strand
CTGGCCGCCGTTGAAGCGATCGGCATCGATGCGGTGATCCTTCAGGATCTGGGTGTCTGGCGCCTTGCCAGGCGCCATTTCCCAGGCCTGGAGCTGCATGCCTCGACGCAGCTGACCATTCATAATGCCGCCGGAGTGCGCATGGCGGAGCGGCTTGGCTTCTCCCGCGCGGTGCTTGCCCGCGAGTTGAGTCTGGCGGAGATCGCGGCGATCAAGCGCGAAACCAGCCTCGACCTCGAACACTTTATCCATGGCGCCCACTGCTTCTCCCTCTCCGGCCAGTGCAGCTTCTCCTCCTGGCTCGGCGGCATGAGCGGCAATCGCGGCCGTTGCGCCCAGCCCTGCCGGCGGCGTTACCATCACAAAGGCAAAGACGGTTACTACTTTTCACCCAACGACCTGTCGGCGATCGACCTGCTCCCTGAGCTTGCCGCCGCAGGGGTCATGAGCTTCAAGATCGAGGGGCGCATGAAGAGCGCCGAATATGTGGCAAACGTCATTCAGGCGTACCGCATGGTCCTCGATGCTGCGGAGCGGGAACGCCCGGCAGCAATTGATGCAGGAAAAGAGCTGCTCAAGGAATCCTTCGGTCGCCAGCCGACCCGTGGCTTCCTGCCAGGCGATTCTGCCGCTGACATGGTCAACCCCGGCGTCCATGGCGCCACCGGACGCCTGATCGGCAGCGTCGAACGCTGTGAGGCGGGCCTGCTCGCTTTTGTCCCGCGCGACCCGGTGCACCTGGGAGATCGTCTGCGCATCCAGCCGGCCACCGACAAACCGGGCGCGGCGTTTACGATTCGTGACCTGCGCCTTGGCGACAAACCGGTCAACCGGGCTAACGCAGGTCAACGCGTTGCCGTCGGTGCGCCGCCGGATAATAGCTTTCGCCTCGGCGACCGCATCTACAAGGTGTCTTCAGGCAAGGCCTTTAACCTGAGCCAGTCGGCTTGCCGCAAGCGCCTGGAGAGCGTCTCTCCCGGGGAGGCGGTGGTCGATCTCGCTATTGCCATGCCGACAGCGGACCGCATCGAAGTGACGGCCGCCTGTCATGGTCTGTCGCTGGCCCGCCATTATACGCTTGAATCATTCCCGGCAACCGATCGGCCGCTGTCGCATGAGGTGCTGGCCAAGGTCTTCGGCAAAACCGGCCAGCTGCCGCTGGTGCTCGGACATCTCGAATGCGGGCCGCTGCCGGCCGTCATCTTGCCGCTCAGCCGCCTCAACGCCGTGCGCCGCGAATTTTACCAGGAGCTGGCTGACCTCGTCGCAGGCCGCCAGCATGAGGCCCGCACTGATCATCGCCGAAAAGCCATGGCGGATCTGGCCCCGGCCGGGACGTCACCGGTCGCAACCCCGCGCCTTGCCGTCGCCCTTGGCAACCTGCATGACCTCTCGCTGCTCAAGCAGGAGGGGGTTGACGAGTTGATCCTGCCACTCTCCCCCGAGGCCGGTTCGAGGGTTTCAGCTGTCAGTCGTACTGCCGTCAGGACCCCGGAAAAAATCCTCTGGGACCTGCCGCTGGCAATTTTCGACGACGACTGGCCGGCGTTTCAGGCAGAAATTAACATTTTGATCGCATCCGGCTTCCGACGCTTTCGCCTGCAGAATATCGGCCAGCTGATGTTGTTTACCGGAACAGAAGGGCTGGCCCTGGAAAGCGGTTATCGGCTCTTTACCACCAACAGCCAGGCCGCCTGCGCCTGGCGTGAGCTGGGCCTCTCGGCGGCGACCCTGTATGTCGAAGACGACCGTGACAACCTGACTGCGGTTCTCAATCGCGAGACCGGATTGCCGCTGGCCGTTACCGTCTACGCCAATCTGCCGATGATGGTTTCACGTATCCCGTTGCGCAGCGTCAAAGCGGAGCATCCCCTGGTCTCTGATCGTGACG
>DASWJX010000285.1:0-1597 GCA_036396915.1 Geopsychrobacteraceae bacterium | reverse complement strand
GGAAACATTTACTCGGAAGACGGCGATCTGCTGGCCACGTCACTCGCCTATTTCGAGCTGCGATGGGATGCCACCGTTGCCACCGAAGAGCTGATCAGGTCGGAGATTGATTCCCTGGCCCTGCTGATGTCCCGGTTCTTTGGCGATGCCTCCAGATCCGACCACCGCCGCCAATTGCTCGAAGCCCGTCGGGCCGGAAACCGCTATTACTTGATCCGGCGGAAGGTGACCTATCATGAGCTGCAGGAGATCCGGAGCTGGCCGGTTTTCAGGAACGGCCGATACAGGGGCGGCCTCATCGCCCTCCAGTCGAACAAGAGAAATCTCCCCTACGGGATGCTCGCGCACCGGACCATTGGGTATGCCCGGAACGAACAAGGCGCCCAGTCGGTCGGGCTCGAGGCGAGCTTCAACGAGCAACTGGCCGGCAGGGACGGCAAAAGACTCATGCAGCGCATCTCGGGCGGCACCTGGATGCCGCTCAATGACGATAATGAGATTGAACCGACCAACGGCCTCGACCTGCTCACCACCGTCAACGTGAACATTCAGGATGTCAGTGAGAAGGCGCTGCTTGGCGCATTGATCCGCCATGATGCGCAAAACGGCTGCGTGATCGTAATGGAGGTGAAGTCAGGAAAGATCAAGGCCATAGCCAATCTGGGCAAAATGGCGGACGGATCTTACTGGGAACGGTACAACTATGCCATTGGAGAAAGCGCCGAACCGGGGTCAACCTTCAAGCTGGCCACCATGCTGGCCCTTCTCGAAGACGACCTTGTGAAGCTCGATGATGAGGTGGACATCGGCAATGGAAAGTTCCGCTATTACGACAGGATCATGCGCGACGCCGAAGCCCACGATCACGGGGTGATCAGTGTGCGGCACGCGTTCGAGATTTCTTCCAATGTGGGCATATCCAAGCTGGCCTATGAGCATTATTCCCGTCAGCCCGAAAAATTTGTGAAGCATCTGAAGAAGGCAGGCATTCTACGCCAGTCAGGAATTCGGCTTCCCGGCGAAGGCATCCCGTTTGTCAGGGAGCCGGGCGATTTGGGATGGAGCGCCGTTTCCATACCATGGATGTCGGTAGGCTATGAGGTCAGGCTGACCGCTTTGCAGTTGCTCACGTTTTACAATGCCATTGCCAATGAAGGTCTCAGGGTAGCGCCTTACCTGGTCAGGGAGCTGCAGGCCTTCGGAAAGACGGTCAGCAGCTTCGGCCCCCCGGAACCCGACGAGCGGATCTGCTCAAGATCGATTGCCAGGCAGCTCAAGTCCCTGCTTGAAGGTGTGGTCGAGTCAGGCACTGCCAGAAATATCAGGAGCGATTCATACAAGATAGCCGGAAAGACCGGCACAGCGTTGATCGCGGATCAAAAGAACGGTTACCGCAATATCTACCGCGCCTCCTTCGTGGGTTATTTTCCCGCGAACGACCCAGTTTATTCCTGCATCGTGGTGGTCAACGAACCATCCCGTGGTGTGTATTACGGCAGCCATGTGGCCGCGCCGGTATTCCGGGAGATCGCGGACAAGACCTACGCCAATTGCCTTGACCTGCAGGAGATAGGCGAAGCGGACCGGCAGAAAGAGG
>DASWJX010000284.1:0-2341 GCA_036396915.1 Geopsychrobacteraceae bacterium | reverse complement strand
AGTTGAACTATCTTAAGCGATCGGCGGCTGTAATAGCCGTGGGGTGTTGGGGCATTGCTGCCTTCGGCCAGGATATTCACTTCACGCAATTCAATGCCTCCCCGCTGACCCTCAATCCCTCGCTTACCGGGAAGCTTCAATGTACCTATCGGGCCGCGCTGAACTTCAGGAGCCAGTGGTCAAAGATTCCGGCGCCGTACCATACCTTTTCCGCAGGATTCGATGCCGCCCTCTGGAAGCCCAGGCTCGGCGGAGACGCAGTCGGCATCGGGCTGATCCTTATGAACGACGTCGCGGGTGACGGCAGCCTCGGCCATCTCAACATTGACCTGTCACTGGCTTACCACAAGGCCTTGTCTGAAAAGCATATTCTTTCCGGCGGCTTCGCATTTTCATACAATCAGCTTAGCCTCGACTTCCATAAGCTCATATTCGCCAACCAGATCGACGCCGGCGGGTCCAACCCTTCTCTGCCAAGCGACGAAAACTTCTTTCCGGGAAGCAATTACGGCGACATCAATGCGGGCCTGCATTACAGCGCCATCATTTCCGAAAACCTCAGCTACAGCATTGGAGGAGCCCTGTACCACGTGCTCAAGCCCGTTCAGACCTTCCTGAACAATCCGGAAAACAGGGTTTACTCGCGCTTTCTCATGCAAGGCGGGTTCAGCATGGGAATCAATGACCAGATGAGCATTTCTCCCTCCTTTCTATACATGACACAAGGCAAGGCCGAAGAGCTTGATGCCGGAGCATCCCTGGGATATCACATGGAAGACGCCTCGCTTTACCTCGGTGTCTGGTACAGGAATCGAGATGCCGTGCTTGCCCTCGTAGGGCTCGAGATTGATAATATCGTATTCGGTGTCAGCTATGACATCACCGTCTCAGACGCCTCCAAGGCCAATCAGGGCCAGGGCGCCTTCGAGCTTTCCCTTTCCTATAACGGCTGCGTATCCGCCAAGCGCAGGATCACGCATTGCCCGCGCTTCTGATTCGTCCAGACAACGTTACTTTTGCAGTTTCCGTTAATTCCATCAGCCGGTCTTCGGGCCCTGCGCCGGAAGACTTAACAGCCATGCACATATCATGAAGAAGATACGGAAACAGGATGCGCTGGATTATCACCGGTTAGGCCGGCCCGGCAAGATCGAGGTAGTGCCGACAAAGGAGACCAAGACCCAGCGTGACCTGGCCCTGGCCTATTCACCCGGTGTCGCCGAGCCATGCAGGGAAATCGAGAAGTCCAGGGCAAACGTGTATAAGTACACCGCAAAAGGCAATCTCGTGGCGGTGATCACCAACGGGACTGCAGTCCTGGGACTGGGAAACATCGGTCCTGAGGCTGCAAAGCCTGTGATGGAAGGGAAAGGGCTCCTGTTCAAGATATTCGCCGACATTGATGTTTTTGACATTGAACTTGACGTCGACGATCCCGCCGAGTTCGTCCGGGTCGTCAAGGCCCTCGAGCCAACCTTTGGCGGCATAAACCTGGAAGACATCAAGGCCCCCGATTGCTTCGAGATCGAGTCGGAGCTGAAGAAGGTGTTGAAGATCCCCGTCATGCATGACGATCAGCATGGGACGGCCATCATCACCGCAGCGGCCCTGATCAACGCCCTGGATCTCGTTAAGAAAAAGATTGACAAGGTTCGCTTCGTTGTCTCGGGAGCCGGAGCGGCGGCCATTTCATGCGCCCGACTCTTTTGCCAGCTCGGCGCCAACAAAGACCTGGTGGTCATGTTCGACAGCAAAGGCCTGATCCATGACGGCCGGCACGACCTCGACCCGCACAAGCAATACTTCGCCACGAAGGCCCGGCATCCGTCGCTGGCTGCGGCTCTGAAGAATGCGGATGTCTTCATCGGGCTGTCGAAAGGAGGCATACTCACCCCCAGGATGCTCAAGACCATGGCCAGGCGTCCGGTCGTGTTTGCGCTTGCCAATCCTGATCCCGAAATAGACTATCAGACTGCCGTATCTGCCCGGAAAGACATTGTGATGGCCACAGGAAGGTCGGATTATCCGAACCAGGTCAACAATGTATTGGGTTTTCCATTCATCTTCCGGGGTGCCCTCGACGTTCAGGCCACCTCAATCACCGAAGAAATGAAACTGGCGGCTGTGCGCGCCCTGGCTGACCTCGCAAGGCAGCCCGTTCCAGAGATGGTCAACCTTGCATACAATGTCGCTCATATCCGATTTGGGAAGGAGTATATCATTCCCAAGCCGCTGGATCCCAGGCTGATAGAAACCGTCGCGCCCGCAGTTGCCAAGGCAGCCATCGAATCCGGCGTGGCCCGCAGGAAGATCACCGACTGGGACGAATACCAGAAAGAGC
>DASWJX010000283.1:0-53724 GCA_036396915.1 Geopsychrobacteraceae bacterium | reverse complement strand
TACCGGGAGGGGGTTCATCCGGTGCTGATCATTGATGAAGCGCAGTTGATTCCGCACAAGGATACCTTTGATGAGATCCGCCTGTTGACGAATTTTCAACTGGATGACGGAAATCTGCTCAGTGTCGTCCTGATGGGGCAGCCGGAACTGCGGACCCGCCTTGCGCATCCGGTCTATGAGCCGCTGCGCCAGCGCATCGGCATCCATTTCGATCTGGGACCTCTGAATGAAGCCGAAGCCGGATTGTATCTACGGCACAGAATACGCTGCGCCGGCGGTTCGGAGGATCTGTTTCAGGCCGAGGCGATCAGGGATGTTGCCCTGTTCAGCGGCGGCATCCCGCGAAAGATCAATCAGGTTGCCGCGCTGGCGCTTCTGGAAGGGTTCGGCCGCGGCAGCGTCCGGATCGACGCGGATATCATCGCAGAGGTCGTCGCAGAGTTGCGAGAACTCTGAAAGTATCTTGTGCTTCGCAGCTCAAAATTAATTCTTTTTACTCTCGGGCGGCAGATGAAATTCTGCTATAATTGCCCAACTCCATGCGGTCTGTGTGACGATCAGCTGCTCAGGTAAATAATGGATCTTGCCGAAATCAGGAAGAAAGCCCGTTTGCAAAATGCTGCAACCGAAGCGGACGAGCAGCAAAGCCGCTTGCCGGCACCGCTTGCGCTTGACGAAGGTTCTCCCGTGGCGACGCTGGAGAGCTTCTGGAATTGCGAAACCGGCCTGACGACAGCAAGCGAAGAGGAATATGCGCAAAACCTGCTGCAGAAGAGTGGCTGCGAGGAGCAGACGGTACAGTGGCTGACTTTTTTTATGGGCCGGGAAGAATATGCCCTGGAGTTGTCGATCGTTCTGGAGTTGATTCGACCGCGTCATCTGACCGAACTGCCTCAGGTCCCGGATTATTTGTTGGGGATCGTTTCATTGCGCGGAGTGATTGTCCCGGTCATCGATCTGCGACGCCGCCTGTCCCTGGCCGCGCCCGGCGACGACAGTCAGCAGCGGGTTATCGTTTGCACCGTCGCAGAGCAGCGGATCGGCTTGCTGGTTGATAAGGTGGGCCAGGTTGCCAGGATCAACAGTGATCTGCTGGAGTCACCGCCTTTGATGCTGAACGCGCCGGCCGGTGATTTTGTTGCCGGCGTCGGTCGGCTTCAAGGTCGGATGCTGATTCTGCTGGACGCGGAGAAGGTGATGGCGATCGAAGCGCCGGCTCCTGTGGTGCTGTAGGTTTGTCGATGCCGATCCGGACTTTGACCAAGCCATTGGATTTGAAGTAATACATCGTGGAGGGTAGGTTCTATGCAGAAAAAAATACTGATTGTTGAAGACGAAGAAAGCTTGTTGAAACTGGAAAGCATTCTTTTGACCACCAAGGGTTATCTGGTCCGTGGAGCTACCACCGGGATTGCCGCTCTGGAGGCCGTTGCCGAGGAAAAGCCGGATCTGATCCTGCTGGACGCCATGTTGCCGGAACTGGACGGCTTCGAGGTGTGTTCCAGGGTCAAGAACGATCCGGCCACCCAGCACATCCCGGTGGTATTGTTGACCGCCAAAAAGACCCCGGAAGATATGGCGCACGGCAAACAGGTCGGCGCCGATGAATATATTACCAAGCCGTTCAAGTCAGCGATGGTGATCGAAACCATTGAAAAACTGCTTATCTGATCGGCTGCTGTTTTGATGAGAGAGCATCGACCCGAAGCCGGTGAAAACGGACCATCACAGCACGTCAAGCTCGCTTTTCTGCGGGTCGCCAGCGGCTACTATGCGCTGGATATCATGTGTATCCGTGAAATCATACGCCCCCTGCCGTTAACCCCGGTTCCCAAAGCACCGGCTTATGTTGACGGCATTATCACCCTGCGCAACACGGTTATTCCGGTCGTTGATCTGCGGCGACGCTTCGATCTTCCGGTGACGGAGCAGGACAGCCGGCTGCGGATGATCATCTGTGCGGTGGCCGGGCGCATGATCGCCCTGCTTGTCAACGAGGTCACTGAAATTCGGACCTGCGACCGTGAAGAGATCCAGCCGGCTCCCTATTATCTCTCCGGAGAAAATGCACGGTTTTTCCCCGGAGTTTGCCGTTATGGCGAGCGTTTGTATATGTTGCTGGATTTGAAAAAGATTCTGGACAGCGACCAGGTTATCGACGGCGCGCAGTTGCATCGACCGGCCCTGACCGCCGGCAGCGGCGGGGGTGGCATCGCCCATGATTGTTGAATGTCCCGCTTGCCAGGCGTCGCTGCGTCTGGACGCGCAGCGTTATGCCGGAAAACGTTTAGCGCTGCGCTGCCCGGCATGTCGTCAATCATGCAACGTCGAGGTGCCTATCGATGCAACGGCAACCGTGCTGATTGCGCACGGTTGCCCCAAGTCTTTTGCCGAGTTGCAGGCCGTGCTGGCCCAGGACGGCCTGTCGATCCTGACCTGCAGTGAACGCGATGAGGCGCTGCGTCTGTTGCGGGACCATCCGGTCCGGATCCTGTTGCTCGACGTGGCCCTGACCGGGGCCTTTCCGTTTGAACTGATCGAACAAGCTCAGCGCAAGTCCGCTGAAAAACCGGTTAAAATCATTCTCCTGCCCTCGGTTTATAATAAGACGGCTTACAAGCGGCGGCCGACATCGCTCTATGGAGCGGACGCCTATCTGGAATTGCACCATATCGGTGACCGCCTGCTGCCTCTGTTGCGTGAGCTTTGCCCCGATCTTGAACTGAACGAGCCTTCAGCAGGCTTCTACCGCTCGGCGCAGGAAGAAGAACGCGGCCCGGCCGATGTCGGCGCCGGCCGGGCGGCGGAAGAATTGGCGCGACTGCTGATCGCCGACATCGCTCTGTACCATCAGGAGCGGATCGACCGGGGGATCAGAGCGGGCGACCCGGCGCTTTATCTTGCGGATCAACTGGCCGAAGGACGACGAATTCTTGCCGAGCGGATCGCACCGGCGAACCTTGAGCCGCAGGATTTTCTGCTCCGGGCGCTCCGACATTTTGCTGACGACCGGCGCACAACCGTATAGTCTGACAGACTCCAAGCTCCTGCCGCCGCTTCCGGTGCTGACCGGGCATTTTGCAACCCTTTCCGTTGTTTGCCTCTGTTTTTGGAACGATCACTATGGATGACACGTTATTGGAGAGTAGCCGTCTGCTCAATGCCTCCGCGGTCGAGGATCGTCTGCAGGCGGTGCGGCTGCTGTCCGGGCTGCGGCCGGTTCCCGTGGCGCTCTATGTTCAGGCCTTCGGCGATCAGGATTGGCGGGTTCGTAAAGAGGCGGTCAGGATCTTCCTCGCCCTTACGGATGTTCAGTCTTTCACGGCCGACATCATCGAGCTGCTCCACGATGCTGAAAATGCCGGTCTGCGCAATTCCGCCATCGAAATTCTGGTCAGTCTCGGCTCGCTTGCCGTTCCCGCCCTGACCGCCGAAATCACCTGCCCCGATCCGGAGGTGCGCAAGTTTGCCATCGATATCCTCGGCGAGATCGGCGGGCCCGGCTGTGCGCAAGGCGTGCTGAGCGCCTTGACCGATGAGGAGATCAATGTCCGTTACGCTGCCGTTGAGACCCTCGGCAAGCTGGCGCTGGAGAGCGCGGCACAACCCCTTCTCGATCTGATGGACGACGCGGACACCGGGCTCAGGTTTACCATTCTTGAGGCCCTGTCAGCGATCGGCAAGGACGTTTCGATCGCTCGCTTGAGCCGTTTTCTGAACGACCGGGTGCTGCGCAAGGCACTGCTGGACTGTTTCGGCCGGCTCGGCGGCGTGGAGGTCTTGCCGTATCTGGTCGAGGGCTTGACCGATCCGCTGCGCAAGGTCAGGGAAACCTCGCTCCGTTCACTCGGCCGATTGGCCGGGTCGCTTCCGGAGGCGGTGAAGGACGCGCTGCATGATGTCCCGGACGATCTGACGGAACGCCTGATCGAGCAGCTGCATGGACCTTCCGTCGAGACGCAGCGGGCAGCGATCCGCCTTCTGGCTCTGAGCGGCGGGCACAAGGCGGCCCGGTCCCTGCTGCCGCTGCTGGAGGACGAGCAATTACGCGAAGAGATCGTCGCCGCCTTTCGCGCCCAGCATGAGCGATTCTTTGCCCAACTGCTGGACGCGGAGCGGGACCCTGCACCGATGACCGAGCTCTGCCTGATCTATCTGGCCGGTGAACTGGGTCATGTTGCAGGCCTGCAACCGGCGCTGGATGCTCTGCACTCTCGCGATCCTCAGCACCGTTATGCGGCGGCGGTCACCCTGGGGAAAATCGGTCATCGCAAGGCGATTGCTCCCCTGGTGGAGCTGCTCAAGGATGAAAGTCCCGATATCTGCGATGCCGCCGCAAGCGCTCTGGCACGGTTTGACCGGCAGAGTTTTGAGGCCGTTGCCGCGGCGGTGACCCCGCTGTTGGTCCTGCCGGATGCAGCGGTGCGCATGCGCGCCGTCCGCGTCCTCGCTTCGGCCGATCGGCCGCGCGTCGCGTCGGCGTTGCTGATGGCGTTGAAGGATCCGGCCGCGGAGGTTCGCTGCGAAGCGATCAAGGCTCTGCGTGGATGCGGGGCGCAAGAGTACAGCGAGGCTTTGACCCTGGCGCTGACGGATGAAGTTGCCGATGTGCGGCGGCTTTCCGCCGCCGCTCTTGGCACCTGCCCGGCAGAGCAGGCCTTGCCGGCGCTGGCTCTGGCTGTCGATGACCAGGACCCCTGGGTGCGTGCCGCGGCGGTTCGCGCACTGACCGATATTTCCGACCCGCAAGCTGAGCCGCTGCTCCTGCAGGCGGCAAACGACCCGGTCGGCCTGGTCGTGATTGCCGCCCTGGAAACCTTGCGGGCCAGGGCTGCCGATGCCGCCCGGTCCCGCATCGAAAAAGCCTTGAGCCATCCGGACGAGGAGGTGGTCAAGGCGGCGATCGATCTGCTGGCCCGCGACGGCGGGTGCGATTGTCTGCAAGCCCACGGTCTCGAGCTGTTTACCCATCCGCAGCGGGATGTGCGCCTTCATGCGCTGCAGGTCATGGCCAGGCTGTGCGGGGAAGCATGTTGCCGGCTTATTGAGCAGCGGTTACCGGTCGAGAAGGATGCTTTGCTCCGTCAGGCGCTGCAAGAGACATTGATTCAGTTGCAGCGGTCAGGGAGCTGAGCGGGTCATGTTTGTTTTTAAAGCCGATATACCGATGGATGAAGAGGAATTTCGCTTGCTGCGCGATTTCGTCTATCAGTATTGCGGCCTGCACTTCGATCTTGATGCCAAATACCTGCTTGAAAAACGGCTGAATAAGCGGCTCAGTCAGCATCGCCTGTCCAACTTCCGGGATTATTATTATCTGCTCCGCTACGGCCGCGAAAAGGATCAGGAGCTTGCGGCCGTTATCGATCTGCTGACGACCAACGAAACCTACTTCTTTCGTGAAGATTTCCAGCTTAAGACCTTTACCGAGGAGATCATTCCAGAACTCTGCGAAGAAAAAAGACGGCGGGGTGATCGCAGTCTGCGGATCTGGAGTGCGGGCTGTTCCAGCGGCGAGGAACCCTATACGGTTGCCATGTTGCTGCTGGAACGTCCCGAGCTGAGCGGCTGGAACCTCAATGTCTTCGGCACCGATATCAGTCAGGAAGTCCTGGCCAAGGCCAGGCACGGCCTGTACGGTTCCAACTCTTTTCGGGTCACGGACGATTATTTCCTGCAGAAATATTTTCATCCCTGTACCGATAACGAGGGGAAGTGGAAAATCGACGACCGGGTCAAACAGCTGGTTTCGATCAGTCATTTGAACCTCTTCGACAGCCGTCGGGTTGCCCTGCTGGGAGCGGTCGATCTGGTTTTCTGCCGCAACGTCATCATCTACTTCGATCTCGATTCCAAGCGGATGGTGATTGCCAACCTGCGCGACCGATTGGCACCGGGCGGTTTTCTGCTGTTGGGACATTCCGAATCCCTGATGAACATCAGCACGGACTTCGAGTTACGCCACTTTATTCACGACATGGTCTATCAGCGGCCGATTCCGGCGCACGGAGGCGGACGTGGCTAGCTCCATTCGGGTTCTGGTGGTTGACGATTCCGCCTTCAGCCGGGTGACCATCGGGAAAATGCTCGAAGGTATGGAGGGCGTCGAAGTCGCCGGTTATGCGTCGGGCGGCGAAGAGGGTCTGCGCAAACTGGTCGATCTGAAGCCGGATCTGGTCACTCTGGATCTGCAGATGCCCGGCATGGGCGGAATCAGAATGCTGCGGATTATCATGCAGAGCATGCCGACGCCGGTCATCATCGTCTCCTCTTTTTCCGAAGATCACCATGTCCTCAAAGCCCTGGAACTGGGGGCCGTCGATTTTGTCGCCAAGCCGGGACGGCCGGTCAGTCCAGAACTCTATTCGATCGAGAAGGATCTGGAGCTGAAGGTCCGTGCCGTGGCGCAGCGTGAGATGGTGCCGCAGCACGTTGCCGCGGAAACGGTTGCCGAGACCCTGCCGCAGCGATCGGATGCGTCCGATCATTCGGCGGCAGCGGTGGTGATCGGAGCCTCCACCGGCGGACCGCCGGCCCTGCAGCAACTGTTCGCTTCGGCCCGCGAGAAGCTCCCGGTCGCCTTTGCCGTTGCCCAGCATATGCCTCCCGGCTTCACCCGTTCCCTGGCCGCCCGTCTCAACGAGAATTCCCTGCTGGAGATTCGCGAAGCCTGCGAAGGCGACCGGATGTTGCCCGGTCAGGTACTGATCTGCCCCGGAGGCCGCAACCTTGAATTCCAGAGGCGGCCGGACGGGGTTGTGGTGCACGTCGTCAGCCCCCCGCCGGAACAGATCTATACGCCGTCGGTCGATGTGCTGTTCCGCTCGGCAGCGGCTGTTTATACCCGCAACCTCCTCGCTGTGGTCTTGACGGGGATGGGCAACGACGGCAGCTCCGGGGTCCGCAACGTCTGCGCTTACGGCGGAAGAATTCTCTCCGAAGCCGAAGAGAGTTGCAGCATTTACGGGATGCCGAAAGAGGCGGTCGCGACCGGGATGGTTGAAAAGGTTTTGCCTTTGGCCGGGATGTGGCAGGGCATTCTCGAGCGCTGCCGCCTGGAATAAGCAAAGATTTGCCCGGTCGTTGCTTCGAGGCTGGAAATTTTTACAGTCTCCTGCTAGGATGGCGCAGTTTTTTTTAATGGCTGGCTGAATGGTTCCGTTTTTCCATGCCGCAGGTCGAGCAGCAGCCTGCATGAGGTCATAATGTCCGAACGCGATGAAACCACAGGTGCGACTCAGCGGGCTGAAGAATTTCTTCAGGTGTTCAAGAGGGGCGCTGAATTTACTCAGGATCTGCTCAAGGAGAATGAACGTCTGCGCTATCAGGTTCTGAAGCTTGAGCAGTCAGCAGGCCAGACCGGGCCGGGTCGCGACCTCGACCATTTGCAGGATCGCATCACTGTCCTGGAATCCGAAAAGCGGGAAATCCTTGACCGCATCAAGGCGATTGAGCAGGAAAACCAGGATTACGATAACCGCTACAGTGAAATCGAGGCGGAAAACAACCTGCTGGCCAACCTGTACATTTCCTCGTATCAGCTGCACTCGACTCTGGACATCAGTGAAATCATTCGGATCATACAGGAGATCTTGCTCAATCTGGTCGGTGTCGAGCAGTTTTCCATCATGCTGCTCGATGAGACGCGACAGCAGCTGCGCCCCCTGGTGGTCGAGGGCGCCGACCCGAACCTGGTTGCTTCGGTACGGGTCGGCGAGGGGGTGATCGGCACCATCGTGCAGACCGGTGAGCGGCGCCTGCTCAAACCGGAGGGCTCGGCGGACGTTTTTTCCGCACCGTCGGCGGTCATCCCCCTGGTGGTCGGGCCGGATGTCATCGGGGTGATCAATATCTACAAATTGTTACAGCAGAAAGAGAGCTTTTCCGATATCGACGAGGAACTGTTCAATCTGCTCGGTGCTCATGCGGCAACGGCGATCTTTACCGCCATGCTGCATCTTGAACGAGGAAGCCGTCCGGTGTTTCATGACAGTTTTTTTGTCCGGATGGCAAAGACTCTTGGCTGAGATTGTTAATCGAGCCGCCTGATCGTCAGGAGGGATGTTGTTTATGGCAAATATGAAAGTACTGGTGGTTGAAGATTCACCGACGATGAGACAACTTATCGTCTTCGCCCTGAAGCGCATCCGCGGCTTGCAGATCGTCGAGGCGAACGACGGCGTCGGCGGCTTGAAAAAGTTGTCCGCGGAAAAATTCGAGCTGATCCTGACCGACATCAATATGCCGATCATGGACGGCTTGAAGCTGGTCAGTCTGATCCGGAACGATCCGCAGTACAAAGATGTTCCGGTTGTGGTTATCACCACCGAAGGCGCTCAGGAGGACCGGGACCGTGCGCTGGCTCTGGGGGCGAACGAATATATTACCAAGCCGATCCAGACGGCAAAGATTATCGAGGTCGTTCGCCGGCTGCTTGATGTTTCCGGCTAGGCTACGAAAACCCTGATTGCGCCGTGCTTGACAGCCCGGTGTGAACGTGTAATAAGTCGATTTTCAGACCAATCAACAGTTGTTTTCAGGTATGGGTTCAGGAGGAACTTTTGGCTAAGGAAGAAGCAATCGAAGTAGAAGGCGTTGTCGTTGAGCCGTTGCCCAATGCAATGTTCAGGGTCAAGCTGGACAATGACCATGTGGTGCTTGCCCACATTTCGGGAAAGATGCGTAAATATTACATTCGGATCCTGCCCGGTGACCGTGTTACTGTAGAACTTTCTCCCTACGATCTGACCCGCGGGCGCATCACCTATCGCGCGAAATAGGGCGAAAGCGGTTACCGACAGAAGTGCAGCAGACGACAGTTCTCAGGCAGGCCCCGCTCGCAGGGTCTGCTTTGATTTCAGCAGAGATATCCGATACCGGCTTGTGCCGGTATTCGTGTTATATGTCCCGTTCAGCGCGGTTACGGGAAAAGTAGCGACAGCTCTCGCTACGGAGGTTTTATGGAAAAGCAATACGCCCCAGGTCACATAGAACAGAAGTGGCAGCAGGCTTGGCAGCAACGGCAGAGCTTCCGGGCAACCGAGGACGTCTCCAGGGAAAAGTATTACCTGCTGGAAATGTTTCCCTATCCGTCCGGCAGAATCCATATGGGTCATGTGCGCAACTATGCCATCGGCGATGTCGTTGCCCGCTATAAACGCATGCGCGGTTACAACGTTCTGCATCCGATGGGCTGGGACGCGTTCGGCATGCCGGCGGAGAACGCGGCGATCGAGCATGGCACCCATCCCGGCAAATGGACCTATGAAAATATCGACAGCATGCGCGCGCAGCTCAAGCGTCTGGGGCTCTCCTATGACTGGCAACGGGAATTTGCCACCTGCGATGCGGAATATTCACACTGGGAACAGTTCATCTTCCTGAAGATGCTGGAAAAGGGTCTTGCCTACAAGAAGAGCTCCTCGGTCAACTGGTGCCCCGATTGTCGGACGGTTCTGGCCAACGAACAGGTGGAAGAGGGGTGTTGCTGGCGCTGCAATAACCTGGTGGAGGCCAAAGAGCTTGAGCAGTGGTTTTTCAAGATCACCGACTATGCCGACGAACTGCTGGACGGAACCGAGCAACTGACCGGCTGGCCGGAGCGGGTTCTGGCGATGCAGCGAAACTGGATCGGCAGGAGCTACGGTTGCGAAATAGAATTTCCCGTGCTCGACAGCGATGCAACGCTCAAGGTGTTCACCACGCGACCCGACACCCTGTTCGGCGCGACCTTTATGAGCCTTGCGCCCGAGCACCCGATGGTTTCCGCCCTGGTGACACCGGCACAGCGGGCAAAGGTGGATTCTTTCCTGCAGACCGTTGCCAGCCAGGACAAGCTGGCGAGGACCAGCGGCGACCTTGAAAAGCTGGGAGTGTTTACCGGATCGTACAGCAGCAACCCGGCGACCGGTGACCGGATTCCGATCTTCCTGGCCAATTTCGTTTTGATGGAGTATGGCACCGGCGCGGTGATGGCGGTGCCGGCGCATGACCAGCGTGATTTCGAATTTGCCCGAAAATACAGTTTGCCGATCCGGGTTGTCATCCAGCCGCAAGGGGAAACCTTCCACCCCGAACAGATGCCGGAAGCCTGGACGGGCCAAGGACTGCTGGTCAATTCCGGAGCGTTCGACGGCATCGATAACGACACCGCCAAAGAGAACATCGCCGCCTATCTGGATCAACGTCAGGAAGGACGCAAGACGATCAATTATCGTCTGCGGGACTGGGGGGTTTCCCGGCAGCGCTACTGGGGAACACCGATTCCGATCATTTACTGCGACGACTGCGGTGCGCTGCCGGTTCCCGAACGGGATCTTCCGGTGCTGCTGCCGGAAGATGTCGAACTGACCGGAGAGGGGGGCAGCCCGCTGGCTCGCCATCAGGCATTTCTGGCCGTCGCTTGTCCCGGCTGCGGCAAGCCGGCCCGGCGGGAAAGCGATACCTTCGATACCTTCGTCGAGAGTTCCTGGTATTTCGCCCGCTATGCCTGCCCGGACTATTCCGCGGGACCGCTGGATCGGCATGCCGTCAATCACTGGCTGCCGGTCGACCAGTATATCGGCGGCATCGAGCATGCCGTAATGCATCTGCTCTATGCCCGCTTTTTCACCAAGGTATTGCGCGATCTGGGCCTTTTGGACGTCGATGAACCCTTTACCAACCTGCTGACCCAGGGGATGGTCTGTATGGAGACCCAGCGTTGCCCGGAACATGGCTGGTTGTATCCCGAACAGGTCAAGGACAGCACCTGCAGCGAGTGCGGCGCCGCTGTTGAATTCGGTCGCACCGAGAAAATGAGCAAGTCGAAGAAGAACGTGGTCGATCCGAACCTGTTGATCGACCGCTACGGTGCGGACACGGCGCGGCTTTTCTCCCTGTTTGCCGCTCCCCCCGAGAAGGACCTGGAGTGGAACGAACAGGGGGTCGAAGGCTGTTCCCGTTTCCTCGGCAGAATCTGGAGAGCGGTCGGCGATAACCTTGAGCTGATCAGCGGCTGCGGCCCGTTGGGTCCGGTTGAGGGGGCTGCTGCCGATCTCAGAAGAAAAACCCACCAGACCATTAAAAAGGTCAGCGAAGATATCGACGGGCGCTTCCACTTCAATACCGCAATCGCCTCGGTGATGGAACTGGTCAATGCCGTCTATGCCTTTCAACCCGGCGAGCAGGACGCTCCGGTGCTGCGCGAGGCGCTGGAAACGGTCGTGCGCCTGCTGGCCCCCTTTGTCCCGCACCTCTGCGAGGAGCTTTGGGAAACGCTTGGCCATCAGGCCGGCGTTGAAGCTCCCGGTTGGCCGACCTGGGATGAGGCCGCCCTGAAGACCAGTGAGCTCACCCTGGTGGTTCAGGTCAACGGCAAGGTGCGCGGTAAGGTTTCCGTTGCCGCGCACGCGGATAACCAGACGCTTGAAGCCGCGGCACTGGCGGATGCCAATGTCCAACGGTTCACCGAGGGAAAACAGATTCGCAAAGTGATCTGCGTACCGGGCCGGCTGGTGAATATTGTGGTCTCCGGATGAAACGGCTGCTGGCGATGCTGCTGCTGCTGGCCTGTGCCGGCTGCGGTTATCAGGTTCCCGGGCGGGGCGGGGAGCTGCCGGACGGAGTCAAGGCTATCTATCTGCCGCTGTTTACCAACCGGACCCTGAAGCCGCGCCTGGAAAACAGCTTGACCGATGCCGTTGCCGAGGTTTTGAGCCGGGTCGCTTCGATCCGGCTGGTCGCGGATCAGGCGCAGGCTGATACGGTCGTCGAAGGGACCATCCTCTCGTACGGCAGCGCGGCGCTCTCCTACGGTCAGAACGACGCCATCCGGGAATATGGTGCCCGGATGGCGGTCGACATAAAGCTGCGGCGGACTGCCGACGGCAAATTACTCTGGCAGCAGCGACTGGACTGGCAGGAGCCGTACCTGACAGATACCGACAAATCGGTACAGACCGACCTGGAAGATGCCGCGATCCGGGAAGTTGAACGCCGCCTGGCGGAGGAATTTCTGTTCCGTCTGCTGGCCGATTTTTAGGTCGCCGCATGACTCCCGCGGAACTTGAGCGTGCGCTGCGCCAACAACAGATTCCCGAACTGCTGCTGATTTACGGGCAGGAGGCTTATCTGGTGGAGAAGGCCGTCGGCCGGGTCAAGTCCGCCGTGCTCGGCGACGGCTCCGCGGACTTCAATTACCACCAGTTCTCGGCAAAGGAAGCCCTTGCCGAAGATATCCTCTCCACGGCACTCACGCTTCCGGTCTTTGCCCCCCGGCGCCTGGTTCTGGTGAAAAACATCCAGCAGCTGCCGGTCGCTGTTCAGGATGGTTTGCTGGACTATCTGCAGCATCCGGCTCCCGAAACCTGCCTGCTGCTGACCGGAGAAAAAATAGACAGTCGTCGAAAATTTTTCCAGATGTTCAAAAAACGCGGGCAGGTCGTCGAATTCAAGCCGCTGTATGAAAACCAGTTGCCGGCATTTGTCGGCGAGCAGTTGTCGGCCGACAATTATGCCATCACCGAAGATGCTCTGACGCTTTTCTGTTCGCTGGTCGGTACCAATCTGCAGGAGGTTCGAGCGGAACTGAGCAAGCTGCAGCTCTATCTGGGTGCGAAGCGGCTGATCGACATAGCGGACGTGCAGGCCGTTGTCTGCAGCGCGCGTTCCGAGAATGTCTTTGAGATCGGCAATGCGGTGGCCCGGGGTGAGACGGGTCGGGCCTTTTCCTTGGTCAAGAGTCTGCTGACCGAGGGCGAAGCACCGTTGAAGATTCTTTCTTTGCTGGTGCGGCATTATCGTCAGCTCTGGAAACTGCGCGAATTGCAGGTCAAGGGCAAGAGCAACCGGGAGATGGCCGGCCTGGTCGGATTGCCTCCGTTTTTCATCGATGGAATGCTGCAGCAGGCCAAACGTTTTTCAAGTATCGATTTCCGCTGTGCGTTCGCGTTCTTCCTCGAAACGGATCTGGCCATGAAATCCAGTGGCGCCGATCCCGCTTCGTTGCTGGAGGCGCTGTTGCTGAAATTGACGCAGAAACAGCGGTGAAGCAGCGCCGCTTTGTCAAAAAAAAAGGGGCCGTCGGCGGCCCCTTTTTACATTGCTTGTCGCCGCCGGTGACTACGCCAGCGAGTTGACCAGCTTGCTCAGACGCGAAATTTTACGGCTGGCTGTGGCCTTGTGGATGACACCTTTGGTTGCGGTTTTGTCGATGTAGGGAACCGCCTTTGCCAGCGCCGTTTGCGCCGCCTCGGCTTCGCCGGCAGCAACCGCCTCCCGTACATTCTTGACCAGCGTGCGCATGGTTGAACGGATATGGTTGTTGCGGGCGTTGCGGGTGGCATTTTGTTTGTTGCGCTTGATTGCGGATTTGTGATTGGCCATTGTGCTGTCTCCTTGGGATGTATAGGTTCCGTTTTTCGGATTTTCGTCAGGTCGGCGCGATTAATACCACTGCTCTGTCGACCAGTCAAGTTAAAAAACGCCAATCAGAATTCTAAAAAAAGCGTAATGCCGGTAGCTTATGTTCGTTTTTGGTTGGATTAAAATCAGATAATAAAGTGCCGGACGGCATGGTCCCGGGATTGCGATGAGTCAGAGAAGAAAAATAACAACTGCAACGTTGTCCATGGCTGTTGCCACCGCCTGCAGTCGGATCGCCGGACTGCTGCGCGATGTTGTGGTCGCGCGTCTGTTCGGGGCCGGGTTTGCGACGGACGCCTTTTTTATGGCCTTTACCATCCCCAACCTGCTCAGGCGTTTTTTCGGTGAGGGCTCCTTGACCGCGGCTTTTGTGCCGATCTTTGCCGAAGTTTATCAGCAGCAGGGGCCGGAGGAAGCGCAAAAGCTGGCAAACCGTTGTGTGACCCTGCTGTTGCTGGTCATGATGATGGTTGTGGCGGTCGGGATTTTTGCCTCGCCCTGGATCGTCAAGGGGATCGGTTACGGCTTCGGCGATGTGCCGGGAAAACTGGAATTGACCGATGCTCTCAATCGTCTGATGTTTCCCTACATCGGGATGGTCAGCCTGCTGGCCCTGGTGACCGGGATCCTGAACGTCCACGGACATTTCTTTCTGCCGTCACTCTCGCCGCTGTTTCTCAATATTGCAATGATCGTCAGCGCCCTGATGCTGGGGCAGATGTTTCAGCAGCCGGTGACCGCGCTGGCGATCGGCGTCATTGCCGGCGGTCTGGTGCAACTGCTGCTGCAGTACCCGGCCCTGGTACGCTATCGGATCCGCTTCCGCTTCGACTGGTCTTGGCGTGACGATCTTAAGCTGCGGCGGATCGTCCTTTTGATGCTGCCGGGGATTGCGGGTGTGGCCATCTACCAGATCAACGTCGTGGTGACCCGTCTGATGGCCTCTTTCCTGCCGGAGGGGAGCGTCTCTTATCTCTATTATGGGCAGCGGCTGTTTGAGTTTCCGCAGGGCATCTTTATCGTGTCGCTGGCTCAGGCCGCCTTGCCGGCCATGAGTCGCCAGGCGGCGGTCGAGGACTGGGACGGTCTGCAGGAATCCCTCCGCTTTGCGCTGGCCCTGATCGCCATTTTTACCCTGCCGGCCATGCTCGGCCTGATCCTGTGTGCCGAACCGGTGTACAGTCTGTTCTTTATGGGCGGAGAGTTCGATCAGGCTGCCGTGAAGAACACGGCGCTGACCCTGGTCTGTTACGCTCCGGGCCTGGTCTTCGTCGGCATGAGCAGGATTGCGGCCCAGACCTTTTATGCCCTCAAGGACACAAAAACCCCGGTGCGGATTTCATTCTGGACGCTGCTGGTCAATGCCGGCTGCGGGCTGTTGCTGATGATCCCTTTTCAGCATTTCGGTCTGGCGATTGCGCTGACGCTGGCCTCCGCCTTTAATGCCCTGCTCCTGCTCCGGCTCTTGCGACGCCGGGTCGGTCCGTTTCTGCGCGGCGCGCTGCTGGCGCCTCTGCTCCGTTCGCTGCCGGGCTGTCTGGTTATGGCGGTCAGTGTCTATTTTCTGCTGGGACTCGCCGATTGGCAGCACGAGGGGGGAACGCTTGTGAAAGGCGCAGTTCTGGCGACGGCGGTCGGGGCTGGTCTGGTCAGCTATGTCGGCATCGGACTTTTGCTGGGCGTCGAGCAGATCCGCCAGGGATGGACGCTGCTCAAAAAACGCAAGAGGGGGGCGGCTTGATTTGCAGGCATCTGCTTGCCCCGCTGTGTTTCTAGAAACGGCGGATATGGATCTGTTTATCTGCCGCCAGCTTTTCCAGCCAGCGGATCAGCCGGCCCTTGACTAAACTTCTGGTCAGGGGGACCAGCAGGCTGAAGCCGACGAGGTCGGTGCAGAAGCCCGGAGTCAGCAGCAGGACCGCGCCGACCAGAATCATCGCCCCATCAACCAGTTCCCCGCGCGGAACCCGCCCCTGATTCAGCTCACCCTGAATTCTGTTGATCAGTGAAAATCCCTGCATCCTGGCCAGATAGGCGCCCGCGATTCCGGTCAGAAAGATAAGCGCGACGGTCGACAGGGTGCCGATCAGCGCGCCGATTTCAAGCAGGACGTAGAGTTCGACAATCGGGACAACGGTAAAGAGAATCAGCAGTCTTATAAACATGCGCAACCTGCTTTCGGGTTAAGATGTGCGTGGTTACCGCTGTGGTAACCGGAATTTCCTCGATTATTTTGTCTGTAACTGTAAGTGTCTGAAATATATGACAATTATATAGTGTTTAAAAAATAGGCAAGACGCTGCAGCGGCGGGCTGCAGGCCGGTTTTTGTGGTTTTCAACAGGTCTGCCAACAGCTTATCAACGGAACGTGTGAAAAAAGAATGAAGTGCTGAAAAACACCGGGTTTTAGCACTTCCTGCCCCTGTGGTCACGACCGGTCGGTCCGCTGGCCGGCGCTCTGGTCATAGCTCTCGATCCGCCTAGCGACCGACTGCCGCAATGCGTCTTCCGCGTCGATGTCGAGACTTTTGGCGAGCGCCGTCAGGTTGTAGAGCATGTCACCGATCTGCCGTTTTGCGATCTGGTGACGGGGGGCCGCTCGGCTGACCTGTTGCAGGGTTTCCATGATTTTCCGGCAGGAGGCAGCAACCGATTGCGATTGTTCCGCATGGCGAGCGATGGCGCTTGCGAGTTTTTCGGCGCGTTTCAGGGCCGGCAGTGCCTGCGGGATGCGGTTGTCCAGGCTCAGCGATTGTCCCTTGGCGGCTCTTTCCTGTTGTTTGATCTTTTCCCAGCTCGTTTCGTGGTCCTGCGGCACTGCGCAGGCGAAGATATGGGGATGCCGTCTGCGCAGCTTTGTGTCGATGGCGGCGGCGACTTCAGCCATGCCGAAGCTGGCCCGCTCCTGAAAAATTTGTGCCTGGAAAACCACCTGCAGCAGCAGATCTCCCAGTTCTTCGCAGATCTCGGCGGGTGTGCCCCGGTCGAGCGCATCAAGAACCTCGTAGGCTTCTTCAAGGAGGTATTGTTTCAGACTGTCCGGAGTCTGCCGGCGGTCCCAGGCGCAACCGTTCGGGCCGCGGAGGGTTTTCATGGTGAGCAACAGATTTTTAAGCGACTCAAGGGCTGCGTCGGTCGATTTGCTGGTCATTTCCCGATCTTTTCTGTTCATGGGCGGATGCTGGAATGGTGTGCTTCAGGGAGGTCCCGTACATCGTCGCGCTCGAGACCGGAGTCAATGGTAAGACATGCCGAGCCTTTTGCACAGGAAAAAACGCTTGCAAAAGCAGCTATGATGGGCTAAGTAAGTTCGCCGCTTGAGGTTCTCGTCAAGCCGCTTTTCGCTTGACAAGATTCGAGCTGTCTTTGTACTCTGCAGTTTTGTCTCAAGAGGTGTCTTTGGTGCATCTGAAGCTCGATGAAATAGGTGTCGGAGCAGTCGTCAGGGAGTATTCGCTTCCTTTTGGAACCTTTCCGGAACTGCAGGTTCTGGCTGACACCGCACAGTTCGAGTTTACCTCCCCGATCGCGTTTCACTTGCGGTTGCAGAAGGTGGGCTCCCTGGTGGAAGTGGACGGTCGCCTGGCGTTCGATATCAAAGAGGTCTGCGGCCGCTGCTTGACTCCGTTCGAGACCCGGATCGAATCGTCATTCGAGGTGACGTTTACCCCTCGCAAGACCGGTTCTGCCGAGCAGGAGCTGGAAGAGGTCGAACTTGACGACGAAGAGCTGGGACTGATCCCCTATGCGGGAGAGGAGATCGACCTGCGCGAACCGTTGCAGGAGCAGGTTATCATCAGTTTGCCGATCAGTCCGCTGTGCAAGGAAGAATGCCTCGGCCTGTGCCCCGAGTGCGGCACCAATTTAAACGAGACAGATTGTACCTGTGAAAAGAAGCTGTTCAATAACAAATTTACGGCACTGAAGAAACTGAAGCTTGATTGAGAACTTAACGCTGGCATCGACTCGATTTGCGTTGTTGAAAGTCAGAAAATTAAAGAAGCCGGAAACAACTTCCGGCTGTCAAGGAGATAAAAATGGCTGTTCCGAAGAAAAAAACCTCAAAATCCAAAAAAAATACACGTCGTGCGCATGACGCAATCAGCGCCCCGAGCACATCGACCTGCCCGCAATGCCAGGAGCCGAAACTGCCTCATCGGGTCTGCGCCAGCTGCGGCACCTATAAGGGCAAAGAAGTTGCCGGCAGCGCCGAAATTTAAGCTGATTTTTTATTGAATCATGCCAATTAAAATTGCTGTTGATGTTATGGGGGGGGATAACGCTCCCGCCACTGAAATTGCCGGCGCGGTACTGGCCTGCAGGCAGTGGGGGAGCCATGTCATCCTGGTGGGGGACTCCGGGCTGATCGAAAAAAACTTGGCGGCCCACCAGCTGGCCGGTCTCAATCTGGAGGTTCACCACGCCAGCGAAGTTGTCGGCATGGATGATTCCGCCTCTGATGCCGTGCGCAAGAAGAAGGATTCTTCCATTCGGGTTGCGTTCGATCTGGTCAAGAACGGACAGGCGGACGCGGTCGTCAGTACCGGCAATTCCGGCGCCACCATGGCTGCCGGAATGTTTGTTCTGAAACGGGTTGCGGGGATTGATCGTCCGGCGATTGCGACCGTGATGCCGAACCAGGTTGATCGGACCGTGGTCCTGGATATGGGCGCCAATGTCGACTGCAAAGCGCAGAACCTGCAGCAGTTCGCCATTATGGGGAGTCTGTACGCCGAACATGTGCTCGGCAAGACGGCTCCCCGGGTCGGTCTGCTTTCCAACGGCACGGAAGAGAAAAAAGGCACCGACCTGACCCGCGAAGCCCATCATCTGCTGAAAAAAACCGATCTTAATTATGTAGGTTACGTAGAGGGCGCGGACGTTTATAATGGTACGACCGATGTCATCGTCTGCGACGGTTTCGTCGGCAATGTCCTGCTTAAGGTTTCAGAGGGGCTGGCCGTCGCCATCGCCAGCATGCTCAAAAAAGAGATCGAAAATCGTTTTCTGGCCCGGCTCGGTTATCTGCTGAGTTTGCAGGCATTCAAGGCTTTTAAAAAACGGGTTGATCCGGCGGAGTACGGAGGGGCGCCGCTGCTGGGTCTGGACGGCACCGGCATCATCTGTCACGGCAGTTCCAGTCCGGTTGCGATCAGCGTGGCCATCCGCCAGGCGGAAGAGTTTGCTCGAATCAGGATCGAAGAGAAGCTGGCACAATTTCTTTGATCTCGAACGTTTGATCGGTTGCCGGATCGCTCCGGCTGAAGGAGTCGTTACGTGAAAAGAGCACGGGTTATCGGAACAGGTTCCTATCTTCCGGAAAAAATTCTGAATAACTTCGATCTGGAAAAGATGGTCGAGACCACCAATGACTGGATTATCGCCAGAACCGGGATTGAGCAGCGGCGCATCGCTGCCGATGATGAAAATACCTCCGATCTGGCAACCCGGGCCGCGCAACGGGCGCTGGAAATGGCCGGAGTCTCTGCTGAGGAAATCGACCTGATTGTGATGGGGACGATTACCGGAGATTATCCCTGGCCGGCGACCGCCTGTATCGTGCAGAACAACCTCGGCGCCAAAAACGCTTATGCCTACGATATTTCAGCGGCCTGCAGCGGTTTTGTTTATGCCCTGTCGAACGCCGTCGATTTTCTGGAGGCGGGCCGCGGCAAAAAAGCGCTGGTCATCGGCAGTGAAATTCTTTCGCGCATCATCGACTGGTCGGATCGCAATACCTGTGTGCTGTTCGGCGACGGCGCCGGCGCCGTCGTTCTCGATCTCCAGGAAGGGGATTCGGGCGTTCTCTCCTCGCATATGCATTCGGACGGCAGTTATCTCGAACTGCTTTATCAGCCCGGTTTCGGGACGCGGCATCCGGCTTCGGCGGAAGGGATTGCGGAAAAAATGCATACGCTGAAGATGCAGGGCAACGACGTTTTCAAGGTGGCGGTGCGATCCCTTACCGAAGTTTCTCAGGAGGCGCTGACGGCCAACGGTCTCAGCTCCGCCGATGTCGATCTTTTTATTCCCCATCAGGCGAACCGGCGCATCCTGGAAGCAACGGCCAAACGGCTGGAGCTGACTGACGAGCAGTGTTTTATCAATGTCCACAAGTACGGCAATACGTCCGGGGCCACGATTCCGATCGGGATGGATGAGGCGAACCGTCAGGGTCTTCTGAAAGAAGGAAGCCTGGTGCTGATGGCCGCTTTTGGCGGCGGCTTCACCTGGGGTTCCGTGCTGCTGCGCTGGTAATCTTTCTCCAGCGAGACAGGGATTTACATGATCGCATTTCTTTTTCCGGGGCAGGGGTCCCAGTTTTCCGGGATGGGCAAAGCCCTTGCGGATAATTTTACTGCAGCGCGACGGGTTTTCGAGGAAGCCTGCGATGCCCTCGGCTACGATATCGCCGGCCTCTGCTTTTCCGGCGCCGAAGACGAGCTGAAACTGACCGCGAATACCCAGCCTGCTATCCTGACGATGAGCATCGCCGCTTTGCGCGTCATCGAACAGGAAACGGATTATAAGCCGGCTTACGCCGCGGGGCACTCTCTTGGTGAATACTCGGCGCTGGTCTGTGCCGGCGCCCTCGGTTTTGCCGATGCCGTTCGCACCGTACGCCAGCGTGGCACCTTCATGCAGGAAGCGGTTCCTGTCGGCGTCGGCGCCATGGCCGCGGTGATGGGTATCGAACGGGCCGACCTGGAACAGATCTGCCGCGACGCCGCCGAGGGCGAAGTGGTCGAACCGGCCAATTTCAACAGTCCCGGGCAGATCGTCATTGCCGGACATGCGCCAGCTGTCGAGCGGGCCATGGAGCTGGCCAGGCAGCGTGGCGCCAAGCGCGCCCTGCCGCTGCCGGTGAGTGCGCCTTTTCACTCATCATTGATGGCACCCGCTGCCCGGCGCCTTGCCGAGGTGCTGGGGGAGGTGACGGTTCATCCGTTCCAGTGCCCGGTGGTCGGCAACGTCAAGGCCGAACCCTATCGGGAGCAGAGCGTGGTCAGGCCGTTGCTGGTCGAGCAGGTCTGCGCCCCGGTCTGTTGGGACCAGTCGGTGGCAAGAATGGCCGATCTGGGTGTTGGGCATTTTGTCGAAATCGGTCCGGGGAAAGTGCTTTCCGGTCTGGTGAAAAGGATCGTAAAAGGCAGCAAGATTCAGAATGTCGGCGATGTCGCCGATCTGGCTAAATTGCAGAGTTGATTGTCCGACGGGCGGCTTTCCTTCCCGTCCGCTTTGCTGATAATATAGATAACCCTGCTGATCGAGTAAAAGGAGACACTACATGGTTCAGGATAAGGTTGCTGTCGTCACCGGCGCTTCACGCGGCATCGGACGCAGTATTTCACTGGCTCTGGCCGGGCAAGGGGCAAAAATTGTTGCCGTGGATATCGACCTTGAGGCTACCGAGGCATTTGTCGCGGAACTCAAGGCACAGGGCACCGAAGCGGTTGCCGTACAGGGCAACGTCACGGTGACCGCAGAGGTCGAAGCGATGTTCAAGTCGGCACTCGATGCCTTCGGCCGCGTGGATATCCTCATCAATAATGCCGGCATTACCCGCGATGCGCTGCTGCTCAGAATGAAAGACGAAGACTGGGACGCAGTCCTCACGGTCAACCTGAAAGGGGCCTTTCTCTGCAGCCGCGCGGCAGCCAAGGTCATGTCGAAGCAGCGTTACGGCCGGATTGTCAACATCGCTTCGGTGGTCGGCCAGATGGGCAACGCGGGACAGGCGAACTACTGCGCCAGCAAGGCCGGTCTGATGGGCCTGACCCGGTCCAATGCCCGTGAACTGGCACGGCGCAATGTCACGGTCAATGCCGTTGCCCCCGGTTTCATCGCGACCGAGATGACCGACGCGCTGCCGGAGAAAAAACGCGAGGAACTTTCTGCTCAGATCCCTCTGGAACGGCTCGGATCTGCTGACGATATCGCTCATGCCGTGCTGTTTTTGGCGTCCGATCAAGCGGCCTACATCACAGGTCAGGTGCTCGGCGTCAATGGCGGAATGTACATGTAAACAAAAATGGCTTTACACAGCCGCAACTTAAAAACAGGAGGAACATAATGGCTTCAATTGAAGAACGCGTAAAGCAAATCGTTGCAGAACAACTGGGTGTAGATGAAGAACAGGTCACTTCCGGGGCCGCATTCATGGATGATCTCGGTGCCGACTCTCTCGATACCGTTGAGCTGGTCATGGCTCTTGAAGAGGAGTTCGATATCGAGATTTCCGATGAGGACGCCGAGAAGATCCAAAAAGTGCAGGATGCTGTAGATTATATCAGCAAGTCTGCCTGATCAAGTTCCGGCGGCGCCCGTAATGGCGCCGCCGGAAAAGTAGCAACAGAACGACTGTTGAAGACAGTAAAACCCCCATTCACTCCAATCGAAGGAATAATTCCTATGCGCAGAGTTGTGGTTACCGGTGTCGGCCTTGTTTCCCCGCTCGGAACCGGCGTCGACAAAAACTGGAATGCTTTGATGGCTGGACAATCCGGTATCGGCCCGGTGACACGATTTGACGCCTCCGACCTGCCGACACGGATCGCCGGCGAAGTTAAGGATTTCAATGCCGAGGACTTTATCGAGAAAAAAGAGATCAAGAAAATGGATCTCTTTATTCAGTATGGCCTGGCTGCCAGTGAAATGGCACTGCAGGATTCCGGACTGGAAATCACCGACGAAAATGCCGAACGTGTCGGCGTGCTGGTAGGTTCCGGACTCGGTGGCCTCCCGACCATAGAAAAATATCATTCGGCGCTGCTGGAGCGGGGCTATAAAAAAATTACCCCCTTCTTCATCCCGATGCTGATCATAAATCTTGCCCCGGGCCACATCTCCATGCGGTTCGGTGCAAAAGGGCCTAATCTCTCGTCCGTTTCCGCCTGCGCCACCGGCACCAATTCGATCGGCGATGCCTACCATATGATCGCCCGCGGCGATGCGGACGCCATGTTTGCCGGTGGTACCGAGTCGACGATCACCCCGCTGGCGATCGGCGGTTTCAATGTCATGAAGGCGCTTTCCACGCGCAACGATGACCCGCAGGGCGCCAGCCGCCCCTTCGAGAAAAACCGTGACGGATTTATTATGGCCGAGGGTGCGGGCATAGTTATTCTTGAAGAGTATGAGCAGGCCAAAAAGCGCGGTGCGAAAATTTATTGTGAAATCGCCGGTTACGGGCTCAGCAGTGACGCTCATCACCTGACCCAGCCCGCTCCGGGCGGTGAAGGCGCCGCGCGCTGTATAAAAATGGCGTTGAACACCGCGGGGATCGATCCGCGGGAGGTTGATTACATCAATGCCCACGGAACCTCGACCCATTTTAACGATCTTTCCGAAACCATGGCGATCAAGGCGGTGCTCGGTGCGCACGCCCGCAAGGTCATGGTCAGTTCCACCAAGAGTATGACCGGGCATGGTCTGGGAGCCGCCGGCGGTTTCGAAGCGGTTTTTGTCGCGCTGACCATGGCGCGCGGTGTGATCCCGCCGACCATCAACTATGAAGAGCCTGACGCCGAATGCGATCTCGATTACGTGCCGAACGAGGCACGTGAGGCTGATGTGAAAATCGCGCTGTCCAATTCCTTCGGCTTCGGTGGCACCAACGCTACCCTGGCTTTCCGCAAGATTTGAGGTGGTCGCATGTATGTTGTCGCAAGCGACCACGGCGGTCTTGAACTGAAGGAGGCGATTGTCGCGCTGCTGGCTGAGCGCGGCCTTCCGTACACGGATCTGGGGCCGATTGATCTCGATTCGGTCGACTATCCCGATTTCGGCGCCAAGGTGGCCGGAGCCGTTTCCGACGGCAAGGCCGCAGCGGGAATACTGGTCTGCGGTACCGGCATCGGCATGTCGATCGTGGCCAACAAGTTCCCACGGGTGCGGGCCGCTCTGGTGCATGACGGTTTTACCGCGCGGATGGCAAAAGAGCACAATAACGCCAATGTCCTGGTTCTCGGCGGCCGCATCCTGTCGACCGGCAACGGCCTGGAACTGGTGAAGATCTGGCTCGATACCGATTATGCCGGCGGCCGGCATCAGAAGCGCCTTGACAAAATCAGTCAGATCGAGCAGGGGATTGTGAGCTGAGCGCGTTTTCCGTTCGTAATTAATGCGGGGCAGACTGCGGTCTGCCCCGTTCTTTTCCTATCCAGCAGATTAAGAGTGGAGGATATCCATGTCATTGCAGCAGCCTCTGACTTCCTTTGATCCCGAGATGGCCGAAATTCTGGTGCGGGAAACAGAACGTCAGGAATACAACCTGGAGTTTATCGCTTCCGAAAACTTTGTCAGCGAAGCGATTCTGGAAGCCCAGGGGTCGATTTTGACCAACAAGTACGCCGAGGGTTATCCAGGCAAGCGTTATTATGGTGGTTGCGAAGTCGTTGACCGGGCGGAGCAGCTGGCCATCGATCGGGCCAAGGAACTGTTCGGTGCCGAGCATGCCAACGTGCAGGCCCATTCCGGATCGCAGGCCAATATGGCGGTCTACATGGCCGTTTGCCAGCCCGGCGACACCGTGCTGGGGATGAACCTGGCTCACGGCGGTCACCTGACCCATGGCTCGCCGGTCAACTTTTCCGGCAAGCTCTATAATATCGTGCCTTATGGCGTACAGCCTGAAACCGGCACCATCGACTATCAGGAAGTCGAGACACTGGCCCGTGAGCATAAGCCGAAGCTGATCGTGGTCGGCGCCAGTGCGTACCCGCGGACCATCGATTTTCCGGCCTTCCGGCGCATCGCCGACCAAGTCGGAGCCGTGGTCATGGTTGATATGGCGCACATCGCCGGTCTGGTCGCGGCCGGCGAACACCCGAACCCGGTCCCCTATGCCGAGTTCGTGACGACGACCACGCACAAGACCCTGCGCGGTCCCCGCGGCGGGATGATTCTCTGCACCGAAGAGTGGAGCAAGAAGCTCAACAGCAATATCTTCCCCGGCATTCAGGGCGGTCCGCTGATGCATGTGATTGCCGCCAAAGCCGTGGCTTTCAAGGAAGCCCTCTCTCCCGAGTTCAGGGAGTACGCGGCTCAGGTGGTCAAGAACGCCAGGACGCTTGCCGCCGAACTGGTCAAGCGCGGCTTCAATCTGGTGTCGGGAGGCACCGATAATCACCTGATGCTGGTCGATTTTACCGGAAGCGAAATTACCGGCAAGGTCGCCGAGGCGACGCTCGAAGAGGCCGGCATCACCGTCAACAAGAACGCCGTGCCATTCGATACCCGGTCGCCTTTTGTGACCAGCGGGGTCCGGATCGGCACCCCGGCGACCACAACCCGCGGCCTGAAAGAGCCCGAGATGATCAGGGTGGCCGAGTGGATCGATCGGGCTCTGAAAAATATCGGCAATGGTCAAGAGCTGACCGCAATCAAGGCCGAGATTCGGGAACTCTGCCTGCAGTTTCCCCTCTACGCGCACCGCTTGAAGTAGGGGGGCGTCGTGCGGCCGTCCTGGGACGAATATTTCATGCAGATCGCCAAGCTGGTCGCCAGCCGTTCGACCTGTATGCGCCGCCAGGTCGGGGCGGTCCTGGTCAAGGACAGAAATATCCTGGCGACCGGTTATAACGGCGTGCCGAGCGGCATCCGGCACTGTGCAGAGGTCGGGTGCCTGCGCGAGCAGTTGCAGGTTCCTTCCGGGGAGCGCCACGAACTCTGCCGCGGCTTGCATGCCGAGCAGAATGCCATAATCCAGGCGGCCAAGCATGGCGTGAATATCGATGACGCCACCCTTTACTGTACCGATTCCCCCTGTATTATCTGCTCGAAGATGCTGATCAATGCCGGCGTGCGCAAGGTGACCTTCTGCCGCGGCTATCCCGATCAGCTTTCGCTGGAAATGATGGCCGAGGCCGGAGTGGCCCTGACCGAGTTCGCGGGGGAATGCGAATGAATTGTCCTTTTTGCGCTCACGATGATACCCGCGTGGTCGATTCGCGCCTCGGCAAGGAGGGCAATAACGTGCGCCGTCGGCGTGAATGTCCGGCCTGTGAGCGACGTTTCACCACCTACGAGCGGGTGGAGGAAATCCTGCCCTGGGTGATCAAGAAGGACGGCCGCCGCGAAGCCTTCGACCGCTCCAAGATCATCTCGGGCATGCAGCGGGCCTGTGAAAAACGACCGGTTTCCATCGAACAGATCGAAGCGATGGTCGATCAGCTGGAGCGGTCATTTCAGGAACAGGGCGAAAAAGAGATCGAGTCCAGCCAGATCGGCAAGGCGGTGATGGACGCCCTTCATCAGGCCGATGAAGTGGCGTATGTCCGCTTTGCCTCGGTCTATCGGCAGTTCAAGGATATCAATGAATTCATGTCCGAATTGACCGATCTGCTGAAAAATTCCAACCGCTGACGCAGCCCGTCGTCTCAGCGTTGCGACGACAGCCGGGGTGCCTTGCGCCCCGGCTGTCGTCGCTTCAGCCCGGTTGCAATCTTGGCGCTGTTTGCCTATGGTGGAGCGGTCAGTGGGGGATTGAACATCTTTTGATCGATTGATGGACGGACATGCCGGATAGCAGCGAATACTATATGTCACGGGCCCTGGAGCTGGCGCGGCGGGCAGAGGGGCGCACGGCTCCCAATCCGCCGGTCGGGGCACTGATCGTCAGAAACGGCCAGGTCGTCGGCGAGGGTTTTCACCCCGCGGCCGGATCGCCGCATGCGGAAACCTTTGCCCTGCGCCAGGCGGGTGAAGCTGCGCGCGGCAGCGATCTGTACGTCACCCTGGAACCCTGCTCCCATCAGGGGCGGACCGGTCCCTGCGCCGAGGCCGCGATCGCCGCCGGAATCGGGCGGGTTTTCGTCGGCGTCCAGGATCCGAATCCGCAGGTCGCCGGGCGGGGCCTGGCGCTGCTGCGCGCGGCCGGCATCGAGGTCGTCAGCGGTGTGCTGGCAGCGGAATGCCGGCGTCTGATCGCCCCCTTTGCCCGCCATATCCTGAGCGGAATGCCCTATACGGTGTATAAAACCGCGATGACTCTGGACGGGAAAACCGCCACCGCCGCTGGCGATTCACGCTGGATCTCCGCCGACAGCAGTCGCAGGGAGGTCCATCGGCTGCGCAATCGGGTCGAAGCGATCATGGTCGGTATCGAGACGGTGCTGCACGATGATCCGCTGTTGACGACCCGCCTTCCGGAAGGCGGCCGGGATCCGCTCCGGGTGATTGTCGACAGTCGTCTACGCATGCCGGACTCCGCGGCAATGCTGCACCAGGCATCGGCGGCGGCAACCCTGATCGCTACCACGGCCGCAGCCGCCGACAGCGCGGCCCGCCGGCGGCTTGAGACGGCCGGTGCGGAGCTGCTGGTCCTGCCGGATCTGGCGGGACGGGTGTCGTTGCCGGAGCTCTGGAAGGAGCTCGGCCGGCGACAGGTGCAGACCCTGCTGCTGGAAGGGGGGGCAACCCTGGCCGCCGCCGCCCTGCAGAGCGGTCTGATCGACCGGATGATGGTTTTCGTTGCCCCGAAACTGATCGGAGGAACCAGTGATTACGGTATTTTCAGGGGGGCGGGTTGTGCCCGTCTGGTCGATGCGCCGGCGCTGGAGGATCTCCGTTTGCAGCGCTTCGACGACGATATTCTGATCTGCGGAGAGGTTGTCAGATGTTTACCGGACTGATTCAGGACGTAGGAACGATTCGCCGCATCGAACGGCGCGGCGCGGCGGCCAGGCTGACCATTGCCAGCAAGCTGGCCGGGGAACAACTGCAGCTGGGTGAAAGTATCGCGGTCAACGGGATCTGCCTGACGGTTACCGAGTGGGACCGCGCGAACTTTGCGGCGGACGTGTCACCGGAATCGCTAGCCGCTACCACTTTGGGCGGATTGCAGCCGGGAACGGCGGTCAACCTGGAGCGGGCGTTGCGGCTCAGCGATCGCCTGGGCGGTCATCTGGTCAGCGGGCATGTCGATGGCATCGCGCTGGTTTGCCGGCGCTTTCAGGATCACAATGCGGTCCGTTTTGAATTTACCGTGCCGGAGTCGGCCCTGCGCTATCTGGTCGAAAAAGGCTCCGTCGCCGTCGACGGCGTCAGCCTGACGGTCAATGCCGTCAGCGCTGACGGTTTTTCCATCGCCGTTATTCCCCATTCGCTTGCAATGACCACGCTGCGGGAGCGAAAAATCGGCGACCGGGTCAATATAGAAACCGACCTGCTCGGCCGCTATGTCGAGCGCTTGTTGCGAAACTCCGCCGCTGCCCCGGCCGGGAGCGGATTGAGTCTTGAGTTTCTTGCCAAAAACGGGTTTATGTGAGATAGTTTTCGGCTCAATTTAACCGCCCGGAAATAGGGCGTTATGCCTTATCGAAAAGGATCAGAAATGCCGATTGCCAAGATTGAAGCCGCCCTTGAAGATATCCGTGCCGGAAAGATGGTGATCCTGTGCGACGATGAGGATCGCGAAAATGAAGGCGATCTGGTCATGGCCGCGGAGCTGGTCACGGCGGAAGGGGTCAACTTCATGGCCCGCGAGGGTCGTGGCCTGATCTGCCTGACGCTGACCGAGGAGCGCGCCGATCACCTCAACCTGCCGCTGATGGTCAGTGACAACAGTTCCTCTTTCGGCACCGCATTTACCGTCTCGATCGAGGCGCGCACTGGCGTCACCACCGGGATTTCGGCCGCCGACCGGGCCAGGACCATTCAGGTCGCGGTTGCCGACGAGTCGACCGCTCGCGACCTGGCCAGGCCGGGTCATGTGTTTCCGCTGCGCGCCAAGAAGGGCGGGGTCATGGTGCGCGCCGGGCAGACCGAAGGCTCGGTTGACCTGGCCCGGCTGGCGGGGCTGAAACCCGCCGGGGTGATCTGTGAAATCATGAACGAAGACGGCACCATGTCCCGGATGCCTGAGCTGAAGAAATTTGCCAAACAGCACGATCTGAAGATCGTCACCATTGCCGACCTGGTGGCCTATCGGATGCGCAAGGAACTGCTGGTGCATCGGGCCGCGGAAACCGTCCTGCCGACCCCGTTCGGTGGGGAATTCAAGGTCGTGGTCTACGAGAATGATGTCGATGCTGCCCAGCATATGGCGCTGATCAAGGGGGAACCGAGCCCCGGGCAGCCGACCCTGGTGCGGGTCCATTCCGAGTGCCTGACCGGCGACGTCTTCGGCTCGATGCGTTGCGACTGCGGGGATCAGCTGCACGCCGCCATGGAACTGGTGACCAGGGAGGGGTGCGGAGTGATCCTCTATATGCGCCAGGAAGGGCGCGGTATCGGACTGGTCAACAAGCTGAAGGCCTACGCGCTGCAGGATCAGGGGCACGACACCGTCGAGGCCAACGAAGTTCTCGGCTTTAACGCCGATCTGCGCGATTACGGTATCGGCGCCCAGATGCTTGCCGATCTGGGGCTGCGCAAGATCCGGCTGCTGACCAACAATCCGAAGAAGATCGTCGGACTTGAAGGCTACGGGCTGGAGATCGTCGAGCGGGTGCCGATCGAGATGGAGGCGCACGGCGGCAACATCAATTATCTCAAGACCAAGCGCGAAAAGCTGGGTCACCTGCTGGAAAATCTGTAGCTGCAAGGCAACGGTTTCGCAGAAGGTCGTCAACGATCCAATGTTTGCATAGCCCGGAGGAGAACATGCCCGAAATTATTGAAGGACAGCTTGATGCCAAAGGCTTTAAATTTGGTATTATCGTCAGCCGTTTCAACAGTTTTATCTGTGAACGGCTGCTGGAGGGCGCTGTCGATACGCTGGTTCGTCACGGCGCCGCGGACACGCAGCTGACGGTGGTCCGGGTCCCCGGAGCCTTCGAGATCCCTCTGGTGGCCAAGAAACTGGCCGAAAGCGGCAAGTATGACGCAGTGATCTGCCTCGGCGCGGTGATCCGCGGCGGGACGCCGCATTTTGAATATGTCAGCTCCGAAGTGACCAAGGGGATCGCCGCCGTTTCACTGGAGTCGAACATCCCCATCTCCTTCGGGGTGTTGACCACCGATACCGTCGAACAGGCCATCGAAAGGGCGGGAACCAAGGCGGGCAACAAGGGCGCCGAGGCCGCCATGAGTGCTATCGAGATGGTCAACCTTCTGGGAGCGATCTGAAACCGATGAGTCAGAACAACCGGCGTGTCGGGCGCGAATGCGCTCTGAAAATTCTTTTTGCCTCCAGACTTGCACAAGGGAACGATCCGTCCCGCTTGTCGGAGGATTTCTGGAAGAACTTCCGGTTTGCCGATGATGTGCTCGGTGAACCGCTCGAATCTGTCGACACGCCGGTTCCGGCCGCCGCCCGCAAATTCACCGAAATGCTGGTTGCGGGGGTTGTCGAATTTCGGCCGGTCATCGATCGAACCATCCAGGAGGCCGCCAAAAACTGGTCGCTGGGCCGCATGGCCCCGGTCGATCTGTCGATTCTGCGGGTCGCAACCTATGAACTGCTCTACCTGCCCGATATCCCCGGGCGGGTGACGATTAATGAAGCGATCGAGATCGCCAAACGCTACGGCACCAAGGACTCGCCATCGTTTGTCAACGGTCTGCTCGACAAGATCGCCCAAAACTGCAACAAGTCCGGCGCCGCGTCGTGAGCCGGTGCGGCGTTCCCAACAAGAGGTCACAAATGGACAGAATTAAAGTCGGTCTGCTCGGTTTCGGTACCATCGGTACCGGTGTGGTTCGGGTCTTTGCTAAAAATGCTGAGCTGATCAGTCAACGACTGGGAAAGCAGCTGGAACTGACAAAAATTGTCGATCTCGATACGACCAGCGATCGCGGGATTGCCCCTCCGCCCGGCTCATTGACCGCGGATGTTGAAGAGGTCATCAGCAACCCGGAAATCGATGTTGTCATTGAGCTGATCGGCGGTTATGAACCGGCCAGAACCTTTATTCTGAAAGCGATCGCCAACGGCAAGCATATTGTGACGGCCAACAAGGCGTTGCTGGCCGTTCATGGGGAGGAGATCCTCGCGGCGGCGCAGCAGCACGGTGTCGAGGTGATGTTCGAAGCCGCTATCGGCGGCGGCATTCCGATCGTCTCGGCGATCAAGGAGAATCTGTGCGCCAACCGCTTCAGCAGCGTGCTCGGTATTCTCAACGGTACCTGTAACTTCATCCTGACCAGGATGACCGACGAAGGGGAGGATTTTGCCCCGGTCCTCAAGGAGGCGCAGCAGCTCGGCTATGCCGAGGCCGATCCGACTTTCGACATCGAAGGTGTCGATACGGCGCACAAGATTGCCCTGCTGTCCGCGCTCTGCTTCGGAACCAGGGTCGATTTTTCCCAGGTCTACACCGAGGGCGTGACCAATATCTCGGCGCTGGATATCCAGTTCGCCAGCCAGATGGGCTATAAGATAAAACTGCTGGCCATCGGCAAGAACGACGGGGAACAGATCGAGGTCCGGGTTCATCCGACCATGATCCCCAAGAGCTACCAGCTCGCCGAGGTTGACGGCGTGTTCAATGCGGTTCGGCTGTCCGGGGACTTTCTCGGACCGGCCATGCTCTACGGCAGCGGCGCCGGCATGGATGCGACGGCCAGCGCCGTGATGGGAGACGTGATCTCGATCGCCCGTGATCTGGCGATCGGCGCAATCTGCCGGACGCCGATCATGGGCTACTGTGCCGACCGGATCGCCGATCTGCCGCTTAAGCCGATGAGCGAGATCAGCAGTCATTATTATCTGCGCTTTACCACCCTCGATCGCCCGGGCGTCCTGGCGCAGATTTCCAGCCTGCTCGGAGCGTACAATATCAGTATTCAATCGATGATCCAGCCGGAACGGCACGCGGCGGACGCGGTGCCGATTGTGCTGATGACGCACGAGGCGCGCGAGGCGGATATCGTCAAGGCGCTGGCCGAGATCGATCAGCTGGAGATTATCCAGCAGCCGACGCGGCTGATCCGGGTGGAAAACGATCTGGGTTGACAGACACGAAAGTCATACCTGAAAAAAGGGGCCGCCACCGTGGCCCCTTTTTTTTGACCGGGCGACTTTCGTGCAGTGCTTCAGCGGTCCGTTGAAATCCGCGGTTCGACAACGTAGCGCTTGATTTTACGGGTCGTGGTTTTGGGGAACTCATCTTCGCGCAGGGTGAATTTCCTGACGCGCTTGTAGTCCGCGAGTTTTTGACCCGCGGCCAGCACTTCCTTGCGGATGACCTCCTCGACTTCGGCCGGCGTCAACGGCCCCGTGCCGCGCTGCCGCTCGAATTCAAACATTTTTTCCTCATTGGGGAAGATGGCGGCATAGACCTCTTCGGCCGTGGCGCTGATTTTGTGCCCGTAAACCATCACTTCGGCAATGTAGGGGCTGCGCAGCAGCTCGTTTTCGACCTCTTCCGGATAGACGTTCTTGCCGTTGGGGGTGACAATCAGGTTTTTCACCCGTCCGCGGATCGCTAAGACCCCGCTTTCGTCGAGCCGTCCCAGGTCGCCGGTCCGGTACCACCCCTCATCCAGTACCTCGCTGGTCGCCTGCGGGTTTTTATAGTAGCCGAGCATGATGTTCGGGCCCCTGGCGACAATCTCTCCGACCCCCTCTCCATTCGGTTTATCGATTTTTATTTCGACCTCATCCAGGGGCAGGCCGACCGTCCCCGGTTGGTTTTGCAAAGCATTTTCGGCGGTCAGGACCGGCGCGGTTTCGGTAATGCCGTAGCCCTGGTAGAGGGTCAGGCCGAGGGCTTTGAACCCTGCGGCGACAGCAGGGTCGAGAGCGGCCCCGCCGCTGATGAAGATGGTATTGCTGCCGAAGCTCTGCCGGACTTTGGAGAGGATCAGCCGGCGGCAGACGGGGAGTCTGAACAGGGTGCGGGCCACCGGTTTGGACTCGATGTTTTTGATGATCCGATCATAGAAGAGGCGATACACGGCGGGAACACCGAGCAGGAAGGTCGGTTTGATCTCGCTCAGGTTGTCACCGAGCTTCTTGATCGATTCGGCAAAGACCACCCGGCCGCCGAGCGAGATCGGCAGCAGCACGCCGCAGACCTGCTCGAAAACGTGGTTGATCGGCAGAAAGGAGAGGGTGGTAATCGATTGGTCCAGATCGAAATGGCGGCAGGCGCCGCGGATATTGCTGACGATATTGTTGTGGCTGAGCATGGCCCCCTTGGAGCGGCCGGTGGTCCCCGAGGTATAGAGGATGACCGCGCAGTCGGTTGGGGAGTGGCCGGCCGGGGGCAAGGGCTGCGCGCAGTGCAATTGGTCAAACGTCAGCAATTTTTTTTCACGCAGTAATCGGTTGCGCAGGGCTTCTTCGGCGGCGAGGAAATGATGTGTTCGCGGCTCGCTGCCGCGCTGGCGGTCCGGCTGTTTTGCCAGCAGTCGCTGCGTTTCGATCGCCAGTTGCTCGATGAGTTCCTTCTTCTCCCGCGGAATTTCGACGGTCTCCGTCAGCTCCCGCCAGGCACTGGCGAGTCGATCGAGGAGCTCGGCGGTCTGTTCGCCGTCTGCTTCGGGCTGCGGCTCATCGTCGAGCAGAATCACTTTTTTCAGCTCGGGCAGGTCGCCGATAATTTCCAAAAGCGTGTCCAGTTGGGAGGCGCCGACAAAGACATGGGAGGTGTCCGAGTCGCTGAGGACATGGCGCAATTCGGCGGCTTTGAGCTCCTTGTCGATCGGTACGACGACGGCTCCGGCGCGAAGAATGCCGAGATAGGCGCAGACCCAGCGCGGCGATGACGGGCCGAGCAGGGCGGCATGCTCGCCCGCCTGCAGATCGTTTGCGCGCAGCGCCGAGGCAATACTTTCTACCTGGCTCCAGAGATCTTGATAGGAAAGATCATGCCAGCGGCCGTGGGCTTTGTGCTGCAGGGCGATACGGTCGCCGTGGCGGCGGCAACTGCTGGCAATTAGGTGATCGATGGTTTGCACAGAGTTTCCTCGTGGCACGGGCCGGATCGTCTGATCCGGCGGAACTCGTTATCGAGCGTGACGGCAGTATAGGCGCATAGCGATCATGTTGAGGGCCTCGTAGAGGCTAAATCTAACGGTGGAGGATCGCCGTGGCAAGCAAAATGATCGTAGTTCAATGCCGCGGCAGCGCTGTCCGCTGCAAAAAACAGAGAGGAATAATAATAATTGCTTGACAGTCGAGAAGCCGATTTGTTACAAGTGTCGCCGGTTGGTTGAAGGCACGTAGCTCAGTGGGAGAGCACTACCCTGACACGGTAGGGGTCGACGGTTCAATCCCGTCCGTGCCTACCATCCATTGCAAACCGGGAACACTTGGTCACGAGCGAGGCATCTTACGATGCCTCTTTTTGTTTCGGGAGTGAGTAGATGAGCAAACTTCAGATTGAATTGCCGGACGGTTCCGCAAGGGCTGTCGATCCGGGCGCGACCGCTTATGATATCGCTCTGACCATCGGCGAGGGGCTGGCGCGTCAGTCGGTGGCCGCGCGTTTCGATGGGCAGCTGATCGATATCAATGCGCCGCTCGAACAGTCCGGAAAGCTGGAGTTGATCACGCAGAATGCCCCGGAGGCGCTGGAGATCCTGCGTCACTCCTGTGCTCACCTGATGGCCCAGGCGGTCAAGGCGCTCTACGGTGACGCCGTGCAGGTGACGATCGGCCCGGCGATCGACAGCGGCTTTTATTACGATTTTTACAGTGAAAGCAAAAAATTCTCGCCGGAGGATTTTGACGCGATCGAAAAGAAGATGGCCGAACTCGCCAAGGCGGACCAGCCGATCGTGCGTGAGGAGTTGAGTCGCGACCAGGCGATCGCCCTGTTCCGAAAGCTGGGAGAGTCGTACAAGGTCGAACTGATCGAGGACCTGGGTGAGGAGACGCTCTCCGTCTACCGGCAGGGAGATTTTGTCGATCTCTGCCGCGGGCCGCACTTGCCGCGCACCGGTCTGATTAAATCCTTCAAGCTGACCAGCGTCGCCGGCGCCTATTGGCGTGGCGATGAAAAGAACGCCATGCTGCAGCGTCTTTATGCGACGGCCTTTCTGAACAACAAAGATCTCAAAAGCTACCTGCACAAGCTTGAGGAAGCGCGCCGGCGCGATCACCGCAAGCTGGGACGGGAGCTCGATCTGTTCTCTTTCAGCGAAGAGGTGGGAGCAGGGCTGGTGATCTGGCATCCCAAGGGTGCTCTGCTGCGCACCCTGATTGAGGATTTCGAGCGCAAGGAGCACCTGCGCCGCGGCTACGACATTGTCATGGGTCCACAGATCCTCAAGACCGAGTTGTGGAAAACCTCCGGACATTACGATAATTATCGTGAAAATATGTACTTTACGGAGGTCGACGAGCAGAGTTACGGCATCAAGCCGATGAACTGCCTGGCGCACATGATTATCTACAAGTCGAAGATCCGCTCCTACCGGGATCTTCCGCTGCGTTACTTCGAGCTCGGTACCGTTCATCGGCATGAGAAGTCCGGCGTTCTGCACGGACTGCTGCGGGTGCGCGGCTTTACCCAGGACGATGCCCATATCATTTGCCGTCCCGATCAGATCGATGCCGAGGTCAAGGACGTCATGACGTTCGTGCAGGACGTTGCCGGTATCTTCGGTTTCGAATACTGCATGGAACTCTCGACCCGCCCCGAAAAGTCGATCGGCAGCGACGCGGACTGGGAGCGTGCCACCTCTGCCCTGCTCAGTGCCCTGAAGGACAGCGGCCAGGAGTTTGAGGTCAATGAAGGCGACGGCGCATTCTACGGTCCGAAGATCGATGTAAAGCTCAAGGACGCGCTTGACAGGGAGTGGCAGTGTGCTACAATCCAATGCGATTTTACCCTGCCCGAGCGATTTGACCTTAATTATGTCGGCGCTGACGGTGAAAAGCACCGTCCGGTCATGCTACATCGGGTAATCGTCGGTTCGATAGAGCGGTTTATCGGTGTCCTGATCGAACATTATGCCGGCAGTTTCCCCCTCTGGATCTCACCGGTTCAGGTTGTGGTGCTGAACGTTACCGACAATCAGGCGGAGTATGCACAGGACGTCTATCGGCAGTTACGCTCCGCCGGCATTCGGGCCGAGATCGATCTGCGCAACGAGAAGCTTGGCTTCAAGATACGTGAAGCCCAGGTCGGAAAAATACCGTACATGCTGGTTATCGGCGATCGCGAAATGGAAGAGTCGCAAGTGACGCCGCGCTTCCGGGACGGCAAGAATCTTGACGCAACGACTGTCGCGGATTTTATCCGCTTCATTGAAGACGAATCGAAACAATACCGGTAGATTTTTCAGGGATTGGCCCACCCGGGCCTTTTTCTGTGTTTTTTCACCTGGCCACGACAGCGTTTGACGTGCCTGGCCGCAGATAGACCGAGGAAGAAGGAGGCAGACCCATAGCTAAGCAGGAGACGAACATCAACGAAGATATCCGGGCGCGTGAAGTCCGGGTCATCGACGATGAAGGTGGACAGCTTGGTGTCCTGAGCATTGCCGACGCTCTCGCTGCTGCCGCAGAGCAGGGGCTTGATCTGGTCGAGGTCTCTCCGGGAGCGGAACCCCCGGTTTGCCGGATCATGGACTTCGGCAAATTCAAGTATCAGCAGGCCAAGAGAGCGTCTGAGGCGAAGAAGAAGCAGGTTCGGGTCGAACTCAAGGAAGTCAAGATGCGACCCAAAACCGACGAGCATGATTTTCAGTTCAAAATCAAGCATGCGCGACGCTTCCTCGAAGAAGGAAACAAGGTCAAGCTGACCATTATGTTCCGCGGCCGTGAGAATGCGCACCCCGAACGGGGGATGATGCAGCTGGAGAAGGCTGTTGAAGCCCTGAAAGACCTGGGTCAGGTCGAATCGAGGCCGAACAAGATGGGTCGCTTCATGTCGATGGTGGTCGGCCCGATCAAGAAATAATGCCGGCCCTTCCGGCAGAGCATAATCTGCACGTAACAGGAGAAGCAAATGCCTAAAATCAAGACCAACCGTGGTGCGGCCAAGCGTTTCCGCAAGACCGGCACCGGAAAAATCCGGCGGAACAAGGCCTTCACCAGCCACATTCTGACCAAGAAAACCACCAAGTCCAAAAGGAATCTGCGTCAGGCAAGCTGTGTTCACAAGTCTGACGAGCGGAATATCGCTCAGCTGATTCCGTACCTGTAACCGGTTTCCGTTCGTTGCGGAAACGTCGAGAGCTGAGGGGACCGATCTCCCCCTTCAGGTCCGGCTGCGGCCTTTGCCGTAACAACCCAGAGAAGGAGAAGAGAGATGCCAAGAGTAAAAAGAGGATTTAAGGCAAGACGTCGTCGCAACAAGGTTCTCAAACTCGCCAAAGGATACCGGGGCGCGCGCAGTAAGTTGTTCCGTTCGGCGACCGAGGCTGTCGACCGTGCGTTGAGCTATGCGTATCGCGATCGTCGTCTGCGCAAGCGTGATTTCAGGGCCTTGTGGATTGCGCGGATCAATGCCGCCGCACGTGAGAACGGAATTTCCTACAGCCGTTTGATTCATGGTTTGAAAAAAGCCGAGGTGGCGCTGGATCGTAAGATCATGGCCGACCTGGCGGTCAACGACCCGGCCGGCTTCAGTTTCGTTGCTGAAACCGCCAAGGGCCAGCTGCAGTAAGAAACGTACTGTTGCATCAGGGAGATGGGGCCTTTGTTCCATCTCCCTTTTTTTATATTCCGGCTGAGTATCCGTCTTCAGCCGGTTTCTTGCTTGTAGCATGGTGTACGGACAGCCGCACCTGCCCGATGCGCAATGCGCTGGATGTCATGTAACCCCTGTCTGTGAGTCGTTTCGATCTGTTCGTGGAGACGATTCCGGGATATCTGGATATATCGATGAAGGAACGTTTGGAAAAACTGCAGGATGATGCTCTGTCGGCCTTGCGGGCTGCTGCGGACGAAAAAAGTCTGCAGGATGTGAGAGTGCGTTTTCTCGGCAAAAAAGGTGAGCTGACCGAGGTCATGAAGGGGATGCGCGAGCTTGCTCCGGACCAGCGCCCGGTTGTCGGCGGCCTCATCAACAAGGTCAAGGAGCAGTTCGAGGAGTTGTTTTCCAGCCGTCGCGAAGCCCTCCAGCAACAGGCGATCGACCGGCGGCTCGCGCAGGAGCGGGTCGACGTGACCCTGCCCGGACGCAAGCACTTCGTCGGTCATAAGCACCCGGTAACCCTGGTCACCGAAGAGATTGTCGCGATCTTTTCCCGGCTCGGCTTTACGGTGGAGGAAGGTCCGGAGATCGAGCAGGACTTCTATAACTTCGAAGCCCTCAATATTCCCAGGGATCATCCGGCCAGAGACATGCAGGACACCTTTTACATCAGTGATGATCTGGTCCTGAGAACCCATACCTCCCCGGTCCAGATTCGGACCATGTTGCGCCAGCCGCCACCGGTCAAGGTGATCGCGCCGGGGACGGTTTATCGGCGCGATTCCGATCTGACGCATAGTCCGATGTTTCATCAGATTGAGGGCTTTCTGGTCGACAAAGGGATCAACTTCGGCGATCTGAAGGGGATCCTGACCCACTTTCTCAAAGAGTATTTCGGGGAAAAGCTGGCGGTCCGTTTTCGGCCGTCCTTCTTTCCGTTTACCGAGCCGAGCGCCGAGGTCGATATCGCCTGCGTGATCTGCAGCGGTCAGGGGTGCCGGGTCTGCAAGGGGACCGGCTGGCTGGAAATCCTCGGCTGCGGCATGATCGATCCGGAGGTTTTTGCGGCGGTCGCCTATGACAGTTCGCTCTATAGCGGTTTCGCTTTCGGCATGGGGCTGGAGCGGATCGCCATGCTGAAATACGGCGTCAACGATCTGCGGCTTTTCTTCGAGAACGACCAGCGCTTTTTGTGTCAGTTCTGATCCTTTCGCAAGAAAGCAAAATAGCAGATGGCTAAGCAAAAAGCGCCACCTGCAAGGCGCGCACTTGTCGAGCAATGAGACGTACTTACGTACGTCGAAGCAGCGAGAGCAAGTGCAGCAACGCAGCAGTTGGTGAGTTTTTGCGACGCCATCAGTTCTGATCCCCTTCAAGACAAGGTTCGATACAGCATGATAGTCACCTACAATTGGCTGAAAGAATTCGTCGATTTCGACATGGACCCGCAACCGCTTGCCGACCGCCTGACCATGGCGGGCCTTGAGGTTGAGGGGATGGTCGCCACCGGCGCCGGGCTCGACAGCGTCATCGTGGCGCGACTGGAAAGCGTCGCGCCGCATCCGGATGCGGACCGGCTGACCGTCTGCCAGGTGGATACCGGCAGCGAGGTTGTCCAGGTGGTCTGCGGCGCAACCAATCATAAGACCGGGGATTTGATTGCTCTTGCGCAGCCGGGCACGGTTCTGCCCGGTGATTTTAAAATCAAGAAATCGAAGATTCGCGGCCAGGTTTCCATGGGCATGCTCTGTTCCGAGAAAGAGCTCGGTCTGTCCGCGGAGGCGGCCGGCATTCTGATTCTGGACAAAAATCTTGAGCCGGGAGTGCCGGTTTTCGATGCACTGAAACTAAAAGACGTCACGCTGGAAATCGGTCTGACCCCCAACCGGCCGGATTGCCTGAGCGTTGTCGGCATCGCCAGGGAGGTCGCGGCCATGTGCGGGCGGCCGCTGCGTCTGCCGCGGGTGGCTGTTGCCGAAGCCGGCGCGCCGATCGCGACGCAGGCGAGCGTGACGATCAAGGACGACGAGCTCTGCCCGCGCTACGCGGCACGGCTGATCCGCAATGTCAAAATCGGTCCGTCTCCGGACTGGATGGTGCGCAGACTGGAAGCGGTGGGCCTGCGTTCCATTAACAACGTGGTCGATGTGACCAACTACGTGATGATGGAACTGGGCCATCCTCTGCATGCCTTCGATTATCGGCTGCTGGAGGAGGGAGCCATTGTGGTCAAGCGCGCGGCAGCCGGCGAGGCCTTCGTCACCCTGGACGGCCTGGAACATACGCTTGCCGATGAAGATTTGATGATCTGTGACGGACAGCGGCCGGTGGCCATGGCCGGTGTCATGGGCGGCCGGAATACGGAAGTTCAGGACGATACCTCGACCATCCTGCTGGAGGCGGCCTATTTCGAGCCGACGGCCATCCGTCGCACCAGCAAGCGGCACGGCCTGCACACGGACTCCTCGCATCGTTTTGAGCGGGGTGCGGATATCGATATGATCCCGGTCGCTCTGGATCGGGCGGCCGCCCTGATCGCCGAGCTGGCCGACGGGCAGATTGCGCCCGGCGTCATCGATAACTATCCCAAAAAGCTGACTCCGCGGAACATCGATCTGACCGTCGCGCACGTCGAAAAGCTGCTCGGCATCGGTTTGCAGCAGCAGCGGATCTCGGCCCTGCTGGAGTCGATCGGACTGAGCGTCGAGGCCCGCGACGAAGACCTGCTGAAGGTACAGGTGCCGAGCTTCCGCCCCGATCTTGAGCGTGAAGTGGATCTGATTGAAGAGCTTGCCCGTCTCTACGGCTACGACAAGATTCCGGTGACTCTGCCCCGCGCTGATATGGATTCACGGAAAATATCGAAGCAGCAACAGATCGAGACGTCAAGTCGCAACCGGCTGGTTGCCGCCGGTTTCTCCGAACTGATCAACTACTCTTTTGTGGCTCCCCAATCCGCTCGGCGGCTCAATCTGCCGGAGGACGATCCGCGCCTGCGGCAGGTCCGGATTCTTAATCCGCTGAACGAAGAGCAGTCCGTGATGAGAACCAGCCTGGTTCCCAGCCTGCTCGACAGTATCTCGCGGAATCTCTCCTATCGCAGTTCCGATCTGCATCTGTTTGAACTGCGCCCGGTCTTTTACCCGAGCGACGAGCAGGCGGGGGCGCGTGAAGAATTGCGCCTGAGCGCGGCGCTCTGCGGTCGTCGCCAGCCGGAAGGCTGGGCGCAGTCCGCTGCCTCCGTTGATTTTTACGATCTCAAGGGGGTCGTTGAGGAGTTGCTGGCGGCGCTGCGGATCGATCAGGTGGTTTTTGATGCAACGCAAAGCGAGCCTTATCTGCATCCGGGAAAATCCTGTGCTTTGTTGCGGGGCGGGGTTCGACTGGGCACCATGGGTGAGGTCCATCCGCAGGTTCTGGCCGACTTTGCGATAGATGCGCCGGTTTTCCTGTTTGATCTTTCCGTGGCGGAACTGATCAACGCTGCCGGAACACATCCGGGATTTGCGCCTCTTTCCAGATATCCGGATGTCAGCCGTGACAGCGCACTGTTGCTGAATGAGGATGTCGCCGCCCAGGCGGTGCTCGATGTCGCTGCCCGAACCAGGGTCAAAAATGTCGAGGATATCGTACTCTTCGACCTTTATCAGGGCGGCGGAATTCCCGAAGGGAAGAAGAGTCTTGCCGTACGGGTCCGCTACCGTTCCATGGAAAAGACCCTCACCGAAGAGGAAGTCAGCAGGGCTCACGGCAAGTTGATCCGGGCCCTTTGTGAGCAACTTGATGCCGAAATTCGCTAATAGGTGTTGCGCGCCTCTCGGCACTGTGTTATAAAACCTGAAATATCAAGTAGATAGTTGCTGTAAGATGAATAACCTGCCTTTTCCGCAGGAGGGCGTATGACCAAGGCTGATCTGATTGAAAATGTATATCTGACGACCGGATTTTCCAAAAAGGAATCTGCCGCGATCGTCGAGATGGTTTTCGACCTGATGAAAACCACCCTGGAAGACGGGGAGAAGATCAAAATTGCCGGTTTCGGCAATTTTGTAGTGAAGGAAAAGGCTTCCCGCCGCGGGCGGAATCCGCAGACCGGAAGTGAAATTGAAATATCCGCGCGCAAGATTCTGACCTTCAAGCCGAGTCAGGTTCTGAAGGCCGCGATTAACGATCAGCAGGATTAAAGAGGCTGTCGGAGCTGTTGATGGCAGCGCACATACCGGACAAGCTCTATTTTAAAATCGGTGAAGTCGCGGCGATCGTTGACGTTAAAACCCACGTGCTGCGTTACTGGGAATCTGAATTCAGTGCCTTTCGGCCGGTGAAGAGCAACGCCAATCAGCGTCTCTATCGGCGCAAGGATGTAGAAACCGCCCTGTTGATAAAGGATCTGCTTTATCGACAGGGCTTTACTGTGTCCGGCGCCCGCAAGAAAATCAAAACAGCGGGCCTGCAGCAGGCCGGGCGGCCGGATGACCGGTCCATGCTGCGGCGGGTGCGCCAGGATCTTCTCGAAATCAAGCAGCAACTGACAGAGCGCGAGATATCATGACCTGGGCCGGTCAATGCTGATCATGTTGACCAATGATGACGGTGTGTCGTCTCCGGGACTGACTGCGCTTGCCGAGTCGTTGCAGGGGCTGGGACGGGTCGTCATTGTGGCGCCGGATCGCAATCGCAGCGCCATCGGTCATGCGCTGACCCTGGAGTCGCCGCTGCGGGCCGAGGAGATCAGGCCGGGCGTTTTTGCCATCGACGGTACGCCGACCGATTGCGTCAACCTGGGCATCCACGGCTTGATGAAGGAAATGCCCGATCTGGTCGTTTCCGGGATCAACCGCGGCAGCAATCTCGGTGATGACATTACTTATTCAGGGACGGTATGCGCCGCGCTCGAAGCGACCCTGATGGGCGTTCCCGCCTTCGCCGTCTCGCTCGATTGCCAGCATTTCCTTGCCGATGAATTGAAAACCGCCGCCGATTTTTCCCGGCATCTGGCCGTTCAGATTTTTCAGTACGGCCTTCCCGACGACACGTTTCTCAATGTCAATGTGCCGGCAGGCACGGTCACCGGCGCTCTGCTGACCCGTCAGGGCAAGCGCCGCTATGGCGATGTCGTGATCCGCAAGGAAGATCCTCGCGGCCGCAGCTACTATTGGATCGGCGGCGGCGATCTCGGCTTTGAGGACACCCCGGGCAGCGATTTCAATGCTCTTCAGGGCGGGAAGATTTCGGTTACTCCGCTCCATATCAACCTGACCAATGAGGAATCTCTGCAAACGCTGGCTCATTGGAATATCGAACAACGCCTATCGGAATCATAATGGATTATTCAATCGCTCGCCGGCGGATGGTGGAGTCGCAGATCGCCGCCCACGGGATCAGTGACCAGCGGGTTGTCGCGGCAATGCTCAAGGTGCCCCGCCATCTGTTTGTCGGTGAAGCGCTGCGGGGGCATGCCTATTCCGCCGGATCGCTGCCGATCGGAGAGAAGCAGACGATCTCTCAGCCGTACATGGTTGCGGCGATGACCGCCGCCCTCGAACTGAAAGGCGACGAGAGAATTCTCGAAATCGGGACCGGATCGGGCTATCAGACCGCGATTCTCGCGCAACTGGTCAGGCGTGTTTACAGCATCGAACGGCTTGCCTCGCTGGCCTCATCCGCCCGGCGGGCTCTTGATCAGTGCGCGGTCACCAACGTCAATCTGAAGGTCGGCGATGGAACCATCGGCTGGAAAGATCAGGCTCCGTTCGACGGCATCCTGGTGGCCGCCGGAGCGCCGCTGGTCCCCGGGGAGTACCTGGCGCAATTGGAGCCCGGCGGCCATCTGGTCATGCCGGTCGGCGATCGTGACGCCCAGACCTTGCTGCGCGTGACCAGACAGACCGACGGCAGTTTCACGGAAGAGCGACTGATGGAGTGCCGCTTCGTCCCACTGATCGGCGCGCAGGGTTGGGCGGCCGGAGCGGAGGCCTGATGGCGATGCCGGCGTGCGCGGGGGCGAGCGGATGAAACTGTTCAGGCACCTCTACGATTGGGTCCTCTCCTGGGCGCAGACCCCGTATGGCGTCCCGGCCCTGTTTGTTCTGGCTTTTGTCGAGGCCTGTTTTTTTCCGGTTCCCCCTGATGTGCTGCTGATCGCTCTGTGCTTGTCGCTGCCGGCGCGCGCCTATCGTTATGCACTGACCGCCTGCCTCGGTTCGGTGGCGGGCGGAATGGTCGGCTATGTCATCGGCCTGAAGCTGTGGGGCGGGCTGGGCCCGTTCTTTTTTCAGTACGTCCCGGGGTTCAGTCCCGAACAGTTCAGCCATGTTCGGGAGCTGTTCATGCGCTATGATTTCTGGACGGTTTTTGCCGCCGGATTCACCCCGATTCCGTACAAGGTCTTTACCATCGCCGCGGGAGTCTTCAGAATCGACTTTCCGGTCTTTGTCCTGGCGTCTTTCGTCAGTCGCGGCTTGCGCTTTTTACTGGTAGCCTGGCTGTTGCATCGTTTCGGCGTCATGGCGAAGCAATTTATCGACAGGTACTTCAATCTGCTGACCCTGCTGTTTCTGGTGCTGCTGATCGGCGGCTTGATCGTTGTAAGATATTTGCTTTAGCGCCGGGTTTCTAATACCTTGTTACTCTATGAAATTGTCGCTTACCACATGTCGGCTGTTAACGGACCGATCGATCCGCGCAGGCATCATTGCGGCCCTGCTGCTGGCCGGTTGTGCGCGCGGCGGCGTGTACCACCGGGTCGAGTCCGGGCAGACCCTTTATCGGATCAGCCGGGTTTACGAACTGGATGAAATCTATCTGGCGCGGGTCAACGGAATTTCCGATCCGACCCAGCTGCAGGTCGGCACCCGTCTCTATATCCCGGGTGCCGATTCGGTCCGGCACATTGCTTCTGCCGCGAAAACGGAACCGGCGAAAAGCCCGGCTGCCGCCGTGCCTGCGGCGCGACGTACTCCACCAGCGCAGACGAAACCGCCGGTAAAACCCGCCGCTGTCCGCAAGCAGGCGGCGCAGCCGGTGGTCGCCCAACCGCAAAAAGTGCCGGAAGCAAGCCAGGTCAAGCTGCTGTGGCCCTTGAAGGGCGCCATTCTGCGTTCTTTCAGCGCCGGCGCAAAGGGCGGCGGCAAGGGGCTGGAGATTGCCGCCCGTGAACAGTCCGAGGTGATCGCCGCCGCCGCCGGAAAAGTCATCTACAGCGGAGACGGCGTCAAGGGCTATGGTCACCTGATCATTCTCCAGCATGAAAATGATTTCTATACCGTGTACGGCTTCAACAGCCGCAATCTGGTCGGACAGGGCGATTTTGTCAGCCGCGGGGAGAAAATCGCGTTTTCCGGCGCGCCTCCGGGAGGGGGGGAACCGCGCCTGCATTTTGAAGTGCGCAGGAAGAAGCTCGCGGTCGATCCTATTTTGTACTTGCCTTAGGGGATTTGCGACCCTAGACTGCCGATAACAGAGCTGGGTTTTCTTGGACGAGAAAGGGAAGGTGGTATGGACGATCTGTTTTCCGATTTTGAAAAAACACGTTCTCAGGACGGAGAGCTTGAAACAGGCGAAGAGATGGACGGCTTCAGCGAGATCGATCTGTCCGTTGCCACGGCGGCGAAGAAGCGTCCGGGAAAAGCCAAGCCGGCTGCTGACGAAGAGGGTCACACTGCCGACGCAATCAAACTCTACCTGAAGGAGATCCAGAAAAGCACGCTGCTGACCGCTGCCGAAGAACGGGAACTGGCGGAAAAGATCGCTCAGGGCGATATGGCCGCCCGTGATCGGATGATCGAATCGAATCTGCGGCTGGTGGTGAAAATCTCCAAGCGCTACATGAACCGGGGCCTGCCGTTTCTTGATCTCATCGAGGAAGGGAATATGGGCCTGATCAAGGCGGTCGAACGTTTCAAGGTCAGCAAGGGCTGCCGGTTTTCGACCTACGCCACCTGGTGGGTCCGGCAATCGATCGAAAGGGCACTGGTCAATCAGAGCCGGACCATCCGCCTGCCGGTCCATGTTGCGGACGACATCAATAAACTGGTCAAGATCAGTCGCGAACTGCTGCAGCGGCTGAAGCGGGAGCCGACCACGGAAGAGATTGCCGAAGCGATGGGGGTCGAGCCCGCTTATGTCAGCCGGATGTCGATCCTGTTGAAAAAGACCTATTCCATCGAGCATCCGATGGGCGACAACAGCGATTACAGTCTGATCGACACCATCGAAGACAAGAACATCGCCGATCCCAGTGCCCTGATCGAGGACCTTGATCGTTATGCCCATGTAACGGCGTGGCTGGACGGCCTGTCGGAAAGTGAACGGGAAATTCTGGTGCTGCGCTTCGGGCTGGATGACCGGGAGCCGCAGACCCTTGACACCATCGGCCGGAAATTCGGCGTGACCCGCGAGCGGATCCGGCAGATCGAGGCGAAAAGTCTGGCCAAATTACGACGGATTCAGGAAGAGACCATCGCCCAGGGTTTTGGCGAAGAGACCGACTAGGAGGGTGTCGGACTTACGGACCGAAGCGAAAATTTGGAAGCTTGAGACCAGATTTTAGCTCGTTTGAGAGCTCATAGCCATAGCTATGGGCCGAAAAGGAGCTGGAATATGGGCCAAGCAGCCGAATTTGCAGCCGGTTCATGTATAGTCCGACACCCTCCTAGCCACTACATACAGGGAGCAGAACATGGATGAACTCAAAGGCTTTATTCGCGATATCCCGGACTTTCCGAAGCAGGGCATTGTTTTCAAGGACATAACGACTCTGCTTGCCGACGCCAAGTCGTTTCATCGCATGATCGATCTGCTGGCACATCGTTATCTCGGTGAAAAGATCGATCAGATCGTCGGGATCGAAGCCCGCGGCTTCATTCTGGGCTCGGCGCTGGCCTACAAACTGGGCACCGGCATCACCCTGGTGCGCAAACCCGGCAAGCTGCCCTATAAAACCCGCAGCATCAGTTATGAGCTTGAATACGGGAGCGACAGCCTGGAAATCCACGAAGATGCCTTCAAGCCCGGTGACCGGGTCATCGTCGCCGACGACCTGCTGGCGACCGGCGGGACGATGGCCGCCGTCGTCGAGCTGGTTGAGAACTTCGGCGCCGAAATCCACGAGTGCGCGTTTATGGCGGAACTGGAATTTCTCAAGGGACGGGAAAAGCTTCCCGAAGGGAAGGTCTACAGTTTGCTCAAGTTTTAGCGATAACCAGGACCCGCTGCGAGGCGGGTCTTTTGCTTGAAAAAAACCGGGGGGTACGGTATAACCCCTAGCCACGACCCCGTAGCTCAGCAGGATAGAGCGACTGCCTCCTAAGCAGTAGGTCACAGGTTCGAATCCTGTCGGGGTCGCCATTACGGCCCGCGTTCCGACGCGGGCTTTCGGTTTTTACAGCCAGGAACATCGCCACAAGGATGATGCAATGACGGATCGCCAGCTGACAGGGGTCGAAGCGGACGGGCACTGCTTTGTCTGCGGTCAGCTGAATGAGCACGGCCTGAAGGCTGTTTTTGAGATCGATAAAGAGCGGCGCAAGAGCCGTTGCCGGATCAGCATCCCCTGCGGATTCCAGGGCTGGGCGAACGTCATCCACGGCGGCATCCTCTCTGCATTGCTCGATGAAGCCTGTATCTACGCCTGCCGCTGTGCAGGGGAGAAATTCGTCACCGCCGAACTGAATGTCACGTTCCGCAAGCCGGTCACCGCCGGGACCGAGATCACCGTTGTCGGCGAGCTGCTGGAGCAACGCAAGCGCATCTGGCAGGCCGGGGCGCGGATCGAAGTTGACGGGACGGTCCACGCAGAGGCCACGGCCAAAGTCTTTGTCCTTGATTCGCCGCCTGCAACAGCACCGTCGGCCGGTTGAACAGTCAAGCTCAGGCAGCTGCGGAGCAGAGTCGGCGCTACGACCGGACCGGTCGGTCCGGTCTCGTTGGTTGCGGCGCCCGTGGCAATTTATCTTTGACAGGCTGCCCTGATGTTGCTATAAGAAATGACCGATTCGGGCGTTTAGCTCAGCGGGAGAGCACTGCCTTCACACGGCAGTGGTCCGGGGTTCGATCCCCCGAACGCCCACCAAGTGAAATCAAGGGGTTAGCGATGTTTCGCTGGCTCCTTTTTTTGTACAGCGGAGAATTGCCGTCACCGGACGACGCGATGGTTCATTCTGTTGATTCTTTCTTGACCGTTTTGCCGGACATGGGTATATTGAAAATCGTTTTCATTGTTGATGCTGTCTGATAAGGGGCTACCATGGATTTTCGGAAAGTTTTCACCGATTACCTGGCGCAAAAAGGGCTGAAAAATACCAACCAGCGGATGATCATCCTGCAGGAATTTCTTGAGCAGGCCTCGCATCTGTCCACTGAAGAGCTCTACCTGAAGGTGCGCAGTAAATATCCGAACATCGGCTATGCCACGGTCCATCGGACCCTCAAGCTGTTCGCCGAATGCGGCATTGCCGCCGAACGGAATTTCGGTGACGGGCAGGGCCGTTTCGAACTGATGCTCGGCGAGCAGCATCACGACCACCTGATCTGCAGCCGTTGCGGTCTGATCGTCGAATTCGAAAATCCCCAGATCGAACAGTTGCAGAACGAAGTCGCCCGCCGGCATGGTTTTGTCATAGAAAATCACCGCCTTGAACTTTTCGGTATCTGCTCCGACTGTACCGGAAAATAACGAACCGCGGGCAATCGGCGCAGGCGAGCCGCCGGCGGTCGCAAGCACGGCAAAGCGGCCGTGATGTCATCCCGGGGCGGGTCCTCTTCGCGAGGCCGAACCGGCCGATAACGGGCGCTGAAATCGTTTCATGGCGGCTTTGCTCTTTTCTGCAGGCCGTCTTTCCTGTATGATTCATGTTTGTTTGTGGCAGCTGTCGGCTGCCGATTATTGAGTTTGAACAGATGCGCCCCGCCTGTCTGCCGTTTCGGCCCTGAAGGCGGGGCGTGCATATACAGAGCACGGGAGATTGCGATGTTCCGCGAACCGAAAGAAGCTGTCGGCGTACTGGAGAAGGCCCTGCAAGAATTACGGGGGTATCTTTGACGTTCCTGCCAAGAAGGAACGTGTCGCCGAGCTGGAAGCAGAAATTGCCCGGCCCGAATTCTGGGAGCGGGGCGAACAGGCCCAGGAACTGCTCAAGGAGCGGACCGGTCTGCAGAAGATCGTTGAGGGCTGGGAAGACGCTTTTCGCCAACTGGACGACCTTCAGGTTCTGATCGAGCTGGGCGAAGAGACCGCGGATCAGGATGCCCTGGACGAGGTCGAGGCGCTGCTGCCCGGACTGGAGCAACAGGTGGCGCGGATGGAATTCGCCCGGATGCTCTCCGGCGAGCACGATGCCAACAATGCCCTGCTCAGCATCAACGCCGGCGCCGGCGGCACCGAGGCGCAGGACTGGGCCGATATCGTGCTGCGCATGTATCTGCGCTACTGCGAGCGCAAGGGCTTCAAGACCGAACTGACCGAATATCAACCGGCTGACGAGGCGGGGATCAAAAGCGCCACCATCGCGGTCACCGGCGATTATGCCTACGGCTACCTGAGGGCCGAAGTCGGCATTCACCGGCTGGTGCGGATCTCCCCCTACGATTCCAACGCCCGGCGGCATACCTCGTTCTGCTCGGTGTTCGTTTTTCCGGAACTGGACGATTCGGTGGAAGTCGCAATCGAGGAGAAGGACCTCAAGGTCGATACCTTCCGGGCCAGCGGCGCCGGCGGGCAGCATATCAACAAGACCGATTCGGCGATCCGCATCACCCATGTCCCGACCGGGATTGTCGTCGCCTGTCAGAACGAACGTTCCCAGCACAAGAACCGGGCCACCGCTCTCAAGCAGCTGAAGGCGCGTCTCTACGAGCTGGAGATGCGCAAGAAAGAAGAAGAGGCGGCCAGCTTCTCCGAGGATAAAAAAGAAATATCCTGGGGCAGCCAGATCCGCTCCTATGTTTTGCATCCGTACCGGATGGTCAAGGACCATCGCACCGGGCATGAGGTCGGCAACACCGACGCCGTGCTCGACGGCGATCTGGACGGCTTTATCGAAGCTTTTCTGCTGAGCGGAAAATAGCCGGAAAAGAGCTCCGGCGGCCGCCGCTCCGCCGGGGTTCTTTTTGCTTATTGCCGCTTGACTGCCCGGGGGGATTCAGCTATATTTGGCGGTTAAAAACCGCCACCAATCGCACTGCGAGGAGATGTCGATGCAAGACCCCGAGATTAATGTTGGCTTGACGTTCGATGATGTTTTGCTGGTTCCCGCGCACTCCCAGGTCCTGCCCAAAGAGGCGGATATTACCACCCGCCTGACAAGTACCATCACCTTGAATATCCCCCTGCTCTCCGCGGCCATGGATACCGTCACCGAGTCGCGTGCCGCCATCTGCATGGCCCGTGAAGGCGGTTTGGGCATCATTCATAAAAATATGACCCCGGCCGAGCAGGCGCGGGAGGTCGATCAGGTCAAAAAATCGGAGAGCGGCATGATCGTCGATCCGATCACCATGCGCCCCGAGCAGAAAATCTCGGAAGCCCTCGCGGTGATGCGGCGCTATCGCATCTCCGGCGTGCCGGTCACCAAGGGCGGCAAGCTGGTCGGGATCATGACCAACCGCGATCTGCGTTTCGAAACCAACCTGGACCAGCCGATCTCCAACGTCATGACCAAGGGCAAGCGCAAGCTGGTCACCGTTCCCCCCGGGACCACCCTGGAGGAAGCCAAGTATCACCTCCATGCGCACCGCATCGAAAAGCTGCTGGTGGTCGATGACGATTTCGTCTTGCAGGGGCTGATCACCATCAAGGATATCGAGAAGGTCCGCAAATATCCCAACGCCTGCAAGGACGATCTGGGCCGTTTGCGGGTTGGCGCCGCCGTCGGGGTCGGCGTTGACCTGGCGGAGCGGACCGCCGCCCTGGTCGCCGCCGGGGTTGATCTGGTGGTCATCGACACCGCTCACGGCCATTCGCAAGGGGTCATCGATGCGGTCAAGCAGGTGCGCAGCGATTATCCCGATCTGCAGTTGATGGCGGGGAACATCGCCACCGGCGCGGCGGCCCAGGCCCTGATCGACGCCGGGGTCAACGCGGTCAAGGTCGGCATCGGTCCCGGCTCCATCTGCACCACCCGGGTGGTCGCCGGGGTCGGCATGCCGCAGATCAGCGCCATCCGCAATGTCGCAAAAGTGACCCATGTGGCCGGTATCCCGCTGATTGCCGACGGCGGCATCAAGTTTTCCGGAGACCTGCCCAAGGCGATCGCCGCCGGCGCCGATATCATCATGATCGGCTCCCTGTTCGCCGGCACCGAGGAATCCCCCGGCGACACCATCCTCTACCAGGGGCGGACCTACAAGGCCTATCGCGGCATGGGCAGCCTCGGCGCCATGAAGCAGGGCAGCAAGGATCGCTACTTCCAGGGCGATGAGCAGGACGTCAAACTGGTCCCCGAAGGGATCGAGGGCCGGGTTCCCTACCGCGGTCCGCTCTCCGACAATATCCATCAGCTGATCGGCGGTCTGCGGGCCGGAATGGGCTACACCGGCTGCCGCACCATCAAGGAACTGCAGCAGAACAGCGAGTTCATCCGGATCACCAATGCCGGCCTGCGCGAATCGCACGTTCACGACGTGACGATTACCCAGGAAGCGCCGAATTACCGACTTGAAAAACCAGCTTAAGGTTTCAGGAATCAGGAATCAGGTTACAGGATAATCAATAGCGGGGGAGGGGGATGAAGTTTGAAGATCTTGAGGTGTGGAAGCGGTCTGCACGATTTCATCCTTGATAATGACCAAACAGAAATTTCTGAATGAAGGAACTTCCTGAAACCTTCATTTTTTCGGAGAAAAAATGAACATCCATAGCGAAAAAATCCTGATCCTCGACTTCGGCTCCCAGTACACCCAGCTGATCGCCCGGCGGGTCCGGGAATGCCATGTCTACTGCGAACTGCACCCGTTCGACATGGCGCTGGACGAGATCAAAGCCTTCGCGCCGACCGGGATCATCCTGTCCGGCGGGCCGAAATCGGTCTATGAGGAGGGGGCTCCCGCCATCGACGAGGAGCTGTTCGAGCTCGGCATCCCGGTGCTCGGCATCTGCTACGGCATGCAGTTGATGAGCCGCCACTTCGGCGGCGAAGTCGTGGCCGCCGGCAAGCGCGAATACGGTCATGCCGATCTCAAGGCCGCGGGGCAGCCGGGACCGCTCTTCGACGGCTTTTTCATCGACGGGAAGAGCCCGGTCTGGATGAGCCACGGCGATCACGTCTCGATCATGCCGCGGGGGTTCGAGATGGTCGCCCGCAGCGAGAATGCGCCGGTCTGCGCCATTCAGCATGTCGAACGCAAACTCTACGGCGTGCAGTTTCATCCCGAGGTCAATCACACCCCGCAGGGTGCGACCTTCATCAACAGCTTTGTCCGCACTATTTGCGGCTGCAGCGGCAACTGGACGCCGGGACAGATTATCGAAGATGCCGTGGCCCGGATTCGCGAGCAGGTCGGCAGCGATCAGGTCATCCTCGGTCTTTCCGGAGGCGTCGATTCCTCGGTGGCTGCGGCGCTGATCCATAAGGCCATCGGCGATCAGCTGCACTGCGTGTTTGTCGATAACGGCCTGCTCCGCCTCGACGAAGGCGATCAGGTGATGGCGACCTTCGCCAGCAACATGGGGGTCAAGGTGATCCGGGTCGACGCCCAGCAGCGTTTCTATGACGGGCTGGCCGGGGAAGCCGATCCCGAGAAAAAGCGCAAGATCATCGGCAACCTGTTCGTCGACATCTTCGAAGAAGAATCGAACAGCATCAAAGACGCCAAATGGCTGGCCCAGGGGACGATCTATCCCGATGTCATCGAATCGGCCGGCGCCAAAACCGGCAAGGCGCACAACATCAAGAGCCATCACAATGTCGGCGGTCTGCCCGACTACATGAAGCTGAAACTGCTGGAACCGCTGCGCGAACTGTTCAAGGACGAGGTTCGGGCCATCGGCGAAGAACTCGGCCTGCCGCACCAGATGGTCTGGCGCCACCCGTTCCCCGGCCCCGGCCTCGGGGTGCGGATTCTCGGCGAGGTCAAGGAGGAATATTGCGAAATTCTCCGGCGCGCCGACGCCATCTATATCGACGAACTCTACCAGAGCGGCCACTACCACAAGATCAGCCAGGCCTTCGCCGTGTTCCTGCCGGTCAAGAGCGTCGGCGTGATGGGCGACGGCCGCACCTACGAATATGTGGTGGCGCTGCGGGCGGTGGAGACCAGGGATTTCATGACCGCCGGCTGGTACCCGATGCCCTACGAGGACCTGGCGCGGATCAGCAACCGGATCATCAACGAGGTCAAGGGGATCAACCGCGTGACCTACGATATCTCCAGCAAACCGCCGGCGACCATCGAGTGGGAATAGCGGCCGGCGATGCAGCGGTCCGGTTGAAGAGTGAAGCAGAGAGCCGTCGGAGGATTCCGGCGGCTCTCTTTACTTTCTGGATTTGCGAACCCGGGATTTTGTTGCAACTCGTTTTGTACCTATGCACCACGCTACCCGATGTCGTTATCCCCGAGTGGGGTTGTCGGGGATGCGGGGAAACAGTCTCTCTTCATCAGCCACGGACCCACACGGACAAGGGCGGCCGAGAGGCCTTAACCTTTTTGGCTTCAAGAAAATGGATTTTGTCCGAATTTGTCTGACGCGGAGGACAGCTCGGCTTTTGTCCGGGACGGCGGGGTTGACACTCCGCGGGCGAAAGAGTATTAAAGAGGGGTTGTTTTTTGAATTGATCTTGCAGGGGGAAGAAGATGAGCATCGGCCTTTTTCAGCCGTAACGATAACAAGCCGCCTGGGCAGCAATCCGCTGTCCGGCGGCTTTTTTTGTTTCGGGGGGAGATGGCTTCAGATTCAACGCCGTTTCGGCGGACAGCTTCAACGGGAATTCGCTCAGAATAAGCCTCTTCCGCAGAATCTGTGGGTAGAGGGTAGCTGAAAAAATTAGAGCATTGCCCTTCTTGGGTGGATAAGATGGTTTTTTCCCGAAACTATCCCAACCAGCCAGAGGAAAGGCAATGCTGATTAAGACTTTACTGAATAAGGTCGAACGGTTCAAGTCGTTCGTTTACGGCTCCATCGGTGTCACGCTCGTTGACGGGGCGGAAGCCTTGGTCATTGACATCGAGGCGCGCCGCAACAGCCGGCCGGTTTGTCCCGTGTGCGGCAAGCGTCGCAGCGTGTACGATCGGCAGCCCCAGCGCCTCTTCGAGTATCTGCCGGTCTGGACGTTCAAGTCCTACTACCGCTATGCGCCGCGCCGGGTCGACTGTCCAACCTGCGGCGTCAAGGTGGAGATGTTGCCCTGGGCCTATGGCAAGGAGCGGATGACCTTTTCATACCAGGTCTTCCTGGCTCGCTGGGCCAAACGGCTTTCCTGGAAAGAGACTGCCGACGTCTTCGAGACCAGCTGGGACACGGTCTTTCGGGCCGTCAAGTTCGTCGTCGATTATGGCTTGGCCCACAGAAACCTTGAGGGTGTCACAGAGATCGGCGTTGACGAAATCAAGGTCTTCAAGGGGCACAAGTATCTGACCCTGGTCTACCAGCTCAACGCCGGGGCGAGAAGGCTTCTGTGGTGCGGCCCCGAGCGTCGGGCGAAAACGCTTAGTAATGCTAACCTAAAATTGACCAGCAAACAGGGGTTGTGCTAACCGAAAATTGACCACCCTGAGCATCGCTTCTCCGATTAGGATTGGGTTTTATTTATGCCCTGCATTCTAAGAGGAGGAAAGGAATTGCTCACGA
>DASWJX010000282.1:0-7793 GCA_036396915.1 Geopsychrobacteraceae bacterium | reverse complement strand
GGAATAGGTCGCGCCGTTGTTGCAGGTAAAGGCCAGGGTGCCGGTGGCATTGGCCGCGGTCGTCAGGTCGGGGTCAAGAGCGCCGAAGTCGAGGGTCAGGGTGTTGGTGTCAAAGGTACAGACGGGCAGCACTTCAGCATTGACGGTTACGGTTGCGGTATCCAGCGCAAACGCGTTACCGGCGAACATGACCAGGGCCATAACCAGCAGAATCATCATCCGTTTCATTTCATTTCTCCTTTTCGTTGGGTTGGAATGTCTTATGCCATGCATTGATTAAATCCATGATCGCCGGGTCCGCACGAACCTTCTTGTCGATCGCTTCGAATACCAGGCCCGTCGCCAACAACAACGCCCGCCTTCATGTGTCGAAGGCGGGCGTCCCATCCGGTGAGATCCTTCTCTTCGACAACCCGGCTGTCCTCGCTGTTTTACCGGTCGGGACCCGTGGTTTTGCGTCCCCGGATCGCTCCGGGTTTGCCGTTATCGGACACTTTTTCAGTCGATGTGTTCAAAATCTAAACTGGACTGTTCACGTTGTCAACAGTTTTTTTTAGAATTTTCTCATAAATTTTTAATTATTTTTATGTCCCAATGAGCGCCCTAGCGCTTGTGGCAGCGGATACAGTTCTTCTTGGCCTCAAACGCCCGCTCGCCGTTATGGCACGTGCCGCAGAGCTGCCCGGCATAAATGGCGCTCATCTTGATCTCGACGGTCCCCTGCTTCATCTTGGGAAACATCTCGGCATTATGACATTCCTTGCAGGTCACGCCGGCCGCCTGGTGGATGTCACCGGAGAAGGTGACGGTCCCCAGAGCGCTTTTCGTGAATTCCAGAGTTTTTCCCGGCGGAACAGCAACCGCGGCAACCGCAACGCAGAGCAACAAAACCACCGCCAACACCAGCCTTTTTCTCATCGCAGTCTCCCTTTTTCGTATTCCATGGATGAATGATGCTTTCGCAAAACTTAAGATGAATAGGTACGAACCCGTTGCAGTCAGCGCGTTAATAAGCTTCGCAAAATTAGCGAACGACCGGGCAATTGTCAACAATTGTCAACCCGGCTGGTCGGATGCCCCGTCCGCTACGACCGGGACCTATAAGATTTTTCGGCCGGGGAACGGGAGCCGACTCCTGCCCCGTCATTCCGGCATGGTTTTGGCCGGAATCCAGCTTGCCTCCCCGGATCCCCGACAAAATAACTCGGGGATGACGACATTGGGCAGCGTGATGAAGGCGACATTGGGTATGGCATTGGGTAGCGTGGTGAACAGTTACGCAGTAAGAAGCAAGGCCTGAAAAAAAAGGGCGGGGAGAGCAGCAAGACGGAAGGAGCGGAGTGTCAATAAAAAGAGCCCGGTGACGGAGGGGGGGGGTCACCGGGCTCAGGAGGTGTCTTGCGACGCCCTCCATGGTTATAATGGGATATCTGACCCAAAGAGTCAAGTAGAATTTTACTCCGGATTGCAACTTGCCGGATTCCGGCCGCGCCGCGGCCTGAGCCCAGCATTTTCTTGCTTGCTCAGGCAAACAGAAAGGCTGCTCACGGTTGATGTCTTCGCGAAAACTTAAGATGGATGGCCAGGCAAAAATTTCGTCCTGCAAGGCCTGGTGGTTTTTCAGGGGCGAAGGCATACATCAGCTATGTCGAGGTCCTGAAAAAACGCCGTAACGCCGCAGGGCGGACTTTTTGCGACGCCATCACAGTTGACAAGCAAGCGGTCGCGGGTCATCCTATGCCGACATTGCCGGCAACCGGTTCCCGACCACCCGCGACAAGGCTCAAAGGCAGATGCCGACATCCCTCAAGACTCCGAAACCCCATGATCGAAGCCTGCTTTTGACTCTGGCGTCCTTCGTTATTGTCATCGCCGGCATGCGGGCGGCCCAGCCTCTGCTGGTTCCGTTTCTGCTGGCGATTTTTATTGCCATCATCTGCACCGGCCCGCTGCACTGGCTGCAAAAGCGCAGGGTTCCGACGCTACCGGCGGTGCTGATCATCATCCTGGTCGGCATGGTCATCAGCCTGACGCTACTCGCCCTGGTCGGCACCTCGGTGCACGACTTCACCGACGCAATTCCCGGCTATCAGGAAAAATTGCGCCTGCAAACGCTGGGGCTGCTCCCCTGGCTGAACAAACTGGGGCTGACCATCGCCCCCGGCGCCCTGCTGGATTATTTCGATCCCGGCAAAGCGATGCAGATGGTCGCCGGCACCCTGGCAACAACCGGGGGAGTGCTGACCAACGCGTTTCTGATTCTGCTGACCGTCATCTTTATTCTGCTTGAAGCCGCCGGCATGCCCGCCAAACTGCATGCCGCCCTGGAGGATGCGGAACCGTCCCTCGCCTCTTTCGAGCGTTTTTCCGAAGGCGTGCGGCAGTATCTGGCCATCAAAACCCTGGTCAGCCTGGCGACCGGACTGCTGATCAGCCTGTGGCTGTGGTTTCTGGGCCTCGACTATCCGCTGCTTTGGGGCCTGATCGCGTTTCTGCTGAACTATGTTCCAAACATCGGCTCGATCATCGCCGCCGTCCCGGCGGTGCTGCTGTCGCTGGTCCAGTTGGGACCCGCGCCCACGCTGCTGGTTGCCGGGGGCTATCTGGCGGCCAACCTGCTGATGGGGAGCGTTCTGGAACCGCGGCTGATGGGACGCAAGCTCGGCCTTTCGACCCTGATTGTTTTCCTCTCCCTGGTGTTCTGGGGCTGGGTTCTGGGTCCGGTCGGGATGCTCCTGTCCGTGCCGCTGACCATGATCGTCAAGATCGCCCTGGAAGTGCATCCGGACACCACCTGGCTGGCCATCCTGCTCGGCTCCGAAGCCCCCCCTGACGCATCCGACAGCTGAAACAGACCTCTTTCGCCCCTTTTAAATTCGCCAAACTGCGGCATACTTACATAGGAGGGTGCGCAGTGCCGATGCCGACATCCGTCCCGTACAGGCCGTCAGTCCGGAGAAAGGAGAAAGAGAGATGCTGCCGAAAATCAACACGATTCTCTATGCCACCGGTCTGGGGGCCGGTGCCCCCTACGTCTTCCGCTATGCCCTGAGCCTGGCCCGGAGATACGATGCCCGGATCCGGATCGTCCATGGTCGCGAACCGCTGAGCGCAACGGCCCAGAGCATGGCGGACCTGTATATGTACAAGGAAACGGCGGCGGAGGTTTTCGAAAGAGCCTCCCGCGAGGCCGAAGAAAAAATCCGCAAGAATCTGGAAGAACTGTGCAGCCAGGAACTCTGCGATGATCCCCAGGGACGCCGGCGGGTCGACGACATTGTCGTCGCCAAGCTTCCGCCGAAACAGGCGATCCTGGAAGAGGCCGCAAAATGCGGCGCCGATCTGATTGTCATGGGCTCGCACCGTCATTCCGTGCTGGCGGACGCGATGCTCGGCACAACCACCCTGAAGGTCCTGCACAGTACAACCGTCCCGGTCCTTGTCGTGAAAATTCCCGAGGGCTACCACGAAGAAACGTCGTAACCGCCGACGCCGCCGGGGCGGGGCGGGACAGGCTCCGCCCCCGGTTTCTCAACCGATACTGCCGAGGCTGGCCAGGGCGACAAGCCCCTCAAGCTGCCCCGGCCGCTGCCGGGAGCGAACCATCAGGGCGTTTTCCCCAAGACGGCGAAACCCGGCTGCTTCCAGCACCGTCTCCAGCCCTGCCGATGCGACGATATCGGCCACAATCTCCCCGCCCCCGGCCAGGCGTTCCAGCATCCGCCGATGATCAGCCGGGTCGCCGTGCTCGGAAAGCCACGGCCCGAGCACCCGCCGCTGCCGCCCGGCCTGCAGCAAAGCGATCGACCGGCCCTGGCGCAGCACCGTCCCCTGCTGCGCCAGAGGCAGGAGCAGATCCCGGCGACAATCCCCCCAGACCTTCCGGTCCTGCCGACAGAGCATCTCCAGTCCGTCCGCGGCCACAGCGTCCGGCGGCTGCAAAGCGCCGCTTTCGGCAAGAACCCAGCGCACCGTCCGGTCAACAGCCCGGAACCCCTTTTTCTCGTACAGAGGTCGTCCCAGCACGGAAGCCGTCAGCCAGAGATCACGACATCCGGCCCGTTCCAGCAGCTGCACCGCATGCTCGAAGAGGGCGGCTCCATAGCCCCGGTTGCGGCAGTCCCGGGCAACGATCAGATTACCGATCCAGCCGCCCTGTTGATGGGGGACCGCGGAAACAAATCCGCAAATCCGCTCGGATTGGCGCAGGCTGAACAGGTAACGCCGCCATCCGTTTTGAAACAGCGCCCGTTCGGATTCCGGCACCAGCCAGCTCTCGGCGCCGGCCAGCTCGATAAAGCGCGGCCAGTCGCCGCGCTGCAACGGTTCGATCCGCATCACCTCTCCCTCATGGCGGTTATTCTTTGATGGCGTCGCAAAAACTCACCAACTGCTGCGTTGCTGCAATTCTCTCGCTGCTTCGACGTACGTAAGTACGCCTCATTGCTCGCCAATCGCGCGCCTTGCATTTGGCGTTTTTTGCTTGGCCATCAATCAAGATGCTTTTTTGCGAAAGCATCAAATTTGATGCCTTGGCAAAAACTCGGAGGATGGCTAAGCAAAAATTTCGCCCTACAAGTCTTGGTGGTTTTTCAGGGGCAAAGGCATACATCAGGTATGTCGAGGTCCTGAAAAAACGCCGTAACGCTGTAGGGCGGACTTTTTGCGACGCCATGATTTCAGGCCGCGCGGCACAGTTCCAGAAGCTCCCGATCGGTCACCGAGCGCTTCTGCTGCCGGGCAAAGTGACGCACCCGCTCCAGCAGACGGTCGACCGCAACCGTCGCCGGATCGACACCCAGTTGCTGCAAGCGCTCCTGAACCGCATGGCGGCCGGAATGCTTGCCCAGCACCAGATGCCGCTGCAGACCGACTTCCTTCGGATCGAAACCTTCATAGTTCTTCGGATTTTTCAGGACACCGTCGGCATGCAGCCCCGACTCATGAGCAAACACCCGTTCGCCGACCACCGCCTTCCACTCCGGAACCGGCCGCCCGCTGGCGGTTCCGACCAGGCGGGACAGCTCGACAAAGCGGCTGGTGTCGATCTCCAGTTCCGTCGCACAGGCATACTTCAGCGCCATGACCACTTCCTCCAGGGCGGCGTTACCGGCCCGCTCCCCCAGACCGTTCACCGTCGTATTGACAAACCGGGCGCCGGCCCTGACCCCGGCAAGCGCATTGGCCGTTGCCATGCCCAGATCGTTATGGGTATGCACTTCCAGATCGAGACCGGTCCGCTGCGCCAGATAGTGTATCCGCTCGTAGATGGTAAAGGGATCGAGCAGGCCCAGCGTATCGCAGAAGCGGAACCGGTCGGCCCCTTCCGCCTCGGCAATCCGCAGCAGTTCCAGCAGAAAAGCGGGATCCGCACGACCGGCGTCCTCGCCCCCCACGCAGACGTACAGATCATGCCGTTTGGCAAACCCGAGCGCCCGCCGCAACTGCTCCTTGACCCAGGCCCGGCTTTTGCGCAGCTTGTTTTCGATATGGATATCGGACACCGACAGCGAAATATCCACCGCGGCGACGCCGCACTCCAGCGAGGCCTGGATGTCGGAAACCAGCGCCCGGTTCCAGGTGATCAGCCGGGCCCGCAAGCCCATATCGACCAGGCATCTGATCGACCGCTGTTCCTCCTTGCCCATCGCCGGAATACCGCACTCCAGCTCGCCGACACCGGTTTCATCGAGCATCCGGGCGATCCGCTTCTTCTCTTCCAGGCTGAACACCACGCCGGCCGTCTGTTCACCGTCGCGCAAGGTGGTGTCGTCGATCACGATCCGCGGTTTTTCCGGAGCATCCATAGCTGCCTCGCTTCCCAACAAAAAGCCCCGAATCACCAAAGGGGCGATTCGGGGCAACGCTGCCGTCTCAAAATGTTCCGGCACCTTTGCCGGTTGCTCTGCCTTAACCTGGATCCGTGAGTAAGCGGCCGAAAAAGAGTGCATGTGCTTGGATTGAATAAGTGGTTCAAAAATCTTAGCTGCACCCAAAGGTTCAGCGGCGATTTTTGAGACGCTTAGGCAATTCAATGACGTGTGCTATTTGAGGTCGAGTACTCACGGATTCAGGTTTACGATCAGCAAGAGGCATGCCGCTTGACGTTTCCCGAGCTGGAGCCTGTTGCACCGTTTTAAAACCGGAATACTGAACAAAAAACAGGCAAAGCCGTCAGCCGCCTGCCCCAAAAAGAGCCCCTGCTTGCCATCGCAAGGGGATCGACTAAGCTGATGACAGAAGGTGTAAAACGAAAGGCGCAAAAGATGACCGAAGCAACCGACCAGCGGGTGATTCAGGCCATGCGAAACCCCGGCTTCTACGATCATCCGGTCGAGCGGGTGGAGTTGATCGAGACCCACATCTCCCTGATTTTCCTGGCCGGGGATTTTGCCTACAAGGTCAAGAAGCCGGTCAATTTCGGTTTTCTCGATTTTTCGACCCTCGCCAAACGCCGCCATTACTGCCACGAAGAGCTGCGGCTGAATCGTCGTTTCGCGCCGCGACTCTACCTTGCGGTCAAGCGGATCGGCGGCAGTCGGGACGCGCCCGGTCTGGACCGGCAACCGGCGCTGGAATATGCCGTCAAGATGCGTCGCTTCCCCCAGGACCGGCAACTCGACCGGATGCTGGCCGCCGGCCGCCTTGAAGCCCGGCACATCAAAGCCTTCGCCGCACAGATCGCGGAACTGCATCACCGGGCGCTGCCGGTCAGCGCCGACCAGCCCTACGGAAGCCCCGGGTCGATCATTGCGCCGATGCTGGAAAACTTCGCACAGCTTGGACCGTTGCTGCACGCGTCCGCTTCAGGGCAGCAGCTGGCCAGGCTCGAGCAGTGGACGCAGCACGCTTTTGCCGCCCTGCAGGAGACCCTGCGGCAGCGCAAAACGGACGGCTTCATCCGCGAGTGCCACGGCGATGCCCATCTGGCCAACATGGCCTGGTTCGACCATCAGCCGCTGCTCTTCGACTGCATCGAATTCAACGAAAACCTGCGCTGGATCGATGTCATCAACGACATCGCCTTTCTGGTGATGGATCTGGACGACCGGGGCGAAACCGGCCTGGGCTGGGAGTTTCTCAATCACTACCTGCAGGAGACCGGCGACTACCGGGGCCTGACCCTGCTCAACTTCTACCGGGTCTACCGGGCGATGGTGCGGGCCAAGGTCACCGGCCTGCGCCTGGACCAGGGGCACCTCGATGAAGGCCGGCGGAGCCAGGCCGCGCACCTGCTGCAAAGCTATCTGGATCTCGCCGAACGCTACACGGTGCCGCAAGCCACGCCGCTGATCATCACCCACGGCTTTTCAGGAGCGGGGAAAACCACCTTCGCCCGGCAACTGGCAACCGTCCATGGGGCGATCCACCTTCGTTCCGATGTCGAACGGAAACGGCTGCATGGCCTCCCGGCGACGGCGAAGAGCGGCTCACCGGTCGGCGGCGGCATCTACAGCGCCCAAGCCTTCGCCGACAGCTATACCCGGCTGCGGGACAGTGCCGGCACGCTGCTGCGCTCCGGCTATCCGGTGATCGTCGATGCAACCTTCATCAAACGGCAGCAGCGCCAACTGTTCAGCCGGCTTGCCAGGCAATTGCAGGTCCCGCTGCTGATTCTCGACTTCCCGCAGGCGGATCAGGAGCTGCGGCGGCGGATACGCGCCCGGCAAGCCGGCACCGACGCCTCGGAAGCAACCGTGGCGGTGCTCGACTACCAGCTCGAACAGCACGAGCCCTTGAGCGCGGCCGAGCAGCAACGAGCCCTGCGGGTTCAGCCCGACACCGGCGCGGAA
>DASWJX010000281.1:0-10440 GCA_036396915.1 Geopsychrobacteraceae bacterium | reverse complement strand
AGACATCCGGGCAGACTGGTTCCGGCGCAGGTTGAACGAGTCCGCACCGGGAAAGGTCTCGGCCGCTGCAGGGCTCGGATGCTGTTTTAGGCAGGCTTAAAAAGTTGTTTCATCCAAAGCTGTGGGGGATGCCTGGATCCCTCTGTTAACAGTACCGGTGGGGAAGCTGAGGGGGCACCCGATAATCATGTGTTATCAATCGATGTTACAGTAAGGCAGGCGACGCTTAGGGCCGGTTGCACTCTGCTGGCGACCGGGCAGCGTTTCCGTTTTCAAGGGGGGCGGCGCGGCCTTTCGGATCGGTGTCGAAAATCCAGTCCACCTGGATCGGCCGGTGATCGGACAGCTCCCTCCCTGCCGCATCGACCGCGTCCTGCCGAATCCGGTAGCTCACGGCCCGCAGCCCGACAGCACCGTTGTCGCGATAGAAGACCTTGTCGACCACCTCGCAATCGGGACGGGTGACCGGCGGCTCGCAGGCCGGCGCCCCGCTTTCCGGCCGCGGCACCTCATCGCCGCGGATCAGGCTGATCCAGACGTCCGTGAAGCCGCGCCGCAGCAGCTCCTGCAGATTGTCGCCGTCCCGCGTGTAGCGGCCATTGGTGTCGCCCATGACGATGACGGCATTGCCGGCGGAATGGGCCTCGATGTAGGTCGCCAGCTGCAGGATGTTGCCGCGGCGGGCGGCTTGGGCGGATGCTTTGCTGCGCGCCTGGGCATGGAGGTTGTAGATGTCGACGTACACCCCTTCGGCGAGGCGGGTGCGGGCCAGGGTGAAGCCCTTGTGCAGGAGGCAGTCGACGCCCGCACAGTCATGCCAGGCAACCCGGGCCCAGTCCCTGTATGGAAATCGGCTCAGAGTGTTGAGGCCGCTGCCGAAAAGGAAACCTCCGGAGGTGGGGGAGCGGTACGGATGGTCGGCACAGCTGCCGTAAAGCGCGGCGTGGTAGCTGTAGTCTTCCTGGACGTGGACGATGTCGAAGGTGTTGAGGTAGCAGCTGATCCGCCGGGTTGCGGGCTTCCTTCCGGACTCCAGACTGGAGAAAATCTCCGGCAGTCCCGCAATATTGTAGCTCAGCGTAGTGAACGTCCCGCTCTGCGCCTGGGCAAAATTGCCCGCGCCAAGCAGCATCCCGCACAGCAACGCACCCAACAGGTTTCTCGTTGTCATGGATTGAGTTTACCGCATTTCAGGACGGGCTTGTCACTTCTCCGCTCGCTCTCCTCCCTTCATGTCATCGCCTGCCAATAAGTTACGGCAGTTACCTCCCCATGGGCCTTGAAACCTCCTTCGTCTCCTCGTCGGAGGAGGCGCTTGACAACAGGGGTCGAAGGCGTCGCTCTGGTCCGGGTGCGCTGCAAACAGACGCGCGGTCAGGGTTTGCAGGTCGCTGGTCCCGGTCGTTGAACGATCCGATCGGGACCGATCGGCCGCTGGACCCTTCTCCCTGAGGGAGCGGGGAATCGATGCTAATCGGCTGTATCGCCGCGGCCGGCCCCGGCGGCCTTTCTGAAGCGCGCCGTGAACCAGAAGGTCGAGCCCGTACCCTCGCTGCTGCGGGCGCCGATCTCTCCGTCGAACAGTTCCACCAGCTTTTTGCAGATGGAAAGCCCCAGGCCGGTCCCTCCGTATTTGCGGCCGCTGTCGGAATGGGCTTGTACGAAGGGGGTGAAGATTTTTGCGAGCTGGGTTTCTGAAATGCCGATGCCGGTGTCGCGGATTTCGAAACGCAGGCAGGTCGCGAGCGGGTCCTCCGCCTCGAGGCCGACAGCGATCCTGACCTCTCCCCCTTCCGAGAATTTGATGGCATTGTCCGCCAGGTTGGTGACAATCTGCCGCAGACGACCCGGGTCTCCGCGCAGAAGAGCGGGGACCTCCGGGGCCACCAGGGTGTGCAGCCGGACCGTTTTTTCCTGCGCGGCGTGGGCCAGCAGGATGGTGACGGCTTCGAGTGTCTCGTGCAGGTCGAAGTCGACATCTTCAAAGCGCAGGCGATCAGCCTCGATCCTGGCGAGGTCGAGGCTGTCGTTGATCAGGGCCAGCAGGTGGTTGCCGCAACGCTGCAGGATTTCGGCATACTCCCGCTGCTGCGGGGAGAGGCCGGAGCCGAGCAGCACCTCCGTCATCCCCAGGATGCCGGTCATCGGGGTGCGGATTTCGTGGCTCATGTCGGCAAGAAAGGCGCTCTTTACCCTGGTCGCCGACTCTGCGGTCTCCTTGGCCTGCTGCAGCTCGCGATTGAGCCGCTCCAGATCCCGTTTCTGGCGGTGGATGTCGAGAAAGACCTCGACCTTGTTGAGGAGGATCTCCGGCTGCAGGGGCTTGATCATATAGTCGACGGCGCCGCAGGAGTAGCCTTTGAAGATCTGGTGCTGCCGGGTGTAGGCGGCGGTGAGGAAGATGATCGGAATGGTGGAGAGACATTTCTCCCCCCGCATCAGTCCGGCCAGTTCGAAGCCGTTCATGTCCGGCATGTTCACGTCCAGCAGGGCCAGGGCGAATGCGCCGTTGAGACAGGCCTTGAGGGCCGCGTCGCCGCTGCGAGCCTTGACGACAACGGCGCCGGTCCGCTCCAGAATGCGCTCCAGCGCCAGCAGGTTGTCCTCCCGGTCGTCCACGATCAGAATGGCCGGTCTTTCCATGGTCATGCTCCTTTGCTTGCGGGGCAGTTCAGGCCCTGCTTAGGCATACTCAATGCGACGAGTTGGTCCGCAATTTCATCCAGACCCAGCGACCAGGCCTGCGGCGCGGTCTGCAGGGCCGCCTCCGGCATGGTCGGCCATTCCGCGCCGGCGGGCGCCTGAACCATGGCCAGGCCGCCGGCGCCGACGATCTCGGCCAGCCCCCGGGCGCCGTCGCTGTTGGCGCCGGTCAGGACGATGCCGATCAGCGCCGGACCGAAAACGTCGGCGGCGCTTGAGAAGAGCAGGTCGATGCTCGGCCGGGAAAAGTTGATCTTTTCGTCCACCGACAGGGCCAGGTCGCCGTTCGTCTCCAACAGCAGATGGTAGCCGGCCGGAGCGCAGTAGACCGTGCCGGGGCAGAGGGGCATCTTGTCCTCGGCTTCCACCACCGGCAGGCTGGCGTGGCGGCCGAGATAGTCCACCCAGGCCGGCGGCTCCTGCGGGCTCTGATGAAGCACCACGATCACCGGCAGGGGCAGCGTCGGTGGAAGCGCCGAGACGATGGCGGTCACGGCGCTGATGCCCCCGGCCGAGCCGCCGATCACCGCCGCGGCGAAGCGGCGCTCTTGTCCCTGCTGCGAACCTTTCAATCGCTCTTGCGGTAGACCTTCCATGTCGCCTCCAGTTCCTTGAATCTATCGGCAAAGTCGCCGTGCCGCAGCGACTCCTTGCTGCCCAGGGCCAGCACGCCGCCATGCAGCAGGCTGTCGTGAAACAAGCCCAGCACCCGTTGCTGCAAAACGTTGTTGAAATAGATCAGCACGTTGCGGCACAGGATCAGGTGGACTTCGCTGAAAACCCCGTCGGTCACCAGGTTGTGATTGGCGAAGGTGATGTTCTCCCTGAGTCCCGCATCCATGATCACCGAATCATAGTCGGCGTGATAGTAGTCCGAAAGCGATCCCCGCCCGCCCGAGCGCTGGTAGTTGGCGCTGTTGATTTTCATGCTGCGCAGCGGGTAGATCCCTTGCCGGGCGCGGCTCAGCACCGGGTCGACGAAGTCGGTGGCGAACAGCGTGCAGCGCTCGTAGAGCCCCTCCTCCCTGAGCAGGATGGCCAGGGAATAAACCTCCTCGCCGGTGGCGCAGCCGGCCACCCAGATGCGCACGAAGGGCCAGGTCTGCAGATGGGGGACGACCGATTCCCGCAGGAACCTGAAGAAGGGCGGATCGCGGAACATCTCCGTCACCGGCGTGGCGAAGGCCCCCACCACGCTGCTGAACAGTTCCGGCTCGTGCAGCAGGCGGGGGATCAGTGCGCTGATTTGCTCCACCCCGAGCGTGGCGGCGAGGGTGCGGACCTTGCGGCGCAGCGAGGCCCGGGCATAGTCGCGGAAATCGTGGCCGTACTGGCGCCGGATCGCCTCCAGCAGCAGGTCGATCTCCAGCGCTTCCAGCTCCAGGTCGCCGCGCTCAGGCATAGAGCCAGACCCGCATCATCGACATCAGCCGGTCGATGTCGATCGGTTTGGACAGATAATCGTCGGCGCCGGCGGCCAGGCACTTGTCCCGGTCCTCCTTCATCGCCTTGGCGGTCAGGGCGATGATCGGGGTTTTGATGCCCAGCTCGCGGATGGCGCTGGTGGTCTGGTAGCCGTCCAGCCCGGGCATCATGATGTCCATCAGGATCAGGTCGACCTCCGCCTCCTCGCGCAGGATCGACAGCGCCTTGTCCCCCGCCTCCGCCTTGAGCACCTTGAGGCCGCGATCCTCCAGGACCCTGGCCAGGGCGAAGAGGTTGCGCATGTCGTCATCGACCAGCAGCACCCCCTTGTCGCGCAGGTAGAAATCCCGGTCGTGCAGGTTGACGATGACCTGCTGCCGGCTCTTGCCCAGCTTGTTCACCACCCGGTGCAGGAAGATGGCGGTCTCGTCCACCAGCCGCTCCGCGGACTTGGCCCCTTTGACGATGATCGACTCGGAAATCTGCCGCAGTTCCAGTTCCTCTGCGCGGGAAAGCTCGCGCCCGGTGTAGACGATCACCGGCAGCGCGGCATAGCGCTCGTCGGCGCGCAGCGTTTTGAGAAGTTCGAAGCCGTTCATGTCGGGCAACCCCAGGTCGAGCACCATGCAGTCGAAGGATTTGTCCGCCAGGGCCGCCAGGGCGCCGGCGCCGCTCGCCGCCGCGGTGACAACGATGTCGTCCTGGGCGAGCAGCCGCTCGATGCTCCCCCGCAGGTGATCGTCGTCCTCGACCAGCAGCAGTTCCTTGATGCTCTTGTCGATCACCGCCTCCAGGTTTCTCAGGCTCCCCTCCAGCTCCTCCCGGCTGGCCGGCTTGGTCAGGAAGCCGACCGCGCCCAGCGCGTAGGCTTCCCGCGAGGGGTGCTCGCAGGAGGTGATGTGGACCGGGATGTGGCGCAGGCTTGGGTCGGCCTTGAGGGTCTCCAGCACCTGCCAGCCGTTGATGCCGGGCAGCCGCAGATCGAGGATGACCGCGGTGGGCAGATGCGCCCGGGCCAGGCTCAGCCCCTCCTCGCCGGTGAGGGCGCAGAGCGCCTTGAACTCCATGGAGCGGCAGACCTCCCGCAGGGTGGCGGCAAAGGTCGGGTCGTCCTCGATAATCAGGATCGAGCGCTCCCCCCTGACCAGGCTGTCGCGATCATCGTCGATGGCGGGCATGGCGTGCATGGCGTGCATGGCGGCGGCTGACGTCGTCGGCAGCAGTTTCGCCGCTGCCCGCTCCGGCGCGGCCGCCGGCAGCGCCGGCAGCGGCCGGCGTTGCGGCAGGCGCAGGGTGAAGGTCGAGCCGGAGCCGACGGCGCTTTCCGCCGTGATGTCGCCCCCCAGCAGGGCGGCCAGGTTGCGGGCGATCGACAGCCCCAGCCCGGTGCCGCCGTAGCGGCGCGAGGTGCCGCTCTCCGCCTGCTTGAACGCCTCGAAGATCGCCCGCAGCTGGTCGGCCGCGATGCCGATGCCGGTATCGCGCACGGTGACCAGCAGGTCGGATCCGGCCGGGGCTGCCCCGGCCGCGGCGGCGAAGCTGACCTCCACGTTCCCCTCCCCGGTGAACTTCACCGCGTTGGCGATCAGGTTGTTCAGGACCTGTTCCAGACGCTGCCGGTCGCTCTGGATGGCCTGCGGCGCACCCTCCTCGATCCGCACGCGCAGCTCGATCCCTTTTTTCATCGCCTGGGGGGAGAAGCGCGCCTGCAGCGCATCGGCCAGGTCGCCGAGCGGAAGCACCTCCTCGAACAGGTCCATCCGCCCCGCCTCGATCTTGGCGAGGTCGAGGATGTCGTTGATCAGGTTGAGCAGATCGACGCCGCTGTTGTGGATCACTTCCGCCGACTCCACCTGCTGTGGGACGAGGTTGCCGCCGCGGTTTTCCATCAGATCGCGGGAGAGGATCAACAGACTGTTCAGCGGGGTGCGCAGCTCGTGGGACATGTTGGCGAGGAAGTCGGACTTGTAGCGGCTGGCCAGCTCCAGGTCCTGGGCCTTCTGTTCCAGCTCCAGCTGCGCCCCTTCAAGCTCTTCGTTCTTCTGCAGGATCCGCTCCCGTTGCAGCTCCAGATCCTGGGTTTTCTCCTCCAGCTCCTCATTGGTCGCCCGCAATTCCTCCTGCTGTTCCTTGAGCAGCTCCTCGGAGACCCTGAGGGCCTGGGTCTGTTCCTCCAGTGCCTCGTTGATGGCCACCATCTCCTCCTGCTGAATCCGCAGCTCATCGGCCTGCTGGAGGGTGGTCTGCAACAACTGCTGCATTTCCCGACGGGCCAGGGCCATGCGGAATCCGGAGCCGAGGATGGCGCCGGCCCGCGCGACGAACTCCTGGTCCAGCTCGGTGAAGGGGGTCAGCGAGGCCAGTTCCACCACTCCCAGCAGGCGCTCCTCGAAATGGAAGGGGACGATGAGCAGATGGCGGGGGGGTGTGGTCCCCACCGCGGAGCCCACCCGCAGATAGTCGGCGGGGATGTCGCTGAGCAGCAGGCTGCGGCCGTCGGCTGCGGCCTGGCCCACCAGCCCCTCGCCGAGGGCGAAACCGGCGGGAACCTCTTCGGCCGCGCAGGCGTAGCTCGCCTGGAGGGACAGCCGCCTTTCCTGCTCCTGCAACAGGTAGAGGCAACCGACCTGGCCGTGCAGGCGCTCGGCGAGAAAGCCGATTACCGCCGTGGCCAGAAGCTGCAGCTCCTGGTTGCTGCGCAGGTTTTCACCGAGCTGGGTCTGCCCCGTCTTCAGCCAGTTCTCGGCCCGGGTCTCCCGTTCCCGGTCGGCCAGGGACTGCGTCATATTGCGCAGGGAGATACCGAGGGCATCCTCATCCGAGCGCAGGCGGATCTCCTCCGTATAGATACCGGCGGCGACGGTGCGGGCCTGGGCAACGATCTCGTTGTTGGCGGCGATGATGGCGTTGAAGGAGTGCTCCAGCTGGCCGATCTCATCGTTAAACAGCACCGGCTGCTCCTTGAGCTCTTTGCCCAGAGCCAGGTCGCGGGCGAGGTCGACGAGATGCTGGACCGGCCCGGTGATGCTGCGGATGGCCAGCAGCGAAACGATGAGACCGGTCAGCAGGGCGGCAGTCAGCAGCGTCGCCATGGCGAGCATGGCCCGGGCGCGCTGCATGCCCGCCTCGGTCATGAAATGGACGGCCATTGCGGAGGCGAACTCGATCATGGTGTCCGTCTTCGCCATCAGCCTATCGATCTGCGGCAGAACCTGGTCCCGGTGGAGGCGGCGCGCCTCCTGTCCCTGTCCCTCCCTGAGCAGACCGATGATGCGCAGCGCATCGCTTCGCCATTCCTCATAGGCGGTCGCCACCTGCCGGACATCACGCTGCGGTCCGAGGTAGCGCTCCTCGATCAGGGCGATTTTTTCCCGGGCGTCGCGGTCGAGAGCGACAAACCGCTGCGCCACCTGTTCGACATGCTGCGTGCCGTTGTCGTAGAGGGCCGCCAGCTTCTGTGCCCGCATGGTCTGGATATCGGCGCGCAGGCCGAGCAGCGCGCCGCGGACGGTGAAGGGGTGATCATGGAAGTCCTGGGTGATACCGGCGAGGACGGTGAGCTGGTGGATGCCCACCCCCCCCACGCCGAGGGTCACGGCCAGCACCAGCAGAAACCCGACGGTCAGCCGGGTGCTCAGGGGCAGTTTTCGTATCATCGGGAATTTTCCTTCTTTTCAGGCGACGCGTGGCCGCCGAGAACGGTTTTTGCCGCGGCATTGTACCTTTTTCTCCTGCTGTTTTCAGCAAAAAATCCGAGCGCTGTCATGGGCGCGGGGCCGCCGCGGACCCTGAGCGGAGTTCTCAACAAAGGAGCGGCCGAGGGACCTGGCTGCAATGCGGTGCTGACGCAGGCTCGTTTGCAGGGGGCAAGCGGTGGGATCTCTGCCGGATGACAAAGGAGACGTCTGGTCTTCCTGCCGCTGCGGCGGCTCAGGGTGTGGCAAGGAATCCTTAGCCGTTTTTCCGCGGTCTGCGTTTTGCGCGCAGCGACCGCACCGGCGCCGAGCCGGGTTTGTCGCCGCGCTGCGGCGGATGGTGTTCCAGCAACGCGGCGCCGTCGCTTTCGCGCCGACAGAGCCGCAAGGCCTCAAGGATGTCCTGCTTCGATTCCGGTTTGTGGTAGAGCAGCAGGGCTTTCTGCAGCCGTCTCTCCTTCTCCGTGCGCGGGACATGAATCTCTTCGCCGCTGAACGGATCGCGCCCCGTATGGTAGATACAGGTCGCCAGACTGCCCGGCGTCGGGGTGAAGTCCTGGACCTGCTCGACCCGCAGCCGGTGCCGCTTGAGGTAGAGGGCAACATCGACCATGTCGCTCAGTTCGCAGCCGGGGTGGCTGCTGATGAAATAGGGGACGATCCCCTGGCGCAGGCCGAGTGCGCGGCTGCGGCTGCGGAATTGTTCCAGGAACTCGGTGAACAGCGCCCCGGCCGGTTTGTGCATCACCTGACAGACCCGGTCGCTGGTCGATTCGGGGGCGACCTTGAGCAGACCGCCGACATGGTGCTGCAGCAGATCGTCGAAATAGTTCTGCTGGTGCTGCAGCAGGTCGTAGCGGATACCCGAGGCGACGAACAGGTGCTTGACCCGGTCGTGGCTGCGCAGCCGCCGCAGCAGGCGGGTCGCCCTGCGGTCGTCGGTGCGCAGCTTGCGGCAGGGGCGGGGGTAGAGGCAGCCGCGGCGGCGGCATTGCTGCTCCGCCTGCGGATCGTTGCAGCCGAGGCCGTACATATTGGCGGTCGGCCCGCCGACATCGCTGACCGTGCCGCGGAATTCGGGATGGCGGGTCATGGCCTCCAGTTCGGCGACGAGCGACTCCTGCGAGCGGGACTGGATGGTTTTGCCCTGATGATGGGTGATGGCGCAGAAGGCGCAGCCGCCGAAGCAGCCACGATGGCTGGTGATGGAAAAGCGGATCTGCGGCCAGGCCGGAATCTCATCCTGATTCGCGGGGTGGGGCAACCGGGCAAAGGGCAAAGCGTAGATGCGATCCAGCTCCGCTTCGCTGAGCGGCTGCGCGGGCGGGTTGACGACCAGCGTGCGGGAGCCGTGCCGCTGGGCCAGCGGTTTTGCCGAAAACGGATTCTGCTGTTCTTCGGCCAGGCGGAAGGCCCGGTTGTAGGCATTCGGATCGTCGCGGACCTCCTCGAAGGAGGGCAGCGCCACGGCTTCCGCCGGGGCGGTCGGTGCCAGGCAGGCGCTGCCCGGCAGATCCCGGAGTGTTTCGATTGCCGTTCCGCTTGCCAGCGCGCGGGTCAGCTTCAGCAGGGCCGCTTCCGCCATGCCGTACAGCAGCAGGTCGGCCTTGCTGTCGACCAGCACCGAGCGCCGGACCCGGTCGTCCCAGTAATCGTAATGCGCCAGCCGCCGCAGACTGGCTTCAATGCCGCCGATCACGGTCGGCAGCCCCTTGAAGGCGCCCTTGACCGCCGCCGTGTACGCGATCACCGCCCGGTTGGGACGCCGGCCCGCGACGCCGCCGGGGGTGTAGGCGTCGTTGCTGCGCAAGCGTTTGGCGGCCGTGTAGTGGTTGACCATGGAGTCCATGGCCCCGGCGGAGATGGCGGCGAACAGGCGCGGCCGGCCCATGATTTTCAGGGCTTCGCGATCCTTCCAGTCCGGCTGGGCGAGGATGCCGACCCGGTAGCCTTCGGCTTCCAGCAGTCGGGCCAGCAGCGGGGTGCCGAAAGCCGGATGGTCGATGTAGGCATCGCCGCTGACCAGCAGGACGTCCAGTTGGTCCCAGCCGCGGGCGTCCATCTCGGCGCGGCAGGTGGGGATGAAGCGGGTGAGATCGTAGGTATTCAGAGTCCGCGATCCTGGCACAGGGTGCTGAAAGAACGGTTGTGGGTGCGTTCGGCGTCCGCCGAGAAGAAACAGGCGGTGAATTCCCCCTTGTCGCGATGATAGGCGACGCACTGGCAGCAGTTGCCGCGCCGGCTGCATGAGCTGTAGCTGCAGCGGCAGTCTTTTCCGGTTGCGTTACATGCCATGATGGGCTACTCCTTTTTGGGGTATCGAATTCTAATAGCATATCCACGACGCTTTGTCATCGGCTTGTCTCTGCGCCCGGCGCGGGCCTGCTTGATACGCGGCTTGAATTGTCAGCACCCGAAGAACTCTGATGGCTCCCGGGCGGCAATGGGCGAACCAGCCGTCGCAGCCGATCTCCTGTTTCTGACGGCGGATCATGGCGGAGCGCTGAACGTTGACAACCGATGGCCACAGCCGCTGCTGCGTACAAGGGGTCCGGATGGCAATCAATTTTCGTCTGAAGCATATCATGATGCTTTCGCAAGAAAGCAAAATAGCAGA
>DASWJX010000280.1:0-2784 GCA_036396915.1 Geopsychrobacteraceae bacterium | reverse complement strand
GTAACGCCGCAGGGCGGATTTTTTGCGACGCCATCAAACTGTAGCTGTTACTATTTATCCATATACGGGAGTTAGAAAATTCATGGCCAATGTCATTATTGTCGGTGCCCAGTGGGGCGACGAAGGCAAGGGAAAAGTTGTCGATATCTATACCGAGCACGCCCAGCAGGTGGTGCGTTTTCAGGGGGGCAACAATGCCGGCCACACGCTGGTGGTCGGTGATGAAAAAACCGTTCTGCACCTGATCCCCTCGGGGATTCTGCACGAAGGGAAGCGCTGCATCATCGGCAGCGGCGTGGTGCTCGACCCCAAGGTCTTCCTCGAAGAGATCGACGGGCTGAAGAAGAAGGGCTATCTCAAGGACGACAGTCAGCTGCTGGTGGACGGTGCGGTCAATCTGATCATGCCCTATCACCGGGCCATCGACATCGCCCGCGAGCACAAGGCCGGCGGCAAGAAGATCGGCACCACCGGACGGGGGATCGGCCCGACCTATGAAGACAAGGTCGGCCGGCGCGCGATCCGTTTTGCCGATCTGCTCAAGCCCGAAACCTTTGCCCGCAAGCTCAAGGACGTTTTGCCCGAAAAGAATTTCTATCTGGAAAAATATCTCGGTGAGCAGCCGCTCTCCGAGGACGCCATCCTCGAGGAATATCTCGGCTATGCCGAACGGCTCAGGGTCTATCTGGGCAGCGCTTCCATCGTTGTCAACCAGCGCATCGCCGCGGGGGACAACGTACTGTTCGAAGGCGCCCAGGGCAGCCTGCTCGATATCGATCACGGCACCTACCCCTACGTCACCTCCTCTTCCACCATCGCCGGCGGCGCCTGCACCGGTGTCGGCGTCGGCCCCGCTCTGATCGATGAAGTGATCGGCATCACCAAGGCCTATGTCACCCGCGTCGGCGAGGGGCCGTTCCCCACCGAACTGCACGACGAGATGGGTGAGCAGATCCGCAAGACCGGCAGCGAATTCGGCGCCACCACCGGCCGCCCGCGACGCACCGGCTGGCTCGATATCGTCGCGCTGCGCGAGGCGGTGCGCACCAATGGCCTGACCGGGCTGGCCCTGACCAAGATGGACGTGCTCAACGGCCTGGAAACGATCAAGGTCTGTACCGCGTATCGCTACCGGGAGCAGTTGATCGAGGAGTTTCCGTCCGATTACGATGTCCTGCGCGAATGCACCCCGGTTTACGAAGAGATCGCCGGCTGGCAGCAGGATATCAACGGCGTCAAGGCCTATGCGGAGCTGCCGCAAAAGGCCATCGATTACGTGGAAAAGATCGAAGCCTGGACCGGCTGCCCGGTAGTTCTGGTCTCGGTCGGCCCGCGTCGCGACGAAACCATGGTGCGGAGAAATCCCTTCGCCTGAGCGCAGGGCGGCGTCAGCGGAAAAAAACGGAAAAAAGGGTTGACGCGCCCCCATGGATGACGTATAAAGATCCCCTTTTGTGGGCCGGTAGCTCAGTCGGTAGAGCATCTGACTTTTAATCAGATGGTCGTGGGTTCGATCCCCCCCCGGCTCACCACAAAATTTTGGCACCGCGGGTTCATTTCCCGCAGGGTACCTTTTACATACAGGTCCCTATCGTCTAGCCTGGCCCAGGACACCGCCCTTTCACGGCGGCGACGGGGGTTCGAATCCCCCTGGGGACGCCAAACTTAAAAACGCTCTGCTGATTTATCGGCAGGGCGTTTTTTCGTTGTGCGGTTCAGGTTTTTTTGTCGCTGCGCTGTTGCGAAAGTTGAGCGGGGGCAGATCCTGGTCTGCTGCCGGGCGGGATGGGCATTGAAATTGCTCTTGCTGATGGACTGCTGTTAAATGTAGTGTGTTTCAATGTGATTTGATTTGTGCCGGCCCGCCATGGGGTCGGTCGATTTATGTATTCCGGATTGCCGGGACGTCAGGGAGGAATCAGATGAAGGGTTATTGCCGCGAGGCAGGTAGGGGGGAGTATGTCGCATGAGACGGTGAAGGTGCTCTGCGTGGACGATGACCCCTATGTTATCAATATCTTGCAGCGGTTCCTCAGCAAGGGCCGGTTTGAAGTTCTGACGGCGGGTTCCGCCGAACGGGGGGTTGAGCTTTTCAAGCAGTGCGCCCCGGTGCAGATCGTTATTGCCGATTTCAGCCTGCCGAGCATGACCAGCAGCGGTTTTCTGCGTTTTGTCAAGCAGTCCTCGCCCGAGACGCTCAGCATCCTGATGTCCAGCCGTGCCGCGCCGCCGGATCGTGCGCCGGCCCTTGATGAAGACCTGATCTTCAGGCGCCTGTCCAAGCCCTGGGCGCGTTCCGAGCTGAAACAGGTCATCGGCGCTGCGCTCGAACAGATTGCGGTGGAGCCCGGCGCCCGACTCCGGATCTGAAACGGCTCGAAGACTTTTCTGTTTCGATCCGTTTTGCCCCGGGCAGTGGGCCGGTTTTTCCGAGCCCTGTCGTCGTATCCGGGAAAAATCGCTTTCCGGATACGGTTTCGCGATGCCGGTTCGTCATATTCGGCAACTTCGGGTCAGGCTCCCGACGGTCCGCGAGCCTCTTTTTTTCCCATCTTAAAAAAAATCACCAGCCCTGCCGTCTTTCCGCCGTTCACCGATCCGCAACTCCTGCCGTTGCTTCATTCCATTCCATTGCAGACATCCTCAATCTTTTTTCTTTTGCCACGGACCCACACAGACAAATGCGGACAAAATCAATTTCCCCGGGGCTAATCCTAAAAAAGGTTAAGGCCTCTCGTCCGCTCTTGTCCGTGTGGGTCCGTGGCCAATTCCATTACTTCTGCT
>DASWJX010000279.1:0-12812 GCA_036396915.1 Geopsychrobacteraceae bacterium | reverse complement strand
GCCCTGCAGCCGACTTCCTTTTCTTTGAGACGCAAAGAAAAGGAAGCAAAAGAAACGCTTTTTATTTCTGTCGCACGGGTTCTCAACCCTTTTTCGAGGACGCCGGTCCGATAAACCGAAACAGGGCAGGGCTTCGTGGTCGCGGAAAGCGAAAAGGCCCCGACGAGCATGAAGCCGCTCGAACGGGTTAAACGGCGACTGCCGTGGGAGCAATGGAAAGGTACGGCAAGGGGGAGGGAGCTTAACCTTAAGTGATGCATCGGTGTCAGGGTGATGAATAGTTATAAAAAATGTATATTTCTTCGGAGTTTTAGCTATGAAAATCGTCTCCTTTAACGTCAACGGCCTGCGCGCCCGCCTGCATCAACTGCAGGCGCTGATCGCCAGTCATCAGCCCGACATCATCGGCCTGCAGGAGACCAAGGTGCAGGACAGTGAATTCCCTCTGGAGGCGGTCGAGGCGCTCGGCTACCGGGTCGTCTACCATGGCGGCAAGGGGCATTACGGGGTGGCGCTGTTGTCGCAAATCGCGCCGGAAGAGATCGCAAAAGGCTTTCCAGAGGAGGATGGCGATGCCCAGCGGCGGTTGCTGATTGCCCGCTATTCATTGGGTGACGGGCGCAGCCTGCGGGTGATCAACGGTTATTTCCCGCAGGGCGAAAGCCGCGACCATCCGACCAAGTTTCCCAACAAGCAGAACTTTTACGCCAACCTTTACAGCTGGTTGCAGCAGACGGCCGATCCGCGGGAGCTGCTGGTGGTGATGGGCGATATGAACGTTGCGCCGCTCGATGCCGATGTGGGGATCGGTGCCGACAACGCCAAACGCTGGCTGAAAACCGGAAAATGCTGCTTCCTGCCGGAAGAGCGCGAAATGTTGCAACGGGTCACCGATTGGGGGTTGAAGGATACCTATCGGGAGCAGTTTCCCGAGGTTACCGACCGTTTCAGCTGGTTCGATTATCGCTCCAAAGGCTTTGATCGGGAGCCGAAGCGGGGCCTGCGCATCGATCTGTTGCTGGCGACGGAGCCGCTGGTGAAATGTTGCGTTGCTAGCGGTATCGATTACGAAATTCGCGCCATGGAGAAAGCTTCGGATCATTGTCCGGTCTGGGCCGAGTTTGCGCTGTAAGCAGATTCTTCCGGCGGGGCCATCAGTCCAGCCCGTATTCCGGCCAGCGGCGCGCTACGCGCTCCGCGGTCTTTCGGTCCGCGCCGACCAGCGCAGCCGGATCGACGCCCGTGGCATCGATGCCGATCCGGCCCCGGTCGGTCAGGATCCGGTCTGCGGCCAGGCGGTTGACAACGCGCCAGTAGCTGAGGGACGGGTTGCCAAGATCGACGTCGCTGTCGAGCAGAATCAGCAGTTTCGCTTTTTGCAGCGGGCCGTCGTGCCACAGGGCGCGAAGCAGCTCCCTTCCTTGCCCCGCCCGCAACCCCTCCACCGCCAGCAGAGCGCAGCCGTGGAAGATGCTTTCCAGCGGCAGGTGCAGCTCGCGAATCTGCGGATAATCGATCATCAGCATGGCCAGCAGCAGCCGTTCGCCGGCCTTGGCCAGATAGCAGTCCTCCATCGGCGGCGGTCCGACCAGGGTCGCCGGGCAGAGGGCGTCGCTGCGGTGGCTGATGGCGGTGACCCGGAACAGCGCGGCGGCGGGGTTGCTGACGTAGCTGCCGGTGTGGTTGCCGAACGGTCCTTCGGCGCCGGTCTCGCCCGGGCGGATGATCCCCTCGATGATGAATTCGGCCGTCGCCGGGATCCGCAGCGGCTGACCGAGGCCGGCGCTGACGGCCTGCGCTCTGCCGCTCACCCAGGCGGCCATGCGCAGTTCGTCGCAGCGTTGCGGCAGCGGCGCCCCGGCCGCCCAGATCAGCGCCGGATCGCCGCCAAGCGCGATGGCCACCGGCATCGGCTGCTTCCGCTGCTGCCAGTTTCGCCAGTGTCCGGCGCCGCCCGAGGCTGCTCCGAAGTTGACGGTGGCGCGGTCCGGGCCGTGGAACTGGACCCGGTACATGCCGCAGTTCTGCTCGCCGGTCTCGGGATCGGCGGTAAAGACCAGCGGCAGGGTCAGGCCGGGACGGGTTTCCCGGGGCCAGCAGCGGAGCGCCGGGATCAGCGACAGGTCGGGCGCCGCGCTGACCTGTCGGCAGGCCGGGCGCTCGGCGCTGACCGGACGCAGGGTGTCGTCGGCCAGCAGCAGCTGCAGGCGGTCCGCGGCGCTGCGGCCCGCGACACCCTGCAGGGCGTCGCGCAGCCGCCGTCCGAAGTGTTCCAGCGAGGGGACGTTAAGAGCCCGGCAGATCCGGGGCAGCGAGCCGAACAGGTTGGTCGCAACCGGAAAACGGAAACCCGTCACCTGCTCGAAGAGCAGCGCTTTGCCGCCGTTCGGCGCCTTGCAGATCCGATCGGTGATCGCGGCAAGCTCCAGCTCGGGACTGACGGCGGCGGCGATCCTCTGCAGGTCGCTCTGCTGCTCCAGTTCGCTGATAAATGTTCGTAACGGCATCGGCCCTCTTTTTTCTTATGTGACCATCTCCGAGTTTTTTGCGAAGGCCTCAAGTGTGATGCTTTCGCAAAAAAGCAGATGGCTAAGCAAAAATTTCGTCCTACAAGGCCTGGTGGTTTTTCAGGGGCGAAGGCATACATCAGGTATGTCGAGGTCCTGAAAAAACGCCGTAACGCCGTAGGGCGGACTTTTTGCAACGCCATCAAGTTTAACTGAAAAACCGCCGGGCGAACAGCCGCTTTTCCGCTTGCCCGGCCGCCGACGGCCGGGCTATCTTGATTGCCCCGGTCGCAGTTCGGGCCGGATGACCGGTAACCCACTCACCAGGAGATCGATATGAAACGTTGGCTGGCCGTTCTGGCCCTATGCGGATTTTTGGCCACGGCACTGCCGGTGGCCGCTTTTCAGGGGATCGAACTCGAAGGGTTGCAGCAGCAAGCCGAGCAGGGCGATGCCGAGGCCCAGGCGCAACTGGGCGTCCTTTACGCCACCGGCATCCAGCTTCCGAAAAATCCGGAAGAAGCCTTCAGCTGGTACCAGAAGTCGGCCGAGCAGGGCCACCCTTTGGGCCGCTACAATCTGGCCTTCATGTACATCCGCGGCGACGGCGTCAAGGAAGACCTGGCCAGGGGGCGGGAACTGTTGACGCTGGCGGCCGACCAGGGTTTCGACAAAGCCCGGTTCGATCTGGGCTATATGTATCTGCAGGGGCTCGGCGGCGAGCAGGATGCGGAGCGGGGCATGGCGCTGATTCGGGAAGCCGCCTACGCCGGCAATCGCGATGCGAAAAAATATCTGCAGGAGATGGGGGTGCCGCTGCAATAGGCGGCTTGGGCCGGAATGCAGCAGACGCGGGGCGCACCTTGAGGGTGCGCCCCGTTTCTGTTTCGGGCCGCGGCCGGCGGCGACCCGCGCCGATCCCCATCCGCGGTTTTTTTCGGTATTATTTAACGGAACTGCCGATCAGTACCGCCGATCAGGGCGCCGTAAGGATCGTCGCCATACCGGTCGGGATGCAGCGGGCAGGGGAACGCTCGACAAGGAATGTACTGTTTGTCTGTCATGATTGCGCACGCGGCTCGGGGTGACCCCGGCTGCTGCGCACGGGACGCAACCGGAGATGCCGCCAGTGTCACAGGATCAGCACCGAACGATCGGGAAACGACAAGCTCGCCCGGGCATGTGCGACGGTTGGCTGCCGAGGCGTTTTGTCGTCACTATTCTGCTGCTCGCGGTTTCCGCCGTTTTCCAGGCCGGTCCCTGCGCTGCCGTCCACCTCGAGGACACGACCGATGTTGCGCAGTTGGAGGTGCCGGGTGTCGGAGGGGTCAACGCGACCCACGCCTACCTGTCGACGACCGTGGACAAACTTTCGCGGCGCATCGACAGGTTTTTCGGCGAGGAAAGGATTTACCAGGAGGCGAGCGGAACCTATGTGCAGGTGCGCGGCAGCCTCATTTATGGCCGCGGCGGCGAATTCGACTTCATTGGCCGCTTCCGGGGCAAAGTCGATCTGCCGCAACTGGAGGAAAAGGTCCATCTGGTCATCGAGGGGGATGATTCGCGAGACAGCGTAGAAGCGTTCAACCGGATCACGCCCGGAATAGAGACTGTTGATCCATTGAGGGATTCCGATATTTCGGCCGCCCTGCAGTTCGTGATCAGGGAAAAGGAACGCTGGAGCCTGAGCCTTCGCCCCGGCGTGAAGCTCTCCACTCCGATCGAATCCTTCCTCAGGCTGCGCTTCCGCCGGGCCCAGCCGCTGGGTAAAATCTGGCTTTCCCGCGGCACGGTCGAGGCCGGTTTCTACAGTGTCAGGGGCTGGCGCAATGAATGGCAGCTCGATCTTGAAAGGGCTCTGAGCGAGAAGGATTTTTTCCGAGCGAGCACCACCGTTCTCTGGCGCGAGGAGGACCCGGGGAACCAGCTTCTCGGTCAGTCCTTTCTGGTCACGCATCTCATCGACCGGCGGCAATCGATCGCTTATGAGGCGGGAGCCAGGGCCGAGACCCGGCCGCATCCGCGCGACACCTCATATTTCAGCGGTATCCGCTACCGGCGCGATCTCCACCGGGGCTGGCTGTTCCTGGAGCTGAAGCCGCAGCTGGTCTTTGCCAGGGAAAACAGCTTCAAGGCCGATCCGGCATTGGTGCTGACCCTGGAGACGCTGCTCGGGGCAGAATATGTCGATTGATGGCCGCCGGGCCCGCTCTCTGGCTTGGCGGGGCTGTGCGGAAAAAGCGGGACACGGATCTTCCGTGTCCCGCGCTGGTTCGGTCGTGGCCGCAGTGGTTGCTAGACCACCTGCTCCATCCCCCAGATACCGCAGGGGCACATGCCGGCGCAGATGCCGCAGCCGATGCAGAGGTGGGCGTCGGAGCTGTACTCGAAGCCGCCGGCGCTTTCCTTGCGGCCGATCGCTCCTTCGGGGCAGGCTTCCAGGCACATGCCGCAGTCGCGACAGGTGCCGCAGGAGATGCAGCGGCTGGTCTCCCTGGCGGCGTCGGTGAAGTTGAAACGGCTGCGGTTGTGCGGGCGGAACAGCTCTTTGCTCAGGCACGACTGGGCGATGATCGGCAGTTTCTTCTTCGGCACCAGTTGCGTGCCCGCCAGGTAGTCGTCGATCTGCTCGGCCGCTTCGCGACCGTGACCGATGGCGTGGGTCAGCAGGCCCGGCTCGACGGTGTCGCCGATGGCGAAGGTGCCGGGGGCCTTGACCAGCTGGCCGCAGGCGTCGACGTCGGCCATGCCCCGCTCCGACAGCCAGTCGCGCGGCAGGTAGGAGAGGTCGGGGCGCTCGCCGATGGAGATGATGATGGTGTCGGCTTCGATCAGTCGGCCGTCCTTGGTGTGGAGCCCTTTTTCGTCGACCTTTTCGGTGAAGACCGGCCACTCGATCCGGCCGCCGAGGGCTTCGAAGTGATCGATCTCCTTCTTGAAGGCGGCCGGGCGCTGGATGTCGACGGCGGTGACCTGTTTGGCGCCCATCGCGTAGGCGCCGAGGCAGACGTCCATCCCGGCGTTGCCGGCGCCGATCACCACGACTTTTTCGCCGACGGCCGGCTTCAGGCCGTTGTTGACATCCTTGAGGAAATTCAGACCCTTGACCATCCGTTCATGACCGGGGAAGGGGATCACCACCGGGTTGTGGGCGCCCGAGGCGATCACCACGGCGTCGAAATCCCGCTGCAGTTTTTCAAACAGTTCCTTGTCGACCGGGGTGCCGGTGCGGATGGCGACCCCCATCTCCTTGATCCGCTGGATTTCACTGTTCAGCGTGGCGGCCGGCAGGCGGTCGCTGGGGATGACCTGGCGCAGCTTGCCGCCGACCTCCTGGTCCGCCTCGACGATGGTGACGCCGTGACCGAGCAGGCGCAGATGCCAGGCCGCCGAGAGGCCGCCGGGGCCGCCGCCGATGACGGCGACTTTCTTGCCGCTGTCCGCCTTCGGCTGCGGAGATTGCGCTTCCGTCGACAGCTTGCCGAGGGCCTGCATCGAGACCGGCAGGTCGAGGTACTGGCGGGTGCAGGCGTCCATGCAGGGGTTGGGGCAGACCTCGCCGCAGACGCTGCCCGGGAAGGGGGAGTATTTCAGCACCAGCTCGATGGCTTCCTGGTATCTTCCGGCGCGCAGCAGGTTGATCCGGTCCTGGGTCGGGATCGAGGACGGGCAGGCCGCTTCGCAGGGCGCGCAGAAGGCCTTGTTCTGCCAGTGCGGGATCTTCAGCCGGTTGTCGCCGGTGTTGACCAGTCCGGCCACGTGATCGTAGTTGTCGGTCAGCACGTCGGCAAAGATGCCGCCGTCGCCGACCCATTTATTGAGCCGGAACTCGCGCATGCTGATGCGCATGGCGTGGCGTTTGCGCCGTTCCTCGTAGGTCTGGGCGACGATCTTTTTCCACTGCGAGAGGTCGCTCAGTTCCTCCAGCTTCTGCCGGCGGTCGATCTTCTCCAGAAAGTCGGGCAGACCCTGGGCCAAAAACGCGCGGTCGGCGGCGTCCAGTTCCAGCATCCAGACGTCGTCGGGCAGACCCTTGACCGGTCCGCGCACGTAGATGGTGCCGCCGACCATGCCGGCGCAGCTGCGATCGCCGAGCACCGAGTCGAAATCGTCGCAGTCGACGCCGCAGATCACCGCGATGCCGCCGCCCATGAACTCGAAGGAGAAGGAGCCGGTGTTCTTCAGCACCCAGAACTCGGGGGCATCGTAGGCGGGATCGTGCTTCATCAGCGAGCCGCTGCGGGTGCCGACCCGGCCGGCGACGAAGATCTTGCCGGCCGCCGCGCAGTGGGCGGTGGTGTCGCCGCTGTCCCCCTTGATGATCAGTTCGGCGCCGGCATTGAGCCAGCCGGCATCGGCGGGCGCCGGGCCGTCGACGATGATCCGGGTCCCCTCCAGGCCGAAGGAGCCGACCCGCTGGCCGGGATTCTTGACCCGGAAGGTCAGCGGGGCGCCGTCCTCGGTCCAGAGCGGACCGCCGATATCGTGGTGTCCGGAAGAGAGGATCTTGAATTCCGTTTCGCCCTGCTCCAGCGCGGTATAGATCTGCTGCAGCAGCTGCTGGGTGGAAATCCGCTTTTTGTTTTCATCAAAACCAATGATTTCAGCTGACATTTATTCAACCCCTTAAGGTTTCAGGCGACAGACCTCAGAGGTCAGGAAGGGCTAAGAGCCTGCATCCTGACACCTGAATCCTGATGCCTCGGCTTTAACAGACGTGCTGGATCTGCAGGCGATCGGCAACCGACTGGTCGGTGGAGACCAGGGCGTCGGAACGGCCCACGGGGAGCGAGGAGTTGCCGATGGGAGCCATCAGCTTCTTGAACTCGGTATCCATCGCCAGGAAATAGTTGACAATGTTCTGCGCCGCCCGTTCCGGATCGAGCCGGTGGGCCAGGGCCGGTTCCTGGGTGGTGATCCCGGCCGGGCAGAGCCCGGTATTGCAGGCGTTGCAGCGGCCCATGTCGTTGCCGATGCAGCCGGCCATCTGCAGGATCAGCTTGCCGGTGAAGACGCCGTTGGCGCCCAGCGCGATCATCTTGAAGGCGTCGGCGGCGAGGTCGCCGGTCTTGCCGAGACCGCCCGCCGCCCAGAGCGGAATCTGCCCCTGTCGGCCTTGCGTCACCGCCGCCAGGTAGCAGTCGCGCAGCTTGCTGACGATCGGGTGGCCGGTGTGGTCGAGGGAGACCTCGTGGGCCGCGCCGGTGCCGCCGTCGATGCCGTCGAGGAAGAAGCCGCCGACGATATTGTAGGGGTCGCGCACCAGGTTGTTGAAGACGCTGACGCTGGTCGCGCTGGCGGCCACCTTGATCGCCACCGGCACGCGGAACTTGAAGGCCGCGTTGAAGGAGAGGAACATCTTCTGCACGCTCTCCTCGATGGAGTAGAGACCCTGGTGGTTGGGCGGCGAGAGCAGGTCGGCTTTCGGCACGCCGCGGATCGCCTGGATATGCTCGGCGACCTTCTGCGCCATCAGCAGACCGCCGTCGCCCGGCTTGGCGCCCTGGCCGATCTTGATCAGGACGCCGGCCGGGTCCTCGATCATGTGCGGCATCGCCTTGACGATCCGGTTCCAGCCGAAGTGGCCGGAAGCGATCTGCAGGATCATGTACTTCAGATATTTTGATTTCAGCAGCCGGCCCGGCACCCCGCCTTCACCGGAACACATCCGCACCGGCAGGCCGCATTCTTCGTTGAGGTAGGCGGTGGCCATCGCCACCGCTTCCCACATCCGCCAGGAGAGCGCGCCGATCGACATGTCGCCGATGATCACCGGATAGATCCAGTTGACCGGCGGCGTGGCTTTGTCGCTCTGCAGCTGCTGGTCCAGGTCGGTGGAAAACGGCAGTTTTTTCGGCGGCAGGATGCGGCCGAACGGAGCCAGCAGGTCGAAGGTGTGACGCTGGGCGTCCAGGCTCGGGTCGGTCATCTGCGAGATGCGGCCGACGCGGATCTTGTCGAGGGTGCGGGTGCTCCCTTCCAGGTTCTTGCGGCCGCCCCGTTTGATCGAGTCGCCGCCCAGGCAGCGGGTGACGATCGGGTGCCGGGTGTCCTGATTGCGTTCCGGGCGGATGGCGTCGTTGGGGCAGACCTTTTCGCACATGCCGCAGCCGCGGCAGTAGTTGGCGATCGACTTGGCCTGGCGGATCACCGGCACCGCCGAAAAGCGCTGCTTCGGCTCGGGGAAGTTGCCCTCGGAGAAGACCATCCGCCGCCGCTCGACCTTCGCCTCGATGGCGCGGAACGAACAGGTGGCGACGCAGGAGCCGCACATGGTGCAGCGGCCGGCGTCGTAGCGGACTTTCCAGGGGAGGTCGTTGGCGGTGACGTCGTTCAGTTTCATTGTTTCCATCGCTGGACCTCCAGGTCGTCGTTGATCATGATCACTTCGCGCTCGTTGGGATAGATGTCGCTTTCCCAGTCGCGCTCAGGCAGAATTTCATTGATGCCGCAGACTTCCGAGGAGATGACCACCGTGTCCGCGTCGCGGCCGATCACCACCGGGCGCAGTTTCTTGGCGTCGCAGCAGGTGAACAGGGTGTGGTCCGGCAGCAGGCCGATGATGGTGTTCGGGCCGTTGATCTCCAGGTGGGCCAGCGACTGGCGGATTGCCAGCAGCTGCTTGCGGTCCTCGCGCTGCTCGATCTCCGCGAACGGCAGCGGGGTCACCACGTGTTTGTAGTAGTGCAGCGGCCAGCCCAGTTCGCGGTGGATATAGTGCAGGGTGTAGAGGAAGCACTGCGAGTCGGACTCGAAGCCGATATAGCCGCGGTGCAGGCCCTGCTGGAATTCCTTGTTCTTCAGGTAGAAGGTGTTCTCGCCGTTGGCCAGCGCCGTGTAGCCCTGCATGAAGAAGGGGTGGGCGGCATAGCGGACGATGTCGTAGTTGGTGTTCTGACGACACTGGGCGGTGATCACCTTGGCGGTGAAGCGGTCGTCGGCGTCCCACAGGTTGAAGTAGGTGCCGATGTCGCGCGGATCGCCGATCTCCTTGAGGGTGATGACGTCGGGCCAGAACGAGTAGACGAAGCCCTGCTCGTCGTCCTCCAGCGCCGCCCGCAGCCGAAGCCGCGTGTCGAGCAGCAGCTCTTCCTTCTCCTTTTGCGAAGCGCCGCGCATGTGACGCGGGTAGGAAAAGGTCTCGAAGACGTAGTTGGGCATGGCGTTGATGTCGAGCCCCGGCTGGTCGTTGACTTCGGGAGCCCACTGCAGCACGCGCAGAAAACCGGCGTCGTGCAGGATGTCCTCGGCGATGCGGATCCCCTCGTCGGTGCAGGCCATCGACAGGGTCGGCAGGTGCTTGTACTCGGCGAAGATGCCGCCGAGATCCTGCATGACCATGGCAAAGCCGGAGTTGTCATGCCCTTTTTGCTGCGACTGCATGAGATGCAGGGCGCTGCTCGGATGGGTGTAGTTGCGACTCTTGATCGCTCCAATACGGCACATGGTGTCGGACTCCTTGGTTCAGAGTGATTTTTGTCTCAGCTGCCGGTCGCCGGGAACTGCTGCCGGGCAGGGAAATTATCGGGACAATCTATAGCATAATTCATGCCGGATGGTCATGGGGCCTGGTATTTATTTTCCGGCCCGCAATAAACTACTATAAATCAGTATCTTGTTGCGATGCCAGAAGTTTTTTCTTGCACCGGAGCGATCTTGTGCGGGTCGGAACGGATCTTGTGAGTCGATATTTACTCGGAATGAGTAAGTAGTATTGCCGTATACGTAACCGCTCGAAGCGGCGCGGTTTTTTCAGGCGCCCGCCACAACCGAGGAAGGTTCGGCGGACCGGGTTCCCGCGGGCGACCTCGGGGCCGGTTGCCGGGCGCCGCGGCAGGACGGCATCTTTTTTGCTCAAGACAAGAGGGTTGGCCGGGACGGCGAGAAAAAGGGACGGTTTTTCACGATCTTGCGGGGGGGGGCGTGCGCAATCGTGCTTTTTATTTGACCTGAATCAAGGCGCCGCGAGGCAAACACAGCAATAATGACCCAAAACGTCCCCCTTTTTGCCCGGTTCGGGCGGGCAGGGTCGGGCCCGAGAACTTTTCACCGCAGGAGACTATATATTATGCAACCGAATACGCTGGCGGAGAGTGCGCCGCACCCCGCTTTTGGGGAATATCCGTCAAAACTCTTCGTCGAGACCACCAGCCGCTGCAACCTCAACTGTTTCATGTGCGTCAAGCAGACCGCCGCCGGCGGCGTGGCCGAGGGGGATCTCGCCGTCGCGACCTTCGAGCGCCTGAGCGGAGCCCTGCCGCATCTCGAAGCCCTGGTCCTCAACGGCGTCGGCGAACCGCTGCTCCATCCGCGCCTGGAGGACTTCATCCGCCAGGCCAAACAGCGGATGCCGGCCAGCGGTTGGGTCGGCTTCCAGACCAACGGCGTGCTGCTCAGCCGGCAGCGCGCCCGGACCCTGGTCGAGGCGGGGCTCGACCGGGTCGGGCTGTCGCTGGACGGGGTGACCCCCGAGACCTTTCGCCGGGTGCGCGAAGGGGGCGAGCTGGTCGCCGTGGAGCGCGCCATGGCGGCGCTGGCCGAGGCCAGGCGGGACTGCGGCCGGTCCGATCTGCGGGTCGGTGTGGAGTTCGTGCTGATGCGCGACAACCTGCACGAGCTGCCGGAGGCGCTGCGCTGGGCGGCGCAGCGGGGGGCGACCTTCGCCATCGTCACCCACATGCTCCCCTACGCTGCGGCTCATGCCGGCCATGCCGCCTACGAGCCCTGCAGCGACGCCGCCCTCGATCTTTACCAGACGTGGCAGCAGCGCGCCGCCCGCGAGGGGGTCGATATGAAGGGCTACTTCAAGGCGCTGTGGCATTTCGCCCGCAACCCCGAGCAGCGGCGGATCGTCACGTTCGTCGAGGCGATGAAGTCCGCCGCCGAGGCGCGCGGCATCGTGCTCGATCTGCGCAAGCTCTTCGCCGCCGATCCCGGCCGCCGGGCCGAGGTGCGGCAGGTGCTGGACGAGGCGCAAAAGGTGGCCGCCGAGACCGGGCTGGAGCTGCGCCTGCCGGCCGAGATGCCGCGCCAGGAACGGCGCTGCGATTTCGTCGAAGAGGGGAGCGCCTTCGTTTCCTGGGACGGCGACGTCCATCCCTGCTATTTCCTCTGGCACCGCTACCGCTGTTTCGCCGGGGGCTGGGAGCAGCAGGTCGAGCCGCGGGTCTTCGGCAACCTGAACCGGCGCAGCCTGGCAAAGATCTGGAGCGACGCCCCGTTTCGCGCCTTCCGCGAGGGGGTGCTCGGCTACCACCACTCCCCCTGTTCCAGCTGCAGCGTCGCCCCCTGCGACTACGTGCAGACGGGCCGCTTCGAGCAGGACTGCCACCTCCAGGAACAGCAGTGCGGCAGCTGCCTGTGGTGCACGGGGCTCTTCCAGTGCCTGAGCTAGTTTCTGTCCGGAAACGGCCCTTTTCCGCAATCCCGGCGTCAATCGGCGGTCTTGCGTGTGCGGCGTACCATGTACGCCTCCGTGCAAGCCCTTGATTTCCTTGGCCTTGCGAAAAAATTGCTCGTTTCCGAATCAGAAACGTGCTGCGAGTTAGGAGGGAGTTAAAACAGCCGGCCGAGCAGCACCGGCACCGCTGTTTCGACGCGCAGAATCCGCTCGCCGAGGCTGATCGGAACGAAACCGCACTCCTGAAACTTCGCCACTTCGTAGGGGATAAAGCCCCCTTCCGGGCCGATCGCCAGGGTCAGCGGGCCGCTGCAGCCGCGCGGGCAGTCGGCGGCGGCGACCGGGTGGGCGACAAAGGCGGCGCCGGCGGCGGCCAGTTGCGGCAGCTGGTCTTCGACGAACGGCTTGAAGCGCGGCCGCAGCTGCAGCTGCGGCAGGATCGTGTCGCGCGCCTGCTCCAGACCCAGCAGCAGCTGTTCCCGCAGCTTTTCCGGCTGCAGCAGCGGACTGCTCCAGAAACTTTTCTCGACCCGGTAGCTGTTGATCAGGTAGATCTGCTTGACGCCGAGCGCGGTGACGCATTGCAGCACCCGCTTGAGCATCTTCGGTCGCGGCAGCGCCAGCAGCAGGGTGCAGGGCAGAGCCGCCGGCGGCGGCTGATCCAGCCGCACCTCCAGCTCCATCTGCTCGGCGGCAAGCGCAACGATCCGGCCGCTGCCCAGCAGCCCGTCGATTTTCCCGACCCGCAGGCTGTCGCCGACCTCGGCCCGGTGCACCTCCAGGCAGTGCCGCAGACGGCGGCCGGTCAGGCGCACGCGGCGCTCGGAAATGAAATCATCGTCAAAAAGCAGGATCAGGTTCATGGTCGCGGAGCTTTCGCTGGGGGGATCGGTTTCGCCGCAAAG
>DASWJX010000278.1:0-4634 GCA_036396915.1 Geopsychrobacteraceae bacterium | reverse complement strand
ATGATTGATGCCCGCTCTGTGCGATCACCGGAGAACGCCCGGCAAGCATCTGAAAAACCATATTTTTGATGCAAGGAATGTGTGTCCTGTCGCGGTTTCATTAAAATCCCGTGGTACACATCCTTTCTAGCAGATAAATATTAATATTCAACCCGAGCCGAAAAATTCCTGCGCGGTTGCGCCATCCTCTTAAGCTTTTTTTCGAAAGCATTAAGAATTGAGCTGGCGGCGATTTACTTTGCCGATCAAAGTGGTAGTTTTTGAGGTAATAGATACGTGATGCGGGCAAACGCGACAGACGAGAGGTGAGCCATGGGTCAAATCATTTCCGAAGACCATCGCCGCGCGCTCGACATGATGTCGGACGCCAGAAAGATTCTGTTCCGCGAACTCCATTACCCCGCCGGCAGAACCCATGAGCTGGTGGCCGGGGTGGACAGGTTGGCGCTTGCCTTCGAGTTCGTCGAGAATCCCCTGGGGCACGTCGTTCTCTGTCCGGTATGTGAATGTTTCTGCCTGGAAACCCGTCAGGACGGCAGCTACAAGTGCCTGAGTTGCGATCACTGCTGGAGTTGAGAAAGGAAGTTTGAAGATGCCGGACACCGATGTCAAAAAAGCCCTGGAGCTGCTGAAAGAAGCGCACCGGTTGCTCAACAGTTCGGAGGTCGAGAACCTCAAGACCTCTGCCGGCTACCTCAGGGAATCGATTCAATGGCTGGTCCGGCAGCACCGCGAAAAGACCGAAAACGTTCACTAAGCTACCCCTCACGCCCGCCCCCTCCCGCCTGACAAACAAACCGAATATATGCAGGCTTTGATTTGGCACCATTGCTGCTTGTAGACTATTCCAGGAGGGTGCCGGACGATCCATGGCATAAGCGCAGCGACCGGTTTTCTGCCGGGCAACCCTGCTGCTGATCGGCAAAACCCGTTACGGCATGTGAAAGAAACCCTCCAATTTACCGTATATGGTAATCGACTCTCCAAATGCGGCCCTTTTCTTGCCGCCGGATCGGCACAGACCCTGATCCGAAGCCGGGAAGCAACTTGGCCCATTTATTGCTTATTTGCATGGATGTACGACCGCGACAGCACTGCATACCGTTTGCCGAAGACGAGTCATTTTACCAGAAAAAGGGGGGTGTCATGGCTGAGATTATCTCTGAAGACCATCGCAAAGCGCTCGATATGATGTCTGACGCCAGGAAGATTCTGTTTCGCGAACTCCACTATCCCGCCAGCAGAACCCATGAACTGGTGGCCGGGGTGGACCGGTTGGCGCTTGCCTTCGAGTTCGTCGAGAATCCTCTGGGGCACGTCGTTCTCTGCCCGGAATGTGAATGCTTCTGCCTGGAAACCTATCAGGACGGCAGCTATGAATGTCTCAGCTGCGATCACCGCTGGTTCCGATAAGCAGGAGAGCAAGGAATGCCCAACGCAGATGTCAAAAAAGCCCTGGAACTGCTCAAGGAAGCCCATGACTTGCTGCAAGACTCGGAGCTTGAAAACCTGAAACGGTCGGCCGGCTACCTGAAGGAATCGATTCAGTGGCTGGGCCGGCAACGGGCGGGCCTGGCGGCCAACAAGCGCTGAAAAACATCCCGACTGACCGGATACCGCCACGCTCTATCTGGCCCGATAAATCACCACCCCCGGCGTACCCTTGAGATATTCAAGCAGGTCGCTGTCCACCACTCTGCGCAGAGTCCGTTGCGACGAGGCGTGCCGCAACCAGGCCCGCTCACCCTCCTTGATGACAATCCCGGCATGGCTGACATCCAGGCCGGGCCGTTCGCTGTAGATGCCGACATAATCGCCGCTGCGCAAGGCGGCGACCAGCTGCCGGTCGATCCGGGCGGCGGGGATAAAAACGATCGGTCTTGCAACCACCGGAATCCCGGCCAACCAGCGCGAACCGTTGGACTTGAGGTTGAGTTGCTTTTCGGCCGTCTCGGCCCGGCCCGGCCCGACGACGCCCGTCACATCCGCAATCCGGTCCGCATTGCGCAGCGGCCAGTCGCTGAAAAAGTGATTACGCTGCCGGTAGTCCAGCTGCCCGTCCCGATAGCGGACCCATTGCAGAATATCGAGAACGTCCGGGAAGCGGGTGGCCCGCCGGAAGGATTCGAGATAATCGAGCAGGGTGAAGCAATCGACTCCGGCCAGATCCATGACCAGGACTTCCTCGCCCTCCAGGCTGCCGATCAGACTGTTTTCGCGGTAGGGGGTATCGAGAAAAGCCGAGGAGAGGCGAGCGATTTTCCGGCCGGGATCGTCGCTTTCGGCCGCTTCGGTCAGCAGTTGAGCCCATTGGTCGGCACTGCGCTTGCCCAGGTCGATCCGCGCCGCCTGCGCGCTGACGCCGATCAGCAGCGGCAGGAGCAGAGCGCAGCACCACAGACCACAAACTCCGCGGATCTGGAAACAAAAGTAACGGATAACCCATCCCTCCGTCAAAATAACACCACCTGCCGGGCAGGATGATAGACTTTAAGAACTGCCCACCTCACCATCTCGAAAGGCCATCACCATGAGCGGACCGAACACCGATGCCGGCATGCCGATCAGACTCACCCTTGAACCCGGCACCTACTTTCGCTGCACCTGCGGACGATCGCAAAATCTGCCCTTTTGTGACGGAACCCATTCGGGGTCTCAGCACCCTTTGCGCTTTGCTATCGACGAGAAGCGTGAGGTCCTGATCTGCAGTTGCGGCAAATCGGGCAAGCAACCCTTTTGCGACGGCAGTTGCGGCGTCAGCCTGCCCTGAGCGTGCTTCCCGCTTCACTTCGGCCTGCGATCCGCAACCGCCGAAGGGCGATGAGCCAGACTAGGGCAAAGCGACCCGCAGCGGCGAGTCGGCCGGCTCGTCGGTCCCCTTGACCAGGTTGGCTCCGTTCTTGAAGACCAGGTGGCTGTAACGCCCGTAGTGGGGGATTTTGCGCGCGACCTTGCGCGCCGCCTCGTCGGAGAGCGGGTGGAACAGTGCCCTAAGCCGCCGATCGTTGTCGGAGGTTCTGCGACAGACGAACAGGCTGTCCATGGCATCCTGATAGCGGGTATCATCCCAGTAAAAACTGTCCTGGTCGGCCTGGAGCGGCAGCAGTTCCGGTTCGGCAAGCAGATCGGCCGGCGGCCGGCCGATAAACAGCAGATCATGCTGCCCGGCCATGGCGGGCTCAAACTCCTGCCAGGAGACAACCCGTGCCTGCTGCTGTTGCAGGCCGCGCAGCAGATCCGCCGAGGCCTCCAGCAACGGGTCCCGGGCGGAGCGCACCACCACCAGCAGATTGCGGCTGGCACGCAGGTCATTGATGGTCGCCGGCAGTTCATCAAGCTGCAGCCGCCGAAACAGGTGCGCGTCGGGATCGCCGCTCAACCGCAAGGCCGGGACATCGGTCGTTATCGCGAACGCGGTCCGCCGTTGCCGCAGGGAAACGGTCTGTTCGATCACCCCTGCTTCGGTCTGCAGACGCAGCGGGACATCAAGACGATAGAGCGGCCCGCTCTGCACCATCGCTCCCCGCACTTCCCAGCCGCCCTCCCCGGCAAGCACGACAACATCCTCAAAGCGGAGCTGCGGTGCGCCGGGCCGCTCCACCCATTGCTGGAAAAATGCCGTCAGATCCCGCCCCGACACGGCGCTGAACATCCGCTGCAGATCGTTCCACCCCAGCCGCTGTCCCGCCCCTTCGGCAGCCAGTTTGCGCAGGGTCGACCAGAACGCCTCCTCGCCGATCTGTCGGCGCAGCATGTGAAAGATCATCGCCGACTTGCCGTAACCGATCGCCTGGTCCGGCTTGCTGGTCCGGCTGACGAAGCGGGTCAGCGGATAATCCTGCAGCGGCGGCACCAGGGCCGCATAGTCGCGCAACAGTCCCAGCCGGTGAGCGCGCCCCTGCTCATCGGAATGCTGCTCCTTGAGCAGGTAATCGGCCAGATAGCTGGTCAACCCTTCAGCCCAGTTGCCCGCCCGGTAATCGACCTCGACGGCGTTGCCGAACCAGGAATGGACGATCTCATGGGGCAGGCTGGTATGGGGAATAAACGGCAGGGCAATGACATTGCTGCCCAGCAGGGTCCAGGACGGCAGGCCGTAACCGGTGGGGAGAAAATTCTCGACGACGGCGAACTTGGCGAACGGATAGCGGCCGAGCAGCCGCTGATAAAACTGCAGATACTTGCGGGCGGCGTCGAGATAGGTCGAGGCCAGCGCCGCATTTTGCTCGGTCAAAAAGGCCAGCAGTTGAATATCGGCAACCTGTTCCTCGAAAATCCGGTAATAGCCGGCGGCCAGCGCCAGGCCGTCCAGCGGAAAAGAGGTTTCCCACAGGGTATGACTCTCTCCGTCCGCGCTGCCCTGTTCGAGCAGTTTGCCGGCGGTGACGCCGTAAAACCCCACAGGACCCGCGATGCGGATGCGATAGCGATCCGGCGCCGTTGGCGGTTGCGGAAACCAGGCCGTCCCGGCCGAGAGGTAGGCGCCGGACTCACCGATGGTCGCACTGACCCCGAAGGACGGATTCTCCATGCCGACGGTCGTTGCGGGCAGCGGATCGGCGTAGCGGACCCGGTAATGAATGACCAGCAACGAGGGTTCCGGAGCGGCCGCCGGCGCCGGCGCGATGTTCAGC
>DASWJX010000277.1:0-6047 GCA_036396915.1 Geopsychrobacteraceae bacterium | reverse complement strand
GGATTGAGGGGGGTTGCTTGTCCTGAGTGGTGCATCGATGTCAGGGTGCTGGATTGTTACGCCCATTGCCCACTTATATTTACGGTTTTCCGGAGCGCCAAGGCCAAGTTTATGCCGGCCGTTCGCCCGGCCAGGGTTTGATCCCCGGCTCTTCATTGTTATACTGTTTTTTCGCTACCTAGATGATGCCGGTCCGTCAGTGCAGCGCTGCGACCGGATTTTCTGTAGGTTTACCGCAGTCAAGGTCCGGATCGGGCAGATGCCGGCCGGCCTTGTTTCACCGGGAGACAGGCATGGCATTCGCGGATGAACCGCTGTTGATTCTCGATGGCGCCTGCGGGACCACCCTGCAAGGCATGGATCTGCCCGACGCGCTCTGGCAGGGGAAGGAGGGGTGTAACGAATATCTCAATCTGAGCGCGCCGGAGACGATTGTCCGCCTGCATGAGGAGTTTCTTGAGGCCGGGGCGATGGTGCTGGAAACCAACACCTTCGGCGCTTCGAGTCTGGTGCTGGCCGAATACGGACTGGAGCAGCGGGTTGCGGAGATCAATAGAGCCGCCGTTGCCCATGCCCGCACCGCTCTGCAGGGGCGCAACAACGGTTATGTCGCGGGTCTGATCGGACCGACGACCAAACTGCCGAGCCTGGGCCATGTTTCCGTGGATGAACTTTCCGCCTCGCTGCGCGAGCAGATGAGGGCCCTGCTGGCGGCGGGGGTTGATGCCCTGATCATCGAGACCTGCCAGGATCTGCTGCAGGTCAAAACGGCTCTGGTGGCCTGCTTTGATCTTCAGGCCGAGCTGCGGTGCGACGTGCCGGTCATGGTTTCGGTGACCATCGAACAGCAGGGGGCCATGCTGGTCGGCAGCGATATCGCCGCGGTGGCGGCGACCCTGGAACCGTTTCCGATCTTTTCTCTCGGCCTCAACTGCGCCACCGGGCCGGCCGATATGGCCTCGCATCTCCGCTATCTGAGCCGCAACTGGCCGGGACGGATCTCCTGCGTGCCGAATCAGGGCTTGCCGGAAATCGTCGCCGGGCAGACCCGTTATCCCCTGCAGCCGCAAGCGTTTGCCGGATTGATGAAACGGTTTGTCGAAGAGCAGGGGGTCAGCGTGGTCGGCGGCTGTTGCGGCAGTACCCCGGAGCATATCCGCGCCCTGGCGACCGCTCTCGACGGCTGCCGGCCGCGGCCGCGACAGGTGCGCCCGATGACCGGTGATCTGGCCGGTCTGTACCAGGCGATCGAGCTGAAGCAGGAGATTCCGCCGTTGATCATCGGCGAACGGGCCAATCCGAACGGGTCGCGCAAATTCCGGGAATTTTTGCTGGCCGATGATTTTGACGGTTGCCTGCGGATCGGGCTGGAACAGGAAGCGCAGGGCGCGCAGGTCGTCGATCTCTGCGCGGCCTACGCCGGGCGCAATGAAAAAGCCGATCTTCCGCAACTGGTGCGCCTGTTTGCCGGCGCCCTGAAAGCCGGGCTGATGATCGATTCCACCGATCCCGACTGTATCGAAGCGAGCCTCAAGCTCTATCCGGGGCGCTGCATCATCAATTCGATCAACCTCGAGGACGGCGGGGCCAACCTCGATCGCGTCTGTCGCCTGGCCCGCCGGTACGGCGCCGCGGTGGTGGCCCTGACCATCGACGAAACCGGCATGGCGATGACGGCCGCCGCTAAAGTGAAGGTTGCCGAACGCATCTATCGTCTCGCCGTCGACCGGCATGGCCTGCGACCGCAGGATCTGTGGTTCGATCCGCTGACTTTTACCATCGGTTCGGGGGACGCGACCCTGTGCGACGCGGCCATTCAGACCCTGGACGCCATCCGGGAAATCAAGCGGCAATGGCCGGCGGTCTCGACCCTGCTCGGCGTCAGCAACATCTCGTTCGGCCTGCCGCCCGCGGTGCGCAGACTGATCAATTCCGTCTTTCTGCATGAAGCGGTGGCCGCCGGGCTTGATGCGGCGATTGTCGATGCCGCCAAAGTCGTGCCATTGGCGCAGATTCCTCAGGAGGAGCGCCAGGTCTGCCTCGACCTGATATACGACCGCAATCGCGATGAGGGACATTCGCCGCTGCTGCACCTGATTGAGTACTTTTCCGGGCACGAAGAGTCTGCGGAGCAGGAGCGGAAAGCCGGAGGGATTCAGTCCGAAGAGGAAATCCGTAGGAAATTGATCGCCGGCGACCGGGACGGGCTGGAGGATCTGCTGAGCATCCTGCTGGAGAGATATCCGGCCCTGGAGATCATCAATCGTCTGCTGGTGCCGGCGATGCGGGAAGTCGGTGAGCTGTTCGGTCGCGGCGAGCTGCTGTTGCCGTTTGTCCTGCAGGCGGCGGAAGTGATGAAGCGCAGTGTCGATTTCCTGGAGGATTATCTCGAAAAAGACCGGGAGGCCGGACCGCGGACGCGGATTCTGCTGGCCACCGTGCAGGGGGATGTCCACGATATCGGCAAAAACCTGGTCGACATTATCCTCAGCAACAACGGCTATAAGGTTTACAACCTCGGCATCAAGGTTTCGGCGGAAACGATTATTGCCCGGGCCCGTGAACTGAACGTCGATCTGATCGGTCTCAGCGGTTTGCTGGTCAAATCGGCCATCGTCATGCAGCAGTCGCTGCCCCAGTTTCAGGAGGCGGGGCTTGAGATGCCGATTCTGCTGGGGGGCGCGGCCCTCACCCCGCAGTTCGTTGCGGAATCCTGCGTGCCCAACTACCGGGCCCCGGTGGTCTACTGCGCCGATGCCTTCGCCGGGCTGAAGGCGGTCCGGGACTTTGAGGAGGGTCGCCTGGTCAGTACCAGCTTTCACAGGAACGCGGCGGTCGGCAGCCGGCCGGGACCCAAGGAGGAGATTCTTTCCAGTCACGAGAGCCCGCGGGTACCCTTTGTCGGACGGAAAACGATCACCGACGTCGATCCCGCAATCCTCTTCTCCTACCTGAACCGGCAGGCCCTGTTTCGCGGTCGCTGGGGGTATCGGCGGGGCAAGCAGAGCAAGCAGGACTACGAACGCCTGGTCAGCGGGACGGTGGAGCCGCTTTACGCCAGGCTGAAGCAGCAGATGCTTGATGAAAATCTGTTGCAGCCGCAGGTGGTTTACGGCTACTTTGCTTGCCATGGCGAGGGCAATCGCTTGATTGTCGCGGACCGCACGCGTGAGTATGTTTTCGAGTTTCCCCGGCAGAGCGCGGCTCCGCATCTGTGTATCGCCGATTACTTCCGGAGTCGTGCGGCGGGCGGAGACCTGGTCGGCTTCTTTGTGGTGACCATCGGCGCGCGCCTGGCCGAGATCACCGCCGATCTGTTCCGGAACGACCAGTACCATGACTATCTGATGATGCACGGACTCGGCGTTGAACTGACCGATGCCCTGGCCGAGTACTGGCACCGGCGGATGCGCGAGGAGATGGGTTTCGCTGAGCCGGGCGCGGACGAGAAGGTCGATTACGTGACCCAGGGCTATCGCGGTTCACGCTACGGGTTCGGTTATCCCGCCTGTCCCGACCTGGGTGCTCACCGTCATCTCTTTGCCTTGTTGAAGCCGGAAGAGATCGCGGTCAGTCTCACGGAAAACCTGGAAATGGTTCCCGAAATGAGCACTTCGGCGATTGTCGTCCACCATCCCCAGGCGAAATATTTTGCGATCTGAACAGGAGGGTTCGTGCGTTATATCTGTACCTGTTGCGGCTACGTCTATGACCCTGCAAAGGGTGATGTTTTGAACGAGGTTGCGCCCGGGGTCCTTTTTGAAGACCTGCCGGAAACCTGGGTCTGTCCCCTCTGCTACGCGCCGCGGGATTCGTTTGATCCGCTCGATTGAGGGACCCGCGGTCACGACTCTTGCAGGATGGTCGCGCTGAAAATATAAAGATCGGTGTCGGACGCCTGCCAGGCGTCGGCGGCGAGCCCCGCCTTGCGGCAGGTCTGCCGCAGGAAGGTTTTTCTGCCCCAGCCATATTCGGTGGCGACCTGCGGCAGCAGCACGCCGCGCTGAAACCCCTTTTCCAGGTAAATGCCGTGGGTGCCGATGCTGATCTCTTCGATGTCGGTGATTTTCTGCAGCGGGGAGAGGACCGAAATCGACAGGGAAAAGTTGTCTAATTCCTCCGGTTGCAGCGGATGGAAGCGCGGATCCCTGGTCGCCGCGGAAACGGCCATTTCCGCAACTTCGCGGTAGAGCGGCCGGTCGGTTGTGAAATTGCCGATACAGCCCCGCAGCCGCCCGTTTTGGGTGATCGTGACAAAGCAGCCGCGGCAGGCGTTGAGTGCCTCACCGGTCGGCAGTTCACATTCGTAGTGCTCTTCGCTCACCCGGCAGAGAATAGCCCGGCCGGCAATGCGCAACAGGGTTGCTGAATCTTCGGCAGAGAAAGTTGCCGCCATGGTCGTCCCCTTTGTGCAGTGAAACCGGATAAACTTCCGTACGCCGGATGAAGCGATGTTTCATTATCGAATGCCTTCGCAAAAATCCGGAGGATGGCCAGGCAAAAATTTCGTCCTGCAAGGCCTGGTGGTTTTTCAGGGGCGAAGGCATACATCAGGTATGTCAAGGTCCTGAAAAAACGCCGTAACGCCGTAGGGCGGACTTTTTGCGACGCCATCATAATAGGCCCGCGGCATGTGCATGGCAATCATTTTGGTATATGATTGTGCTAGGAGTCGGTCGGACTATCCATGAACCGGCTGCAAATTCGGCTGCTTGGCCCATATTTCAGCTCCTTTTCGGCCCATAGCTATGGCTATGAGCTCTCAAACGAGCTAAAATCTGGTCTCAAGCTTCCAAGTTTTCGCTTCGGTCCGTATAGTCCGACCGACTCCTGGCGTGAGCAGGGGATGACTTATTTAAAAACGGAGGATACGTGATGTTGCAAAGAACGAGCTGGCAGTTTTTCGTCATTCTGGGCCTGGTCGCCGTCCTGGCCGGGTGCGGAACCAAGGTGACCCGGATGGAAGTCGAGGAAGGCAAGGATCTGTCCGGCCGCTGGAACGATACCGACAGTCGACTGGTCGCCGAAGAGATGGTCAAGGATGCGCTGGAACGGCCCTGGCTCAATCAGTTCAGTATGCGGACGGGAAAAATTCCGGACGTCATCGTCGGACAGATCGCCAACCGTTCCACCGAACACATCTCCACCGAGACCTTTATCAAGGATCTTGAGCGCTCGCTGCTCAATTCGGGCCGGGTCGGCTTTGTGGCGTCATCCGGTGAACGGCAGGGCATCCGGGACGAGCGCGAGGACCAGGCACAGCATGCGAAAGAGACCACTGCCAAGGCGCCCTGGCAGGAAGCCGGCGCCGATTATATGCTGATCGGTTCCATCAACTCGATCATCGACCGCGAGGATAAAAGACAGGTGGTCTTTTATCAGGTCGATCTGGAACTGATCGATATGGCGGACAACCGCAAGGTCTGGATCGGCAACAAGAAGATCAAGAAATATATCGAGCGATCCAAGTTCGGCTACTAAAATACCGTCGGATTATCCATGATTTTGCGTGTTCGTCACTGCGGGTTCCGGGCCGGACTGTCGCTGTTGCTGTTGACCTGGCTGTTGAGCGGCTGTGTCGGCTACCGGGCGACGCTCGACAAGGTCGACCGTCTTGCTCGCAGCGGCCAGTTCAGCCAGGCCCTGGAGCAGCTGGATGCGTCGGGATTGTCCTCCGGCGGCAAGAACCGCCTGCTTTATCTGATGGAGCGGGGGGTCCTGCTCAACCTGGCCGGTGACTACCGAAAGAGTCACCGGTCGTTGCAGGCCGCCGACGACCTGACCGAAGAGCTGGTGACCCGCAGCCTGAGCGGCGAAGCGCTCAGTTTCGTCGTCAATGACAGCACCGTGCCCTACCGCGGCGAAGATTACGAATCCGCCTATCTCAACTACTACAAGGCCCTCAATTTTCTCGCCCTCGGCGAGTTCGAGGCCGCCGCGGTGGAAGCCCGCCGGGTCGACGAAAAACTGAGCTGGTATTTCGACCTGTACCAGGGCAAAAACAGCTATCGTGAAGATGCCTTTCTGCGCCTTTTGACCGGTCTGCT
>DASWJX010000276.1:0-6166 GCA_036396915.1 Geopsychrobacteraceae bacterium | reverse complement strand
AAATAGCTCATTGCTACTCCCTTAAGGGGTCAGATTACAGGGAAGCCAGAAATCGTCCCAGGCTCTCTTTACAACGTTGTCTGGTCTCGTCCGGACTGAGCGTCGGCGGCGCTACGGCCGCCGTGACCGGCGCGGAGCCCGGTTTTTCGGCAGCTAGTGAAGCGCGCTGCTTCGCCGCTTCGCTGTCGGCGGGCTTGCGGCAGATCGGCAGGTTACGCCAGTACGCATCGAGCTGTTCCGGGCGCAGCAGATGGATATCGGCGTCGGCCATGACAAATCCGATCGATTCGGCGAATTCCAGTCCCTCCTGCAGCAGCGGCTCAGCCTGGTGCGGCGCAACCTCGCCCGCCGCCGGCAAAAAGAAGATCGACCGGCAACTGTCGGCCAGATAAAGCCCGAGCAGCACCTGAATCCCGTTTCCCGAAGCCAGCGCCGCCAGACAGGCGGAAGCCCTCTGCGCCGGAAAGTCCTGCAAGGCGACCGGGACATCGACGGTCGAGACATACAGACGCCGGACCCGTGTGGCGGGCAGATTCAGGAACGTCAGTTTTTTCTGCTGAACGAACATGGTGGACCCCCTTTTTACGAAAACCTGAGCTGCCGCACCGACGCCGCGACACCTAGGAGGCTGTCCGACAATGACAGCCTCCTAGTCCAGCGGAGCGAATTCGGTCAGGAGCCTGAGCCGGCGATAGCGATCCTCGATCTCCCGGTAGTCGAGTTCGCGCAAACGATCCAGACTGAACTGTTCGACGGTAAAAGAGGCCATGACGGTACCGAAGACGATCGCCTTGCGCAGGTTCGCCTCGTCGAGATTGCGGGTCGCGGCCAGATAGCCGATCAGGCCTCCGGCAAACGTATCGCCGGCGCCGGTGGGATCGAAGACCGCCTCCAGGGGATAGGCGGGAGCGGAGAATATCGAGTGTTCGCCGAACATCAGCACGCCGTACTCGCCCCGTTTGACCACCAGGGTTTTCGGTCCGAAGCCGCGCACCACGGCTGCCGCCTTGACCAGGTTCGGCTCCTCGGCCAGCTGCCGCACTTCCGCCTCGTTGATCACCAGGGTATCGACGCGGGACAGGGTTCTGATCAGGGCCTCGCGTTTGCCGGCGATCCAGAAGTTCATGGTATCGCAAGCCACCAGCTGCGGGTTCTTCACCTGCTCCAGCACCTCAAGCTGCAATTCCGGATCGATATTGGCCAGGAAAACGTACTCGGCTTCACGGTAGCTGTCCGGCAGCACCGGTTTGAACTGCTCGAAAACATTCAGCTGGGTGTCGAGGGTATGCGCCTCGTTGAGATCGTACTCGTAGCGGCCCTTCCAGCGGAAGGTCTGGCCGGCACTGCGCTGCAGACCGTCAAGGCCGATCCCCCGGCCGCTCAGAAAATCGATGTGGCGCTGCGGAAAATCCTCGCCGACAACGGCCACCAGATCGACATCGGTAAAAAAACTGGCCGAGGTCGCAAAATAGCAGGCCGAGCCGCCGAGCACCTCGGCGGCCTCGCCGAACGGGGTGGAAATCGAATCGAAGGCGACACTGCCGACCACCAGAATACTCATATTCAGCTCCGAAGAAAATTGCACGTCCCGGACGCGACATTACGGTCAACAGACCAGCGTCGACGCCGGGACCGAAAGGGGGAACCTCATCAAGCGAGATACTTGCCGATCAGCAGCTGCAGATCCTGGCGGGTCTGTTCCGGAATCAGCGCGGCATCGGTCATGACAGCGAACTTGAGAGCCTCGCCGCAGGTGCAGGCCGCGGTTTCCCGACCGGCGGCGATCCCCTTGACCGTCTCCTTGATGATCTGCCGGGCGGTCGCGACGTTCTGCTGGATCACCGCAATCACCGCCTCCACCGAAACGTCGTCGTGCCCGTCATGCCAGCAATCGTAATCGGTGGCCAGCGCCACCGTCGCGTAGCAGATCTCCGCTTCGCGGGCCAGGCGGGCCTCGGGGATATTGGTCATGCCGATGATGTCGACCCCCCAACCGCGGTAGATGTTCGATTCGGCGCGGGTCGAGAAGTTCGGCCCTTCGATGCAGATATAGGTTCCGCCCCGGTGGACGGTGGCGCCCGCCGCTTCGGCCGCGGCGTGAACCCGCTGCGCCATGCCCGGGCAGATCGGCTCGGCAAACTGCACATGCCCGACCACGCCGTTACCGAAAAAGGTCGAGGCCCGTTTGCCCTGGGTCCGGTCGAAGAACTGGTCCGGTATCACGATGTGGCCCGGCACGATCTCTTCCTTCATGCTGCCGACCGCCGACACGGAAATGATCCGTTCGACGCCCAGCTGTTTCATGCCGTGGATATTCGCCCGGTAATTGAGCTCGGACGGAAGCAGGCGATGCCCCCGACCGTGACGCGGCAGAAAAACCATCTTGACGCCCTCAAGGGTGCCGGTGATATAGGCATCCGAAGGAGCGCCGAACGGGGTCTCTAAAACAACTTCCTCGATACCGGTCAGCTCCTCTATTGCATAAAGGCCGCTGCCGCCGATAACACCGATAACCGGTTGTGACATTACGCTATCCTCCAAGATAACAGGTCTCTGGCTTCAGTTTTCAGATGTCAACGGGCAACATCGACTGACGCCGGTTTTGGTTCCAGCTTGCCTTTCAACTGCCCGCAGGCGGCAGAGATATCCTGCCCCTTGCCGGCCCGGCGGATCGCCACAATCTGCCGGTCCAGCAGGTAGCGCTGGAAGCTTTCCACGGTTTTGTCCGACGGTCGCTTGAACGCCGAGCCGTCATGTTCGTTATAGGGGATCAGATTGACCTTGGCGCGGATGCCGTGCAGCAGTTTCACCAGGCGCTTGGCATCGGTCTGCGTATCATTGACGCCGCCGATCAGAATATACTCGAAGGTGATCCGCTGCCGCGGTTCCAGAGGAATCTCCCGGCAGGCGGCCATCAGCTGCGCCAGTGGATATTTTTTGTTGATCGGCATCAGCTGATCGCGCAGCTCGTCGCTGGAGGCATTGAGGGACACCGCCAGGCCGACCTTGATCCGCTTTGCCAGCTGGTGCATCTCCGGCACCAGCCCGGAGGTGGACAAGGTGACCCGCCGCGCGCCGTAGCCGCAGCCGTCATCCAGGTACAGGATCTCCAGCGCCCGGATCACATTGTCCAGATTATGCAGCGGCTCGCCCATCCCCATCAGCACGATATTATGGATCGGACCGTCCTTGCGCGCCGCGCAGACCTGATTGACGATCTCCGCCACCTCAAGGTTGCGGGTCAGGCCGAAGGTGCCGGTCAGACAGAAGCTGCACTGCATGGCGCAGCCGACCTGGGTCGAAATACACAGGGTGTCGTGACCGCCTTCCATGGGGATGCGCACCGCTTCGACGGTTTCCCGGTCGGCAAGGCGATAGAGATACTTACGGGTCCCGTCAGCGGAGGTTTCGACGACTTCCGGCGTCCAGTCGGAAACGACGAAGCGTTGCTTCAGCTCTTCGCGCAGACCTTTGGACAGGTCGGTCATCGCGTCGAAGGAGGTCACCCCGCGTGCGTAAATCCATTTGATGATCTGCCGGGCGCGGAACGTCTCTTTGCCGAGCCCGGTCAGCAGTCCGGTCAGTTCAGACAGGGTCAGGTTTTTGATGTCGATCGGTTGCTTTTCGCTCATGCATGCTTTCGTTTCGAGTCAGTGTACCTTCAAACCCTGAAAGATAACCTGAAAAGCATGAAAATTCAAGCATTTTTGAAGTGTTTCCGCAATTCAGAAGCCGGCCGGTCCGGCCCCTCGCCAAGCTTCGGCAGGACGGCCTTCCTGGCGCTCGGCAACGTAGCGGAACAGCTGTTCGGCGGGCAGGGGACGGCTGAAATAATAGCCCTGCATGAGCCTGCAGCCCAGGCCCGCCAGGACCTCCTGCTGCCGCCGCGTCTCCACACCCTCCACCAGAACCTTGATATCCAGGTTGCCGGCCAGCGCGACAACCGATCCGACAATGGCGCTATCGGCCGGATCCTCGGCAATATCGGCGACAAAGGAGCGGTCGATCTTGATCATGTCGAGCGGCAGGCGCTTGAGGTAATTGAGCGACGAATATCCGGTGCCGAAATCATCCAGGACGATGGAAAGGCCCAGCTCCTTCAGCGCCTTCAGGCTGGCGATACACGCCTCCAGATCGTTCATCAGCGCGCTCTCGGTGACCTCCAGCTCCAGGCAGGCGGGATCGAGCCCGGTCTCCGCAAGAATCCGCGCCACCAGCTGCGGCAGCTGCCCGCCCTTCAGCTGCAGCGGAGAGAGATTGACGGAGACCGAGGGCAGATCGAGCCCGGCCGACTGCCAGCTGCGCAGCTGGCGACAGGCTTCGCGCAGCACCCATTCCCCCAGCGGCAGAATCAGCCGGGTCAGTTCCGCCAGGGGGATGAACTCGGCCGGGGGGATGAGCTCCCGCTCCGGGTGGGGCATGCGCACCAGCGCCTCGACGCCGACCACCCGGTCGGCGTCGAGGTCCAGCAGCGGCTGGTAGTGGAGGATGAAATTATTCTCGCGCAGGCAGGTGCGCAGGGTCGCCTCCAGCGCCTGACGGCGAACCGCCCGCGCGTGGAGCTCCGGCGAGAACAGCCGGTAGCTGCCGGGTCCTTCCTCCCGGGCCCGCTGCACGGCGATATCGGCATGTTTGTGCAGGGTTTCGCTGTCGCTTCCGTCGAAGGGGAAGATGGCGGCGCCGACGCTGGCCGTGACATGGAGGTCCTGCCCCTGAAGCAGGATCGGTTCCCCGAGCAGGCTCAGCAGCTTGGCGGCGACCTTGCCGACGTTCTCCGGCTGATTGATCTTGGAAAGGATGATCTTGAAGCAGTCGCCGGCGAAGTGGGCCGCCGTATCGCTGGAGCGCAGACCGAGAATCAGGCGTCTGGCCAGGACCTGAAGCATCCGGTCATCCAGAACCGGTCCCAGGCCGCGGTTGACGCCGGCAAACCCGTCGAGGTTGAGCGACAGCACCGCCAGCAGTGCGCCGGTACGGGTGTTGAGGGTCAGGGCCTGCTCAAGGCGGTCGGCAAACAGGCGGCGATTGGGCAGGTGGGTGAGGTTGTCGTAGAAAGCCAGAAAACGCACGGTCGCCTCGGTGCGCCGGCGCTCGCTGATGTCCTCGGCCACCTTCACCAGATGGCTGAGCACCGCATCCCGGTTGAAGATCGGAAAAACGGTGACCTTTTCCCGGTAACTCTGCAAATCCTTGCGGCGGCTGACCAGGGTTCCGCGCCACTGCTGGCCGCCTCGCAATTGCGCCCGCATCTCCCGCAGGGATTGCGCATCCAGATTGCTGCGGGAGAAAAGGCGCGTCCCGACGACCTCCGCGGCAGAGAAGCCGGTCACCTCGCTATAGATGGCATTGACGGTTTCGATGCGCAAGGCGGCGTCGGCGATCTTCACCATCACCCGCTCCGACTGCACGCTCTTGAGCAACTGAGCGACCCGTTCGGTCATCTCCATTTCATGCAAATTGTTGCCGATATCCACGGGAACCCCCCTCAGCTAACCCCTTCTTCCCGGGGTAGTTTATATTCAGAGATTGAGGCTAGCGCAAAAGGACAAAAAATTCAAATAGTCCAATGATCGACAGGGAGAGCACCGCAAGGAGGGGGGCAGAGACAGCGTCCGCAAAGCGACGCAGCAGTTGGCGTTACCTGAAGCCGGCACAACGCAGACAGGCCGGGAAATTTCCCGGCCTGTCTGCGTTGTCTCTGATGGTGTTGCCGGCTTCTCCTAAACGAGCAGCTCCAGCCCGTTGAAGAAGTATCCCAGCTCGAAAGCCGCGGTTTGCGGAGCATCGGAGCCGTGGGTGGCGTTCTCGCCGATGGAAGCGCCGAACTCCTTGCGCAGGGTGCCTTCGGCGGCGTCCGCCGGGTTGGTGGCGCCCATCAGGTCGCGCCACTTGAGGATCGCGCCTTCGGCTTCGAGAGCCAGAACGATACAGGGACCGCTGCTCATGAAATCGGTCAGTTCACCGAAGAAGGGGCGCTCGCGGTGGACAGCGTAGAACCCTTCCGCTTCGACCTTGCTCAGGTACAGTTTTTTCAGGCCGACGACCTTGAACCCTTCGGCATAGATACGGGCCAGGATGCGGCCGGCGTAACCGGCGGCAAAGGCGTCAGGCTTGATGATTGCGAATGTTTGTTCGAGAGCCATTGCTTTCTCCTATGTCAGTTGTT
>DASWJX010000275.1:0-2266 GCA_036396915.1 Geopsychrobacteraceae bacterium | reverse complement strand
GCGACCCGGTAGACATTGGTGGCGCCGATATTGCCGCTGCCCGCCTGGCGGATATCTTCCTTACCGGCCAGTCTGGTCAGAATGACCCCGGTGGGGATCGCCCCGATCAGATAGGCGCCCAGGATCAGCAGAAAAATCGTCATATCGTTAAGCTCCAGAACCGCAAAAGCCGCCGGCTGGCCGCGCCCGTGCCGTAAAACGTCGGGAATGGCGACAGCCGCCCTTGCCTGCTCACAGGATGCGGCCCGCAGTCAAGCGGTAGCGCTGCAGCCCGCAAAAGCCAGCCATAAAAAAGGAAGGGCATTCTGCCACGTCTCGGAGATGATGGCAATAGAGGGGGAGCGCGGGGCGGCTGCGTCAGCCGCCCCGCGCTTGCTTGCGGTTCATTGCAGCTTTTTCAACTCCTTGAGCAGCACCTCGTTGTCCGGCACCCCCTCTTGAATAAAACGAATGATCCCGGATTGATCGATGATATAGGTGATCCGCTCTTTTCCGTAATCGTCTTTGAGTGCGCCGTCATCGGCGATCAAAGGGAACGAGATGTCGAATTTTTCGCTGAACTCCCGGTGCGTCTGCAGATCGTCGCCGCTGATGCCCAGAACCTGGGCATTGAGCTTTTCAAAGCGGGGCAGATCCCGCTGAAAAGCCTGCATTTCAGCCGTTCAGACCTTGGTGAAGTCGGCGATGTAAAAGGCCAGCACCACCGGTCCCGTGCGGGTCAGATCGCTCAACACCACAGGTCCATGGGTCGATTCGGCCTTGAAGTCGGGAGCGGTGTCGCCTACCCGCAGGGCGAACGCCTGTCCGCTCGTAAAAACCATGAGCAGAAGCACGACAAGAAGCAGGATCTTTTTCATTTTGAACTCCTTTCAGTTAGGGGAATCTGTCGAACGATCCGCAAGCCCATCTCTACAGTTTAGCCGGAAACACCCTTGAAGGTCGGCCCGCGGCCGGCCGTTTTCGATTTTTCCGCGCTTTTTAGCTGCGCTTTGCGTTCGCGAAGAGCGCGGGCGACCGCCTCGTCGTAACCGATCAGCGGCTGGCGGATCAGTTCGCGGATGCGGTTGTCGCGGCACACCACCTCGCTTCCCAGCCCCTTCATCAGGGCCAGGGCCACCGAGCTTTTGACCGGGGAGAAAAAGCCGATCAGCCGCGAGGCCAGCCAGGGGGAGAAGAACGGAACCGGGAAATAGAGATTGACATCCTGAGCGACGCGCGCCAACCGTTCGAGCATCTGCCGGTAGCTGAGCACCTCCGGCCCGCCGATATCGAAGCTTTGACCGGCGGTGCTCTCCACCTCAAGGCAGCCGGCGAGGTAGCCGATGACGTTGTCGATGGCGATCGGCTGGCAGCGGGTCTGCAAGCCATCCAGGGCAGGGATGACCGGCTGGGTCTTGACCAGAAACCGGAGAATCTCGAAGGAGGCACCCCCGGCGCCGATGACGATGGCGGCCCGCAGCACCGTGGTTTCGAAGCGGCCGGACCGGAGAATCCGTTCGACATCCTGTCGGCTGCGCAGGTGCTCCGAAAGCGCCGCGTCGTCGCCCAGTGCCGAGAGATAGATGACCCGCCTGATGCCGGCCTGCTCCGCGGCCGCGACGAAATTGCGCGCCGCGATGCGTTCCCGTCGCGCAAAGCGGGACACTCCGGCGTCCAGCGCGTGAACCAGGTAGTAAACGGTGTCGATCCCCGTAAACGTCCCGCTCAGGGATTGCGGATCGAGCAGATCGCCGCGGACGGCATCGACCCCCTTGGGCAGACCCGGCTCGGCGCGGCGGAACAGGCAGCGCAGCGGGTAGTTCGCGGCCAGCAGATGCCCGACCAGGCGGGCCCCGACAAAGCCGGTCGCTCCGGTCACGAGAATATTCGGTTTGTCCTGCATGGCTCCTCCCGACATCCGTTGGCCGGTCAAACCCGGTTTTTGCGCAGCTCGGAGAGGGGATAAAAGGTGCCGCGCCAGCTGATGCCCCCCCTGCCCAGATTGCAGCTCACGCTGCGCACGATGATGAAGGTGAAAAGCAGGGTGGTACCGGGAAAGCCCAGGGCATACCAGGGGCTGAAGCCGTGCCGGCGCGCGCTGTCGGCGACGACCAGACTGATGACGGTGACGACGGCCGCATAGATCGCCAGGGTGGCGCCGGTGGTGACCAGCAGCGCCAGATAGGGCCAGAGATTGGCGACCAACTGGAACAGCACCCCGACGGCGGCCAGCCAGAGCCGATAATCGGTTCCGGCAAAAATATTCTTTTCCAGGCCGATGACCAGC
>DASWJX010000274.1:0-2599 GCA_036396915.1 Geopsychrobacteraceae bacterium | reverse complement strand
GTCTGGTTTACCTGTAACAGCAAAGCTATCAACTCCTCGTGTACTGCCGTGCAGCGAGAGACTGTCTGTTAGCCGTATGCGGGAAATCCGCACGTACGGTTTGATGAGGAGGAGCAGGGAAACCTGCTCCTTACTCTACCGGCCTTGCTTGTGCGACGTACCATGTACGTCTGTCGCGCAAGGTCTTGATTTCCTTGGCCTTGCGAAAAATTGTTCGGTTCCGAATCAGAAACGCGCCGGTTTCTCCCGCAGCCCGGCTTTACCCGAATAAAGTGACCTGTAATGATGAGCCGTATCGATCTGACCCATATCCGCGCCGTGCTGTTCGACCTCGACGGGACGCTGCTGCGCGTCGAAATGAACGCGTTCATTCCCCGCTATATCGCCGGCCTGGCCGCGTGCTTTGCCGATCTGGTCCCGCCCGGCAAATTCAAGAAAACGTTCCTCGGCGGCATTCGCGAACTGATCCTCGGGGCGACCGACGGAACCACCAACGAAGAGCGTCTGCTGGCGGTCCTGCAGGGGGAGTTGGCGCTCTCGGCGGCGGCATTCCGTTTGCGTCTTGAACAATTCCGCGAGCAGGGCACGGAAGCCCTGGCTGATCTGGTCACCGCCATTCCAGGCGCGGCGGACGCGGTGGAACACTGCCGCGCGCAGGGGCAGACCCTGGTCCTGGCCACCAACCCGGTGTTCCCTCGGTTTATGGTCGATGCCCGGCAGCGCTGGTCGGGGTTGGACGAGGCCCGCTTCGACCACGTCACCAGCTACGAAAACAGCTGTTACTGCAAGCCGAATCCGGCCTATTTCGAGGAGGTGGCCGAGACGATCGGCATTCCGGCCCGTCACTGTCTGATGATCGGCAACGACAGCAATCATGATCTCGCCGCAACGGGAGCCGGCATGACCACCTATCTGGTCGATACCTATCTGATCGAACGTCCCGGACGGCGCTGGCCGAGCGATTATCGCGGCAACCACGCCGAACTGCTGCGGTTTCTGCGCGATCATCTGCCGGACCTCGGCGGCGTCTGAGTTTGTCTTCGCAAAGGCTCGGCGGATGGCTAAGCAAAAATTTCGTCCTGCAAGGCTTGGTGGTTTTTCAGGGGCGAAGGCATACATCAGGTATGTCGAGGTCCTGAAAAAACGCCGTAACGCCGCAGGGTGGACTTTTTGCGACGCCATCACGTTTGCCTTCCTCCCGGCCGTAGAATGATGCTAATATCACTATTTGCTTGCTGATTCCGGATGGGATCAATAGAGTTATTATGTTTTTTTTAAACTCTGTAGAAACGTTTTTCGAAGAAACGGGAGGCTGATTTCATGGCGAGACTGGTTGAAAATCCGGCTTTGGCGTATCGACTGGCGCGGGCCATCGTGTCGGATGTTGCGCTCTACAATCAGGAAAAGGTGGCAGAGGGGATCAGGAACGACAGTATTTTCGATCTGATGACCGATGAGCTGAACGAGGGGCGCGAACACTTTTTTTCGCGCGTTTCGCCGGATCTTCCCGACCGCGACAACATGTATGATCGCGCGATTGTCGATGTGATGATCAAGCAGGCCGGAAAGATCGAGAGTACGATCTGGTAGATGGACGATTCCCGCCGCCTGGTATTTCCCGAAGATCGCCCCGCGGAACGTCTGGACCGCTATCTGGCCGAATCCCTTCCGGAACTGAGCCGGTCGCAGCTTAAAAAACTGATTGATGACGGGCGGATTCTGCTGGACCGGGAACCGGCCAAGGCTTCCAGCAAGTTGAAGGGGGGAGAAGTCATTCAGTTGACCCTTCCCGCTCCGGTGCCTCTTCAGGCCCGGCCGGAAAATATCCCACTCTCGATTCTTTACGAAGATGACCAGCTGATCGTGGTTGACAAGCCGGCCGGAATGGTGGTACATCCCGCCGCCGGTCACAGTGACGGAACCCTGGTCAATGCCCTGCTGCATCACTGCGACGATCTGGCCGGCATCGGCGGTGAACTGCGTCCGGGGATCGTGCACCGGATCGACAAGGATACCTCGGGAGTTCTGGTCGCGACCAAGAACGATGCCAGTCACCAGTGTCTGGCGGCCCAGTTCAAGGCGCACAGCGTCAATCGACGTTATCTGGCCCTGGTGCACGGTTTGCTCCCGCAGGAGCGCGGCATGGTCGATCAGCCGATCGGACGGCATCCGACCCATCGCCGCAAAATGAGCAGTCTGGCGCGCCAGCACAAGCGTGCCGTCACCCATTGGAAGGTGCTCGGTCGTTTCGACGTCGATAATCTGACGCTGGTCGAGCTGAAGCTGGAGACGGGGCGGACGCACCAGATCCGGGTTCACTTCTCCGAGATGAATTTCCCGCTGGCCGGCGATCCGATGTATGGTGGGCGCGGCCGGCTCAAGTCGCTGGCCGATCAGGATTTGCGGCGGCTGATCGAAAAATTGCCGGGACAGGCCCTGCATGCCCGGCTGCTCGGCTTCATCCATCCGCGCAGCGGCGATTATCTTGAGTTCGCCAGCCCGCCGCCGAACGAATTTCAGGCCATCCTCGATTACCTCGACATTAAATATTCCGTTCCGGCCTGATAGGTCGGCAACGACAGAAAACGGAGTTCGCCAT
>DASWJX010000273.1:0-4630 GCA_036396915.1 Geopsychrobacteraceae bacterium | reverse complement strand
CAAGCGCCAGAAATCCCCGCTCGAGAAGCCAGGCGACCAGATGCTGCCGCAGCCGGACGTTGAAGGCCTCCCCCCGATCGCGGGTCCGGGCCCAGGCCCTTGAAGGGAACTGTTTTTCGCGGCGGTTGCTTGCGCGGGCCGATTCCGACACCGGCAAGACCCAGCAGACGACCGAGGCCGCTGTCGGCAACAGCTCCCCGGGGGTGAGGTGAAAATCGCCGATGATTCCCTTGTAGAGGTCGAAGAGCGGGTCGACCGCCGAAGCAAAACCGACCAGCGGTTTATCGAAGTACGCCGTGACGCCATCCTCCTGAAGGTTGGCAGGGCTTTGATGGACAAACCGTTCGATTTCGGCGATCAGCTCCTTGTGCATCGTCTTCGACGTCTCTTTCATCTTTAGCGCCTCCCTGGGGTCGGTGGTCGACTGTGGACACCTATCGCGGCTGAAGCCGCTCCTACAAAAACCGCCAATCCGAGGAGCCCCTTCAGGGGCGATCAATCTATCGCGGCTGAAGCCGCTCCTACAAATAACCGTCTATCGTAGGAGCCCTTTCAGGGGCGATCGATCAGAACAGTGTGCCAGAAATCTGCTCAGGTGAGTAGGGAACTTGCGGGAAATTCTTCGATTTTTGTGGTAGGGTTTTCGCCGGCCGAGTAAAATTGCCATAAAATTATTGTTCCCGGGGGAGATCGACATGTCCGGTCGCTGGAAAAAAACTCTTATTATCGTCGGGATCGGCGTGCTGATCGGGCTCTTCTTCGCCTTCGGCCTGCAGCGCTATCTGACCCTGGCCGAACTCAAGGCGCAGCAGGAAACCTTTCAGGATTATTACGCGGCGCACCGGCTGCTGACCCTGGCCGCTTATTTCCTCCTTTACGTGCTGGTCACCGCCCTGTCCCTCCCCGGCGCAGCGGTTATGACCTTGGCCGGCGGCGCGCTCTTCGGCTTCTGGCCGGCGCTCATCGTCGTCTCTTTTTCCAGCTCCCTCGGCGCCACCCTGGCCTTTCTCGTCAGCCGTTTTCTCCTCCGCGACTGGGTGCAGGCCCGCTTCGGCGAGCGCCTCAAGGCCGTCAATGCCGGCATCGAGAGGGAAGGCGCCTTCTACCTCTTTTCTTTGCGCCTGGTCCCCATCTTCCCCTTTTTCATCATCAACCTGGTGATGGGCCTCACCCCCATGAACGCCTGGACCTTCTACGGCGTCAGCCAGATCGGCATGCTCGCCGGCACGGCGGTCTTTGTCAACGCGGGGACTCAGCTCGGCCAGATCGAGAGTCTTTCGGGGATACTCTCTCCCGGATTGCTCCTCTCCTTCGTGCTGCTCGGCCTCTTCCCCCTGGTGACCAAAAAGGGGGCCGACCTGCTCAAGGAGTACAAAATCCGGGGACGCTTTCCCCGCCCGAAGAGCTTCGACTACAACCTGGTGGTGATCGGCGCCGGCAGCGCCGGGCTCGTGTCCAGCTACATCGCGGCCGCAGTGAAGGCCAGGGTGGCGTTGATCGAAAAGGAGAAGATGGGCGGCGACTGCCTCAATACCGGCTGCGTGCCGAGCAAGGCGCTGATCCGCTCCGCGAAGATGCTTTCCTACGGTCGCCGGTCCCGGGAGTTCGGTTTCAAGAGCACCGAGATCGACTTCGACTTCGGGGAGGTTATGGAGCGCGTACAGCGGATCATCGGCAAGGTCGAACCCCACGATTCGGTGGAGCGCTACAGCAGCCTCGGTGTCGAGTGCCTCCATGGCGAAGCGAAGCTCACCTCCCCCTACACCGTCGAAGTCAACGGCCGGACCCTGACCACCCGCAGCATCATCCTGGCCACCGGCGCCTCCCCCTTCGTCCCGCCGATTCCCGGTCTCGACGGCATCGATTACCTGACCTCGGACAACCTCTGGGCGCTTCGCCAGCTGCCGAAGCGCCTCGTGGTCCTGGGCGGCGGACCGATCGGCTGCGAAATGACCCAGGCCTTCGCCCGCTTCGGCAGCCAGGTCACCCAGGTGGAAATGGCGGAGCAGCTCATGGGGCGCGAAGATCCGGATGTTGCCGAATTCATCCGAGAGCGGTTCGAGTCCGAGGGGGTCCGGGTCCTCACCGGCCATGCGGCCAAAGAAGTCGAGATCCGCGGGGACGAGAAAATCCTGGTCTGCGAGCACAGGGGGGAGCGGGTCGAGGTCCCCTTCGACGCCATCCTGGTCGCCGTCGGCCGCCGCCCCCGGACCAAAGGGTTCGGACTGGAAGAACTGGGCATTGTTTTCAGCCCGCGCGGGACGATCGAAACCGACCCCTTTCTGCGCTCCAACATCCCCAATATCCTCTGCGCCGGCGACGTCGCCGGTCCCTACCAGTTTACCCATACCGCCGCCCATCAGGCCTGGTACGCGGCGGTCAACGCCCTGTTCAGCCCCTTCAAGACCTTCCGTGTCGACTACCGGGTCATCCCCTGGTGCACCTTCACCGACCCCGAAGTGGCCCGGGTCGGACTCAACGAGAGCGAGGCCAGAGAGCAGAAGCTTGACTTCGAAGTCACGCGTTTTGAACTCAGGGAACTCGACCGGGCGATCGCCGAAGGAGAAGAAGAGGGCTGGATCAAGGTCATCACGCCGCAAGGCAAGGATAAGGTCCTCGGAGCGACCATTGTCGGCCCCCATGCCGGCGACCTCCTCATCGAATTCATTCTGGCAATGAAGCACAACATCGGTCTGAACAAGATCCTCGGCACCATCCACCCCTACCCGACATTGGCCGAAGCCAACAAGTCCGCCGCCGGCCAGTGGAAGCGGGCCCATCTCCCGGAGAAGCTTCTCGGCTGGGTGGAAAAATTCCACACCTGGCGGCGCGGCTGAACCTCGTCGATGGCGGAGAACCCATGCAGCACTCCCGAGACAAAGGAACCGGCGCCCTTGTCACATTTAACCGCAAAAAGCCGAAGCCATCGCCCCTGAAGGGGCTCCTACGTCAGGCGGTTATTTGTAGGAGCGGCTTTAGCCGCGATGACCTGGCATCCTTTTGCTCGGGGAGGAGGACCGTTGACGCGCCTGCACGACATGAGCGATTCGGCGCGATCCCTTGATTGGCCCCCGTTACTGACGTCCACACGCTCGCCGCACCTACCTTTTTTATGAATTTTTACCTCAACTTTCGCACCAGCCTAGACGGTGCAACACAATGAAATTACTAGATCTTTTAGAATATACAGGCCGGAAGTAGCATCGGCCGCCGCAAAAGGGCCGGTATTTCACCCATGAAGGCTTCCAGCATCCCCATGAGTGAGGCGGTAATTTTGCTGGCGAAGGTCTTTATCAACTGCTGCAACTGGCTCATAAGCAACACAATCGCTTCAGAAAAACTGACCTGCCGCAGTTCATCGCACCCGGCGTGAAACAAGGTGCCCAGTGTTCGCGGGTCGTTATTGGTGCGCCGAGCCAGCTCCAGCATGATATAGCGGGCAAAGACAATCGTTGTATGGGCAACCAGCGCATCGTAACTGCGGCTCTGGAATTCTTTGGCGAGCTGCAGGTAGCTCTTGGTGATTTTGAAAAACACCTCAATATCCCAACGCCGCTTGTAAAGTTTGATAATCTCCTCGTCGGCAAGATCGATATCTGTGGATAGCAGTGCCAACCACTTTCGGGTGCTGTGATTCCGGACGAAGACGATCTTGGCCATGACTGTTGCTCCTTGGGCATCTGTGCCCAGTTCAACCAGCGTGGAAGCAAGGATTTTTGCCCGCCCACAGCGCTTGCGGACACTTTTGTACAGATCGTTGAGGTTCAGCGAAAACCCCTTATAGCCGTAGGTGATAGTTTTCATCGCTTTCAGCATACAGATGACCTGCTGCTTTTGTTCGAGGAGCCCGATGATCGTCTTAGGAAAGGCGAACCAGCTGTCAAAGAGCAGATAGTCAGCGCTGATGCCGTTATCTCGGGCTTGCTCCACCAGCGCCATCAGTGCATCAGGAGCTTTGAGGATACTCTCGACTCTGCGTTTAAACCCGTGGGTTCGTTTATCGATCTGGGTCATTGGCACCAAGCGGCTTTTTTGATTGGCGGAACTGAGCAGATTGAACGATACCGGCACGTAGCTTGAGCCATCGGACCAACCCAACGTCAGCAACCGGAAACCTCGGTAGTAGCGGTTTTCATTATGGTCGTGAACCCGAGCCAGAAGTTCTACTTTTTTACTGCGATTCCGGTTGTAGAGCGAGTCATCGACAATAAAGACCTTGGGCGTCTGCTCCGCAGTCAGCGGCCGAATCTGCTTGCAGATCACTGCAGCACTGAGTAAATACAGAAACTTGCGCCAGTTGGTGCTGACCGAGTTGAGAAAGCGGTAGACGGTATCCTTGCCGATTTCATTCCCGGACGCATCGGCCTGCAAATAGCGAAACAGGTTCTTGCCGGTAAAGACCAGGCTGAAGATGACCCGCATCACCACGACGGGAGCAATGCCGCATTTTTTGAGCATGTTGCTTTGCTTGAGTAGTAGCGCGATGCGCTGATTATCAAAGAACGAATTAATTTGGTTCTGACATGAAACAGTCTCTGCTACAATCGAATCCAAAGCATCATCTCCTGTGTTTGGTAAGGTTGTTTGGCGATAACCTATCTTACTACAGTTGATGGTGCTTTTGTTTAAT
>DASWJX010000272.1:0-3347 GCA_036396915.1 Geopsychrobacteraceae bacterium | reverse complement strand
TTTTGCTTTCTTGCGAGTGCATCATAAACTGACGTACTTTTTTTCCATATCACCCCGGGAGTTATCGCACATGTCTCGTTTTTCGCTGTTTTTCTGCCTGGCCCTGCTGTTCCTGGTCGGCCCGCCGCCGGCCGTTGCCTCCCCCGCCGCGCCGATTGCCGCCGTCGAAGCCGCGCTGGGGATGTCCTTTCCCAACCTCCGGGCCAAGCGGATCGCCCCCACCCCCATCGACGGGCTGTTTGAAATCCTTTTGGCCAATGAAGAGATCCTCTATTTCAATCCGCAGTCGGGGCTGCTGATTGCCGGTGAAATCTGGACCAGCGATGCCCGCAATCTGACCAAGGAGAGCAAAGCCGAGCTGATGACGGCCAAGGTCGGCATGTTCCCGCTGGACAAGGCGATCAAGATCGGCGCGGGACCCAACATCGTCATCGAGGTGTCCGATCCCGACTGTCCGTTCTGTCGCGAAGGTTCGGCCTTTTTTGCCCAGCGCAGCGACGTCACCCGCTATGTCTTTTTGCTGCCGCTGGAAAAAATCCACCCCCGGGCGGCGGACAAGGCCCGCTATATCCTCTCCGCGAAAGACCCGATCCTGGCCTATGAGGAGGCCATGGGCGGCCGCTTCGACAACGAGCCGATCCCCGCCTTCGAGGATAACGGCCTGCTCGCCGAGCATCTCGCCGTGGCGGCGAAGGTCGGCCTCAACGGCACGCCGAAATACTGGATCAACGGAGAATTCGTCTCCGGCAACAACCTGCAGGCGATCGAAAAACTGCTGAGCGCCGGCAAGTGACCGGTTGTGGTCCGGACGCTGCGCTTGCGAATACCTTTCAAGCGCGAACCGTGCTTTGCGCAACAGGATAGATTGACTTCATGACACACCGGATAAAACCTCGGAACGCCCCGGAACTGCTGGCCCCCGCCGGAAGTTTCGAGGCGTTTTTTGCCGCCATGGACGCCGGAGCCGATGCCGTCTATACCGGCCTCAAGGACTTCTCGGCCCGCGCCAAGGCGAAAAATTTCACCCTCGCCGAACTGCGGAAGATCACCCACTATGCGCAAGGGGAGGGGCGCAAGCTCTACGTCACCCTCAACACCCTGGTCAAGGAACAGGAACTGCCGCAGCTGGTGGAAACCCTCGCGGCCCTGGAGGAGATCGGCGTCGACGCCCTGATCATTCAGGATCTGGCGGTGATGCGGCTGGCGCGGGAGCATTTTCCCGGGCTGGAGCTGCATGCCTCGACCCAGATGACCGTGCACAACGCGGCCGGGGTCAAGATGCTGGAGCGGATGGGCTTTTCCCGGGCGGTGCTGGCCCGCGAACTGAGCCTGGCGGAAATCGCCGAGATCCGCCGCCAGACCAGCATGGAACTGGAGCACTTCATCCACGGCGCGCTCTGTTTCTCCTTTTCCGGCCAATGCTACTTTTCGTCCTTTCTCGGCGGCCACAGCGGCAATCGCGGCCGCTGCGCCCAGCCCTGCCGCCGCCAGCACAAGCACCGCCAACAGCAGGGCTACTATTTTTCCACCAACGACCTGTCGGCCATCGAGCTGATTCCCGAGCTGCTGCAGGCCGGCGTCATCAGCCTCAAGATCGAAGGAAGGATGAAGAGCGCCGAGTACGTGCACAACGTGGTCTCGGCCTACCGCCAGGTGCTCGACGCCGCGCCCGCCGCGCGCAAGGACGCCGTCCGTCGCGGCAAACAGCTGCTCAAGGCCAGCTTCGGCCGCCAGCCGACCCGCGGCTTTCTGCCCGGCGGACAGCCGAGCGACATCGCCATCCCTTCGGTCAAGGGGGCCACCGGCCGCTACCTGGGAGATGTCGAACGGGTCCGCGACGGCGAAATCAGCTTCAAGAGCAATGATCAGCTGCGCCTCGGCGACCGGCTGCGCATCCAGCCCCGAACCGACCGGGCCGGAACCGCCTTCACCATCCGCGAGCTGAAACAGGGGCAACGCAAGGTCAAGCAGGTCGCCGCCGGCAGTTTCGTCAGCGTGCCGTCGACCTTCAAGAACCAGTTCAACCCGGGCGACGGGGTGTTCATGGTCAGCTCCAGCGAGGCCTTCACCCTCAGCGACGCCGCCAGCCGCCGCCGGCTGAGCAAGGTCAAGCCGCCCGCCGAAGCAGTCGATCTGCAGATCGAGGTCAGCGCCGCACAGCTGCGGATCACCGCCCGGACCGGCGGCGGCAGCCTGAGCCGCGACTATCCGATCGAAAGCTATCCGGCCACCGCGAAGAGCCTGACCCGCGAGACGCTGGAGGCGGTCTTTTCGGTCGTCGCCGACGAACCGTTCCGCTTGAAAAAACTGCAGTGCGGTGCGCTGCCGTCGATCGTCATCCCGCCGAAGCGGCTCAAGGAGATTCGCCGCCAACTCTACGCGGAGCTGCGCCAGGAGCGGCAGCAACAGCAGCAACCGGCCCAAAAAGAGCGTTTGCAAGCGGCCAAACAGTCACTGCTCCCCGCGACCGATCCCCAGCCCGGGAAACGGCAGCTCAGCGTGCAGCTGCAGAGTTTGCGCGACCAGAGCGTCCTGCAGCAGCCGCAGGTGGAACGGATCCTGGTGCCCCTCTCCGCGCAGAACCTGCAGTCCGCAAGCCGCATGCGCAAGGGGCAGGAGCAGATCATCTGGGATCTGCCCTTCATCCTTTTCGACCGGGAATGGAACGACTTCCGCAGCGCGGTCCGTCAGCTGGTCCAGATCGGCTTCCGCCATTTCCGGCTCAACAACCTGGGCCATTTCCCGCTCTTCGACGGCCTGGAGGATCTCGCACTGCACAGCAGTTTCCGGCTGTTCAGCCTCAACAGTCAGGCGCTGTGCGCCTGGCGCGAGCTGGGCATCAGCGAAGCGGAACTCTACATCGAGGATGATCGCGACAACCTGCGCGACGTTTTGCAGCGCGATTGCGGACTGGCAACCGCGCTGACCGTCTACGCCAGCGTGCCGCTGATCACCTCGCGCATCGCCATCAAGGGGGTCCGCTCCGACGCGCCGGTGGTCTCCGATCGCAGCGACGCCTACCGCGTCAGCCAGCGCCAGGGGCTGACCTGGCTGCGCAGCGAAACCGACTTTTCGTTTCTCGCCAACCTGGCCGAACTGGAAAGTTTCGGCTGCCAGCGCTTTATCATCGACCTGTCCCATCTCGGACCGTTCAGCCAGCAGGGCAAGCAGGTGCTGGAGGCCGCCCGGCAGGGCATCGATCCACCGGGGATCAGCAAGTTCAACTTTGAGATGGGGATGGAATAGACCACCAGGCAACGCTGCGGCAACAGAGAAAAGCCAGCGGTAACTATTCAGCACCCTGACATAGGTTAAGCTCCCTCCCCTTCAAGGGGAGGGCTGGGGTG
>DASWJX010000271.1:0-5058 GCA_036396915.1 Geopsychrobacteraceae bacterium | reverse complement strand
AGTCGCTGGTCTATTCCATCGAGCAGACCGAGCTGGCGATGATGTGCATCGTGCTGCGCAAGGGAACCGCCGCCGCTCACTACATCATGTGCGGTCCCCAGGCCAACAACAACAACGCGTTCACTCTCGGCACCCCGCTTACCGAGATCTACGTCATGCACGGCGAAACCGCCGCCGCGGCTTCCTATGCCCGACGCCTGGTCAAGGAGGACGACGCCGGCAACGACCTCGCCCCGACCCTGGAGAAGATGAACCGGATGATTCAGGACTATCAGGACAAGTCGCGCCCGGCCTACTGCGCCAAGACCGGCTTCGTCGACGAGATCGTTGCCCTGCCCGATCTGCGCAAATACATTCAGGCCTTCACCGGGGCCAACTACCAGAACCCGAAATCGATCACCCCGGTGCACCAGATGCTGCTGCCCCGGATTATCAAGGGTTGATGGCGACGCCATCCTCTTAAGTTTGCGAAAGTATCTGCGGGAAGGGAGCGGACCTTTGGCGACAAGGTCGTTGCCGCCCATCCCGTCTGTTGTTAAATGACAATAAAGAAAAGAGGTCGATTCATGAGTCTGGCCCAAAAACCCCTGGGGATCACCGAACTTGTGCTGCGCGATGCGCACCAGTCACTGTTCGCTACCCGGATGCGCCTTGAAGATATGCTGCCGATCGCGGAAAAGCTTGATCGGGTCGGTTACTGGTCCCTGGAAACCTGGGGCGGCGCCACCTTCGACTCCTGTATCCGTTTTTTGGGCGAGGACCCCTGGGAGCGCCTGCGAGCTTTGAAGCAGGCGATGCCCAATACCCCGCAGCAGATGTTGTTTCGGGGCCAGAATATTCTCGGCTATCGTCATTATGCCGATGATGTGGTCGAGAAATTCGTCGAGCGGGCAGCGGTCAACGGCATCGACGTGTTCCGGGTTTTTGACGCCATGAACGACCCCCGTAATCTCGAGACGGCAATCAGGGCGGTCATCAGCCAGGACAAGCATGCCCAGGGCTGTATCTCCTACACCGTCAGTCCGGTGCATACCATCGACAACTGGTTGGAGCTGGGCAAGCGCATCGAGGATATGGGAGCACACTCGCTCTGCATCAAGGATATGGCCGGACTGATCACCCCCTCGACGGCCTACGAGTTGGTCAAGCGGCTCAAGGAAACGTTGGCGGTCCCCATCCATATGCATTGCCATGCAACCACCGGCATGTCCACTGCCGCCTACCTGAAGGCGATCGAGGCCGGTATCGATAACGTCGATACCGCGATCTCTTCGATGAGCATGACCTACGCCCATTCCCCCACCGAGACTCTGGTGGCCATGACCGAGCAGACCGACCGCGCGACCGGGCTTGATCTGGCCCTGCTGCAGGAGGTCGCCGCCTATTTTCGCGAAGTGCGGAAGAAATACGTCAGGTTCGAGGGGGCGCTCAAGGGGATCGATTCGCGGATTATCATGGCGCAGGTCCCCGGCGGCATGCTGACCAACATGGAAAATCAGCTTCGCGAGCAGGGGGCCGGCGACAAGATCGACCAGGTGCTGGAGGAGATCCCCACGGTGCGTGAAGATCTCGGTTTCCTGCCGCTGGTCACCCCGACCTCGCAGATCGTCGGCAGCCAGGCGGTCTTGAATGTATTGGCGGGTGCGCGTTTCAAGGCGATGACCAAGGAAACGATCGCCGTCCTCAAGGGCGAATATGGTTCGACGCCGGCGCCGGTGAACAAAGCGTTGCAGGACAGGGTTCTCAAGGGGGGCGCACCGATTACCTGTCGCCCGGCCGATCTGCTTGAGCCGGAGGTGGAGAGGCTCACGGTCGAACTGCGCCAAATGGTGTCGGAAAAGGGGCTCAGCCTGGCGGAAAACGAGATCGAGGATGTGTTGACCTATGCACTGTTCCCGCAAGTCGGCCTGAAGTTTATCGAAAACCGCAACAATCCCGATGCCTTTGAGCCGGTTCCGGGCGGCGAGGACGCTGTCGCGGCGACCTCCGCTGCTGTCGCCGTGGATTCTGCGGCCGGGGCGACAGCGGCTCCGGTTATGGCCGACACCGCTGATGCCCATCTTGCCGGGAATATCTGGAAAATCGAGGTGGCTCCCGGGGATGAAGTGGAAGAAGGAGATCTGCTCTTCATCCTCGAAGCGATGAAGATGGAACACGAAGTGCTGGCCGAGAAGGCGGGTGTTGTCGCCGCTCTTCTGGTCAAGGAAGGCGCTGCGGTTGAGATCGGGACACCGCTGCTGAGTTATGTCGGCGGGCCGGGTTCCGCGCCGACCGCGCCGACCGCGCCGCCGCAGGCGGTGAAGCCCTCTGCCGCGGCGAGCAACGGGGTGGTTGCTCCCCTTGCCGGCACTATCTGGAAGCTGGAGGTGACGACTGGCCAGCAGGTTCTGGAGGGGGATCTGCTGCTTGTCCTCGAAGCCATGAAAATGGAGAACGAAATCATTGCCGACCGGGACGGCACCGTCAGTCAACTGCTGATTCGGGAAGGGGACGCTGTCGAGATCGGGCAGGTTCTGCTGGCTCTCGACTGATGTCCCGACCCGATTTGGCTTCCGACAGCGTCGAGGCCCACTATGTCCGTCAGGACCTTGAAAGCGCGATCCTGACCGCCCTGGACGCGGCGGGGCTGGAGGTCGAGCATCTCGGGGCTGGCGAACTGGCTGGCATCGACGAATTTCATGTCGGCGGGCGCAGGGCCACGCTTGCCCTGGCGCAAAAACTCGGCCTCGATGAGACGATGCAGGTTCTGGATGTCGGCAGCGGTCTCGGCGGCGCTTCCCGCTGCCTTGCCACGGAGTTCGGTTGTCATGTCACCGGGCTCGATCTTTGTCGGGACTATTGCCGTCTGGCGGCGCAGTTCGCCCGGCGTCTCGGCCTCGACGCGCGGGTCGCGTACCGGCACGGCAATGCCCTCGAAATGCCCTTTGCCGACGCCAGTTTCGACGTTTTATGGACCCAGCACGCGGCCATGAATATTGCCGACAAGGCGCGGTTGTACCGGGAGATGCTGCGGGTATTGAAGCCCGGCGGGGTGCTGGGCCTCTACGATATCCTTTCCGGAGAGGGCGGGCCGGTGCACTTTCCGGTCCCCTGGGCACGGGAGCCTTCGATCAGCTTTCTGCAAACGCCCCGGCAGTTGCGGCAGAGTCTGGAGGCGGGCGGCTTCGAGATCCTTCATTGGCGGGACAGCACCGAAACGGGCCGCTTGTGGTTCCGGCGCCGGAACGAAAAAGCTGCCAGTCAGGGGTCTGCGCCCTTGGGTCTCCAGCTGCTGCTGGGCCCGGAATTTCCAGCCATGGCGCAAAACCAGCTGCGGAACCTCGAAGAAGACCGGATTGCACTCATCGAAGCGATTGTCCGTCGTCCCTTTAACCGCGAAGCCTAGGAGAGTGCCGGACTAATCCATGAACCGGCTGCAAATTCGGCTGCCTGGCCCAGATTTCAGCTCCTTTTCGGCCCGTAGCTCTGGCTATGAGCTCTCAAGCGAGCCAAAATCTGGTCTCAAACTTCCACGTTTGCGCTTCGGCCCGTATGGTCCGACACCCTCCCAGTGCAGAGAAAGGAGCACCCATGCCCGACGATGTCGCCAGAAAGACCGCCGAGACGGCCGAGCTCTATTTCACGGGAGTTTCGGCAGAGAAGCCCTATGAACTGTGGAAGTCCTTCGACCGCACACTGGCCAAAGATCTTTCGCTGTTCATCACCGGTCGGATGTACGCCCGGCAGGTGATCCCCCATCCGCAGCGGCAGATGGTCGCTGTCGCCGCCCTGACCGTCCTGGAAAAGACCGAGGAGCTTGAACTCCACCTCCGGGCCGCTCTCAACGTGGGCTGCAAACCGCGCGAGCTGGCCGAGGTGATATTCCAGACTGCGGTTTATGGTGGCGTTCCCGCCATGAACCAGGGGCTCAAGGCGCTGCGCAAGGTTCTGCAGGACCAGCGGTTGTGGCCCATCCCCGAAGAGGATTGAAAACGCCGTCGAAGCGCAAATCCGGCTGCGGCGACGGCGAAGACGGCAGCGGATGATTCTTGTCGGCCAGCGCTCTCGGGTCCCGCACTGCGGAACAAGCGATTCAAAAAACTGGTAAAATATAAATATTTTACTGCAGTGTGGAAAAAATAGTTCAAAAACATTGACCTGAAGACCGTAATGAGGTATCTACTTTTAAAAGTAAACGGTGTTATGGAAGGTGTCAATTAGCCGCTCGTTGTCCGAGCGTGAACTGCAAGGAAACCATGATGGCTTTTGAAGACGGAACAGCTGCCCTGCCGCAGAAGGAACGCAAGTTTGTCACCGCCCTGGCACGGGGACTTGAGGTCTTGAGCTGCTTTCATGCGGGGGATCGCTTCCTCGGCAACAATCAGATCGCCGAGCGAACCGGCTTGCCCAAATCCACCGTCTCACGGCTGACCTTCACCCTGACCGAAAGGGGCTTTCTGCGCTACTCGCCGAACCTCAACCAGTATCGCCTCGGCACCGCGGTGCTCAGTCTCAGTTATTCCCTGCTCGGGCAGATGGATGTGCGGCGCATTGCCCGGCCGCTGATGCAGGCCCTGGCCGAGCACACCCAGGCGGCGGTCAACCTCGGCGTGCGGGATCGCCTGGACATGGTGTATATCGACACCTATCGCAACGCCTCGACCTACGCCGTGCAGCTGGATGTGGGTTCGCAGATCCCGATCGCCACCACCTCCATGGGCCGGGCCTACCTGGCCGCCCTGGCCGGGCAGGAGCGGGCGGAGCTGATCGAGCAGATCCGTGCGGCCGACGAGCAGAACTGGCCGCGGATCAAGGCGGCCATCGACCGGAGTCTGGCCGAGTACCGCGAGAAGGGCTACTGTCTGTCGCTGGGCGACTGGCGCAAGGAGGTGCATGCTATAGCCGCCCCCCTGGTGCCCGAGGACGGCTCGGAAATCATGGTTTTCAGTTGCAGCGGCGCGTCGTTCCAGATGGGTCGCGACGTTATCGAGGCGGATATCGGTCCCCGCTTGATCAACCTGGTCGGGAACGTGCGCACCGCCATGAGTCGCTTGTAGAATTTTTTCGTTGTCGAGAGGA
>DASWJX010000270.1:0-9865 GCA_036396915.1 Geopsychrobacteraceae bacterium | reverse complement strand
CCTTGCAGGACGAAATTTTTGCTTAGCCATCCCCTGCTTTTTTGCGAAGACATCTTTGATGCTTTCGCAAAAAAGCATCAACATGGATGGCCAGGCAAAAACGCACCAACTGCTGCGTTGCCGCCGGCCAGGGACCTCATGGGGTCGGCTGTCTGTCCCGATGCGATAGGCGGGTCCGGGGGCGGGCTGTACTTCGTCGGCTGTTTCGTGTATCCTCGCCGCATTTCTCGGGGATCCGCCGGCCATTCGCTGCCGCCGGCACTCTAAGTTTTTGCGAAAGCATCAAAGCTTGACAAGTTGAACGATTTCCATTAAAAAAACTTATTATTGATTGCTGATATTTGCCTGGATGGGAGTTTTTTTTGGCTTCACGTCATTTCACACTGATGATCATTCCCGATTCCGGACAGCGGGTTCGCCGCGTGGTGGTTGCCCGGTGGCTGACGGTGACCTGTCTGGTGGTCGCTGCTCTGTCCCTGTCGGTCATCGGTTATGTGGTCGGCGATTATGCCGTGCTTACCTCGAATCAGGCTGAACTGATGCGGCTGCAGGCGGAGAACGGCGAGCAACGTCAGGAGTTTCAGCGGCTGAGCATGGAGTTTGCCGATCTGCGTCGGGAACTGGTGGTGCTGGCTGAAACGGACGCGCGAATCCGCCTGCTGGCCGACCTCGAAGGAGCGGACGCTGATCTGCCGGTCGGGATCGGCGGCGCTCCGGAGACCGAGGAACTCAGCGATCTCTCCGAATTGCAAAAACAGATCAACGGCATGCGCCTGTCGATCGATCTGCGTCGGCAGAGCCAGGAAGAGATCCGCAGCCTGCTCAACGATCAGCAATCCCTCTCCGGTTCGACCCCTCAGGGTTGGCCGACCAAGGGCTGGTTGACCTCCTATTTCGGCATGCGCAAATCGCCCTACACCGGCCGTCTTAAAAAGCACGACGGTCTCGATATCGCCGCCAATACCGGCACGCCGGTTTATGCGACAGCCGATGGCGTCGTCGCGCGGGTGGAAACGTCATCCGGGTACGGTAAGGCGGTCATCATCGATCACGGTTACGGGTATCGGACCCTCTACGCCCATAATTCCAAGTTTCTGGTGAAACGCGGGGAGCGGGTCTCGCGCGGCGACAAGATCGCCGAGGTCGGCAATACCGGGCGTTCCACCGGTCCGCACGTGCATTACGAAATTCTCCTCAACGGCGTTCCCATCGATCCGCGCAAGACGCTCTGAGGCGCGCTTTTGCTGCGCCGACAACCGGTCTCCTTCTCAATAAATCGCATTCGCGACCCGGCTCGGAACCCGCTCGTTTCGGACCCGGTCCGCGTGCCGCGACTGCCCCGCATCCGCCTGCCCGGCCCCTTTCTTTCTTGTGACCCCGAAGGCCCCTGTGCTAACATGCCGACCGGTATTTACTCGGTCATATTGTGACCTTTTCGAGATAATCAAACAGCTGTTCCCCTGCATGAGCATTGCCTCTTTACAGGGCTCTTTTTCTGGAGCTTTTCAAATATGATCCGCAAGCTGGTCAGCAAATTCATCGACAGTCAAAATGAACGGAACCTGAAACGGATGCAGCCGACTGTTGACAAGATCAACGGTCTGGAAGCCGCGATGGAAGCCCTGAACGACGCGCAGCTGCAGGGGAAAACGCCCGAATTCCGGCAACGTCTGGAACAGGGGGAGACGCTTGACGGTCTGCTTCCCGAAGCCTTTGCCGTCGTGCGCGAGGCGAGCAGGCGGGTTCTGGGGATGCGGCATTTCGATGTTCAGTTGATCGGCGGCATGGTGCTTCACTCGGGCATGATCGCGGAGATGAAAACCGGCGAAGGAAAGACGCTGGTGGCGACCCTGCCGGTCTATCTCAATGCCCTGGCCGGCCAGGGGGTTCATGTCGTCACCGTCAACGACTATCTGGCCAGCCGCGACGCCGAATGGATGGGCCGGCTTTATCGCTTTCTCGGTCTGAGCGTCGGTTGCATTGTTCACGGCATCAGCGATGCGGAGCGCAAGGCCGCTTACCGGGCGGATATTACCTACGGCACCAACAACGAGTTCGGCTTCGATTATCTGCGCGACAACATGAAATTCGATCTGGAAGACTACGTCCAGCGCCAGCTCCATTACGCCATTGTCGACGAGGTCGATTCGATCCTGATCGATGAAGCCCGAACCCCGCTGATCATCTCCGGTCCGAGCGAATCCTCCAGCGATTTTTACGGCCGGGTCAACCTGATTATTCCGCAGCTGAAGAAGGGCGAGACCATTGAGAGTCGTGACGGCAAGATCGGTCAATCGGTCAAGACCCACACCGGCGATTTTACGGTCGACGAAAAGGGCAAGTCCGCGTCGCTGACCGAGGCGGGTGTCGCCAGGGTTGAGAAACTGCTCGGCATCGACAATCTCTACGAACCGATCAACATCGAACTGCTGCACCATGTCAATCAGTCGCTCAAGGCGCATGCCCTGTTCGTGCGCGATGTCGATTATGTCGTTCGGGACGGTCAGGTGATGATCGTTGACGAGTTTACCGGACGGCTGATGCCCGGCCGCCGCTGGAGCGACGGTCTGCATCAGGCTGTGGAGGCCAAGGAGGGGGTCAAGATCGAAAGCGAAAACCAGACCCTGGCCACCATCACCTTCCAGAACTATTTCCGCATGTACAAAAAACTGGCCGGCATGACCGGTACCGCGGAAACCGAAGCGGTCGAGTTCAAGCAGATCTACAATCTGGCTGTCGCGGTGATTCCGACCAACCGGCCGATGCAGCGTCGCGACATGTCGGACGTTATCTACAAGACCGAAGGGGAGAAATTCCTCGCGACCATCGAAGACATCATCGACTGTCACCAGCGCGGCCAGCCGGTGCTGGTCGGTACGATCTCCATAGAAAAGTCGGAAGTTCTCTCCGAACTGCTGAAAAAGCGCGGGGTGCCCCACCATGTCCTCAACGCCAAGCAGCACGGCAAGGAGGCCCTGATCGTCTCCCAGGCGGGTCGCAAGGGGGCGGTCACCATCGCCACCAATATGGCGGGTCGCGGAACCGACATCGTGCTGGGCGGAAATCCGGAGATGATGGCCAAGGTCGAGGCGGCCGGCGCCGAGGATCCCGCTGCCGCCTATCAGCAGGCCCTGGAGAAATACCAGCCGGCCTGCGCCGCGGACAAGCAGGAGGTCCTCGCATCCGGCGGTCTTTACATCCTCGGCACCGAGAGGCACGAATCGCGGCGCATCGACAATCAGCTGCGCGGCCGGTCCGGTCGCCAGGGCGATCCGGGTCTGAGCCGTTTCTACCTGAGCCTCGAAGACGATCTGCTGCGGATCTTCGGTTCGCAACGGGTCGCATTCGTCATGGAGAAATTGCGGATTCCCGAAGGGGAGCCGATCGAACACGGCATTATCAGCAAGGCGATCGAAAATGCCCAGAAGAAGGTCGAGGCCCACAACTTCGATATCCGTAAGCATCTGATCGAATACGACGATGTCATGAACCGGCAGCGCGAAGTGATCTACACCCAGCGGCGGGAAGTGCTGGCCGGCGAGGACATCCCGGAGACGATCCGCGGTATCGTCAACGAAATGGTGGAGGACATGGTTGCCACCTTCTGTCCGGAGCGGACTTCGGCGGCGGAATGGGACTGGCCGCGGTTGCTGGAGGATTTCCACAAACAGTTCTCCTTCATCCCCGCACTCGATGACATCGATCAGCAGAATATCGGCCGGGCCGACCTCGAAACATCCCTCAAGCTGCAGGCGAACAATTATCTCGATGCCAAGCGGGAGGAGTTCACGCCGTCAGTGATGGACCACCTGAGCCGGATCATGCTGCTGCAGACCATCGATTCCCGCTGGAAGGAACATCTGCTCTCCATCGATCATCTCAAAGAAGGGATCGGCCTGCGCGGTTATGCCCAGAAAAACCCGAAGGAAGAGTACAAGCGCGAAGCCTACAGCATGTTCATGGAGATGATGGGCCGGATTCGCGAGGACATTATCCTGAAACTTTTCCACGTCCAGCTGGCTCGTGAAGAGGATGTGGCGGCCATGGAGCAGCGCCAGCGCAGACAGCAGGCGATTCTGAATCGCATGGCCGCGAGCGAGGAGGCCAACAAGACTCCGAAAACGCGCGATGAGCACAAGGTCGGGCGTAACGATCCCTGTTCCTGCGGCAGCGGGAAAAAATATAAGAAGTGTTGCGGACGTTAACCTTGATGGCTACGCCATCAACCTATTAAGCGGTAGTGCCGAGCCCATGGCCGATAGCGACGAAAATCCTGAAATCAAGATTCTGCTGGTCGACCAGCCGTCGCCCGATCCGGACCGGTTGCAGACCATCCTGGAGGCGCGGGGTTATTGCGTGATCCGCATGAACCGCGGCACTTCAGTGGCCGATTGCCTGGCGGCCGAGCCGATCGGTCTGGTCTTCTGCAAGGCGATTTCGTCCGACGGCGACGGCCTGGACGTGCTGCGTCAGATCAAGCAGATCGCTCCTGCCGTGCAGGTGGTGATGCTCTCCGAGCAGCAGGACTTTCACCTCGTCAGGAACGTGCTGCGCGAAAAGGCTCAGGATTTTCTGCTCACACCCTGTTCGGAACAGGAGATCCTCGCGGCCGCCGAACAGGGGCTGTCGATCTATTCCGCCGCCGTCAATCATGACCGGATCCATCAGGAAGCCCAGCGGCGGATGTCCGACCTGGTGCTGCTCAAACAGATCGGGGAAACAACCAATACCGAGAATGAACCCCGGGAGCTGTTTGAGCGGATTATCGATTCGATCACCGTTTCCGTCGGTGTCGAGTCCGCGTCGCTGATGCTTCTGGAAAAAGACGGGACGCTGAAAATTGCCGCGGCGCGCGGCCTTCCCGAAGAGGTTGTCAGTTCGGTGCATGTGTCTGAAGGGCAGGGCGTCTCCGGTTATGTTCTCGAATCCCGTGCGCCGCTGCTGATCCGCGATCTCGAAAAGGAAAGCCATTTTCACGAGCTGGTGGGCGGCAGGCGCTACAAGACCAAGTCTTTGCTGTCGGTGCCGATTCTGATCCGCGAGCGGATGCTCGGCGTCATCAATGTCAGCAACAAGTTGACGGGCGAGCGGTTCGGCATGGAGGACCAGGATCTGCTGGTGACGATTGCCCATCAGGTCGCTCTGGCCATGGAAAATTTTACCCTGGTCCACAGTTTGCGGTTGCAGGCCCGGACCCTGGAGCGCACCAACCAGGATCTGATCAAACTCAACCGCGCCAGGACGCGCATGGTGTCCAACCTCTCTCATGAATTGAAAACCCCCCTGACCTCGATGATGGGTTTTGTCGATCTGGCCCTGACCTTCTTTCATCGTTTGTCGGAAGACGAGCTGAAGGATTATCTCGCCCAGGTTCGGGAGGAGGGGGGCAATCTGGAGCGACTGATCACCGGAATGCTGCGCCTGTTCTCCATTGAATCGGAACGGGAAAACTGGCAGTGGCGAGAGTTCAGCCTCGATATGGCCGTTGCCGGGGTATTGCGGACCCACTCCAGGGAAATTCAACGGCGCGAGTTGCAGACCAGCACCTGCCTGCCGGATGATTCACCGGACATCTACGGCGATGTCGAGAAGTTTTCCATGGCCCTGAGCGCCCTGATCGAAAATGCCGTCAAGTTTAACCGCGACAAGGGCAAACTCAGCGTCACGGCTCAGACGGAAACGGTGGAAGGGCTGCCCTTCGTGCGGCTGCAGATTGCCAATGACGGGGAGTCCATCCCCTTCGAGGCCCGTGAGGCGGTTTTTGAGCAATACTCTCAACTGGGCGATATTGACACCGGAAAACCCTGCGGCGTGGGCGTCGGTCTGGCTCTGGTCAAGGCGATTGTCGGCCGCATGCAGGGTCGGGTGTTTCTGGAGTTGAGGCAGGAGGAAGGGACTGCGTTCTGCCTGTTGTTACCGACGGCGGAAGCGTACAAGGCGTTGAACCGGCATCAATAGCTGTTAGAGCCGTTCGGCGGCAACGACGCGCTGCCATCCATCCGAGTTTTTGCGAGAATATCAATGGAGATTGCATAAATATGGAAATTTGTGACATCCCGCAAGGCTTCCGCTTCGCCGGAGTTGCCAGCGGCATCAAACGCTCGGGCAAGCTCGATCTGGGCCTGATCTGCTCCGAAACCCCGGCAACCTGCGCCGGAGTCTTTACCCGGAATCAGGTGGTTGCCGCCCCGATACTGGTGACCAGACCACGCATCGCAACCGGCAAATGCCAGGCGATCCTGGTCAACAGCGGCAATGCCAATGCCTGTACCGGCCAGCCGGGACTGCTGGTCGCCAACCAGATGGGGGCGCTGCTTGCCGAGCAGTTGCGCATTCCGGTTGAACTGGTCGCCGTGGCCTCGACCGGCGTGATCGGCGCGCAGCTGCCGACCGGACCTCTGCAAAGCGGAATCCCGGCATTGGTTGCGCAGCTGGCTGCTGACGCTGCTCCGATCACCGCCGAGGCGATGATGACCACGGATTGCTTCAGCAAAATCGCTTCGGCTCAGCTGACGGTGGATGGCCGAACCTGCCGCATTCTGGGGCTGGCCAAAGGGGCCGGGATGATTCATCCCGACATGGCGACCATGCTCGGTTTTATCATGACCGATGTCGAGATGCCGGCCGACCGGCTGGATCGCGCTTTGCGGCAGGCGGTGGATCGCAGCTTTAACGCGATTACCGTTGATGCCGATACGTCGACCAACGATATGGTTCTGCTGCTGGCAAACGGCGCTTCAGGGGTGCGGATCGCGGCGGACAGCGAAGCGGAGGAAAAATTCGTTCAGCAGCTGGAGCGGGTGATGGTCGATCTGGCCAAGATGATTGTTCGCGACGGCGAAGGAGCGACCAAGCTGGTTGAAATCCGGGTGACCGGCGCCAGGGATGACCGGCAGGCCAAAATCGTCGCACGGACCGTGGCGACCTCATCGCTGGTCAAGACCGCTTTTTTCGGCGAAGACGCCAACTGGGGACGGATTATCGCCGCTGTCGGTTACTCCGGGGTCGAGATCGATCAGGAGCGGATCGACATCGATTTCGATGACGTTCCGGTAACGCGCGGCGGTCTGGGAACCGGGATCGAACTGGAGGAGAAAGCCACCGAGGTGCTCAAGCAGGGCGAGTTTGCGGTGCATATCGAGCTGCACCAGGGCAGCGGCGCGGCCCGCTACTATACCTCGGATCTGACTTATGAGTATATCAAGATCAACGCCGCTTATCGCAGCTGACGGGCGCTTGTCGATGCGCAATCCGGCGGCTCTGATCGACCATACCCTGTTACGCCCCGACGCTACCGAGGCCCGGATCATCCAGCTGTGCGAAGAAGCGGTGGAGTACGGTTTCGCCGCGGTCTGCATCCCGCCGTTGTTTGTTCCGCTGGCGGCCGAAAGGCTCTACGGTTCATCGGTGTCGGTCGGCACCGTTGTCGGTTTTCCCTGCGGTTACAATGCCACCCGCCATAAAGTACTGGAAGCCCGGGAAGCGGCGGCACGCGGTGCGGCTGAACTCGACATGGTGATCGCCGTGGGCCAGGCTCTGTCCGGGCATATTGCTTACGTCGCCGATGAGATCGCCCAGGTGGTGCTGGCCGCTGCCGAAGCCAGGGTTAAGGTTATTCTGGAGTGCTGCTATCTCGATCATGACCTGATGGCCGAACTGACGGAAGTCGTGGTCCGCTGCGGGGCGGCCTATGTGAAAACCTCCACGGGATTCGGCCCGGCCGGCGCCCGCGCGGAGGATGTCAGGATTCTGGCGCGGACCGCCGCCGGCAGGGTCGGCGTCAAGGCCGCCGGCGGTATTCGTGACCTGGATGGCTGCCGGCGGATGCTGGAAGCGGGAGCGACGAGAATCGGCACCAGCGCCGGCATCGAGATCGTCAGCCAATGGCAGGCAGCTCACCCATCCCCTTAAGTTTTTGCGAGAGTGCATGTTTAACAGGGTTATCCTGATCGTTCTGGACGGCGTCGGCGTCGGAGCATTGCCGGATGCCGGCGACTACGGGGATCTCGGTTGCGCCACCCTGGCGCATGTCGCGGAGGCGGCGGGCGGTCTGAGTCTTCCCCATCTGCAACGGCTGGGCCTGGGAAATATCGTGGCGCTGCCGGGTGTTGCCGCCGTTGCCGAACCGGCCGGAGCCTGGGGGCGGATGGCACAACGTTCCGCCGGGAAGGATTCGGTAGTCGGGCACTGGGAGCTGACCGGCGTGGTCCGCAGCGAACCCTTCGCCACCTTTCCGGAAGGGTTTCCCCGGTCGATCACGGACGCATTCACCGCCGAGACCGGCTTGCCGGTGCTGGGCAATGTCGCCGCCAGCGGTACCGAGATACTGGACCGCCTGGGTGAAGAACACCTGCGGACCGGTTATCCGATTATCTATACCAGCGTCGATTCCGTATTGCAGATCGCCGCTCATGAGGATCTGATCGCGCCCGAACGGCTCTACCGGTTGTGCCGGGTCGCGGAACGGATTGTTGCTCCTTATCATGTCTGCCGGGTGATCGCCCGTCCTTTTGTCGGCACGCGCCTCACCGGTTTCAAGCGGACCTCCCGCCGCCATGACTTTACCTGCCGATCGCCACGTCCGACCCTGCTCGACCGTTTGCAGCAGGCCGCCATCGCGACCTGCGGTATCGGCAAGATTTCCGACCTGTTCGCCGGCCGCGGTCTCGCTCGCTCGCTGGCGACCACCGGCAACGCTGACGGGATGAACCAGACGCTGCAGGCCCTGGGGATGGTCGAAACGGGTCTGATCTTTACCAATCTGGTCGATTACGACATGCTCTACGGGCATCGCCGGGATAGCGCCGGGTTTGCCCGCGCCCTGGAACGCTTCGATCGCTGGTTGCCGCAACTGCAGGCCGCGATGCGGGCCGACGATCTGCTGATCATAACCGCCGACCACGGCTGCGATCCGGTGATGCCGGGAACCGATCACAGCCGTGAGTATGTCCCGTTGCTCGCCTGGTCCGCCGCCATGCTGCGCGGCTGCGATCTGGGCGTGCGCGGCAGTTTCGCTGATGTCGGAGCCACCCTCGCCGAACTGTTTTCAATCGAGCCGGGTTGTGGTACAAGCTTTCTGTCGCAACTGCGCAGCGCTGCGCGCGCGAAGCGCTTCTGATCCGGCCGGGTCCGGTTCAATTTCCGGTTGTTTTTTCACGGAGGGCAAAATGCTGAAACGTCTGGTTCTGATTGCACTGCTGGTTTGTGTGCTGGCCCCCCCGGTGTTTGCCGGGACCTTGAGGGTTGCCGAGGGGGTTATCACCACGCAGATCGTCGACCGTGCTCCTGTTGATGAGATTGCCGGCTATCCGGCGCAGCAGGGCCGGCTGTACTGTTTCACCCGAATTGTCGGAGCGCAGGGCGAAACGCAGGTGACGCATGTCTGGCTTTATCGGGATAAAGAGATGGCCCGCGTGACCTTGCCGGTCCGCTCGGCGTCCTGGCGGACCTATTCGTCCAAGCAGATCCTTCCCGAGTGGGCCGGTGAGTGGCAGGTGCAGGTTCTGGACGAAGCAGGGCAGGAAATCGGCGTGATCCCTTTCACCCTGCTGTAAGGAAGTCATCCGCATAAAAAAAGCACCCGTTGCGGGTGCTTTTTTTATGCGTCGAAACTGGTTGCGCCGGCGGCTACTTTTTCTTGCCGCGGGCCGCCCGGGCTTTGGCAAGATTGTCCGCCAAACCCCGATCAACAGCCATCTGGCGGCGGCTTTCCGAGTAGTTGCGAGCGGCGAGCGACTGAGTGCGGGGGATATCGAACTGCTTTCGATATTCGGTCGGTTTCAGGTCGTGAGCCGTCTTCAGGTGGCGCGACAGCGTTTTAAAGCCTTTCCCGCAAACCATGCAGTAGATCTTGTCTTTTCCAAAC
>DASWJX010000269.1:0-3363 GCA_036396915.1 Geopsychrobacteraceae bacterium | reverse complement strand
GGGTGCAGGACAGGGTTCGCTGTGGAATTTTGGGGTTTTTGACATTGGGGGGGTGAAGTACAAATCGGGTCAGGTGGCCGCGGTTGGATTCGCGGTCGATTTGGGTCTTTGAGCAAAGCAGGAGGCTTTGATGTTTCAACGCGCGAAGGTGACAGCGGCGATGTCGCAGGAACTCATTGACGAGCTGACCGATCGGGGCCGCCGCGATCTTTCTCGGTTGCGGATGGATGACCTGGAAACGGAGGTGTACGAACTGGTCGATGCCATCACGCGGCGGACGGTTCGGGGCGTACTTGAAGAACAGGTCGAGGCATGCGAGGAGATGCCCCACTGCCCGCAGTGCGGCCGCGAATTGGACGATAAGCCTCCCGAAAAAAAGACGCTGACCACCGATCGGGGCGAGGTGACCTGGAACCAGCCCGTCAAGCGATGCTCTGCTTGCCGGTGCGATTTTTTTCCCTCAGGCCCGGGCGTTGGGGATTGAGGTGGAAGCGACCTGCACGCCGCGGGTGGAACGCAAGGTGGTGGCGGCGGAGACGACCTCCAGTTCGCGTGAGCAGGCGAGCGAACAACTTCAGGATCTGGCCGACCTGTCGATCAGCGGCAAGCGTTGCCAGCGGATCGCCCAGCGGGTAGGCCAGCAGCGTGTGGAGGAACGTGAGCAGCGCCTCGATCAGTACGAAGCCCTACCGCTTCCGCAGCAGCGCGAGGTCCCTGCCGACGCTCCGCCCGGCGGCTGGGACCATCGCGTGGCCGTGGTGATGGTCGATGGCGGTCGAGCCCAACTGCGCGACGAGCGATGGGGCCAACCGCGGGCGCCGGGTGAAGAGAAGCCGCGCTGGTGGCGAGAATCGAAAGTGAGCATGGTCGCCACGTTTTTGAGGCAGTCGCATGCAAGCGATCCGCTGCCGGAAGTGCCGGAGAACCTGCTCGATCCGCTCTGGCTGATCCCGAGGATCAACGAAATCAAAGCGGCGAAAGGAGGCGATTCGGCCGCCCGGGAGATCGGGAATTCGCCGCCTGAAGAGGGTTTTCCTTCGCTGGATGATCGCTCGCAGGAAAATGCCGACGACCGCGACCCCGTGCGGCGGTGGTCGCCTGAGCCCTTGGTCCGCTCGGTCGTCGCCACGTTCGAGCCGTACGACAAGTTGGGCCGCCTCGCAAAAGTTGAAGCCTATCATCGTGGCTTTACTGCCGCCGGGGCCAAAGCTTTCGTAGGCGATGGCCTGTCGAGCAACTGGAAAATTCAACAGACCTACTTTTCGGATTACACGCCCATCCTCGATTTGCTCCATGCCTTCACGTATGTCTATTCGGCCGCTGGGGCGGTCGCCGTGGACATGGAGGAATGCTGGCAGCTTTGTAAAACGTGGATTACCTGGACCTGGCAGGGAAAAGTGGAGTTGGTGATCGAGGCCCTCGATTCATGGATCGAACGCACCAGCCACGTCGCCACGCTAGAAACGCTTGGAGAGAGTCGCGGCTACTTGCACAACAACCGCCAGCGCATGCGGTACGACGATTACCGTCGTCGGGGCCTGCCGATCACCAGTGCCCTGATGGAATCGACGATCAAGCGGATCAACCGTCGGATCAAAGGCAGTGAGAAGTTTTGGAGCGACGGCGCCGAACCCCACCTCCAACTCTCGGCCGACAAAATCAGCGAAACCAATCCGCTGGCAAGCTACTGGAAAAAGAAAGCCGAAACCCAAACCGGCAAACGCAAATCCCGAGCCAAAGCCTAACGAACCCTGTCCTGCACCCGATCATTGAAACTTCTCCAAAACCTCCGGCGGCGCCGGTCCGTAGGCCGCCGGCTCCATCGAGCACGTCGCCCGGCCCTGGCTCAGCCCCCGCATGGCGCTGGAATAACCGAACAGGTTGGCCAGCGGGGCGCGGGCCACAATCACCGTGTTGCCGCCGCGGTGTGCCGTCTCGGTGATTTCCGCCCGCCGCTGTTGCAAATCGGCGATAAAATCCCCCAAGTGATCTTCCGGCGTGACGATCTCCAGCCGCATGATCGGCTCCAACAGTTCGATTCCCGCTTCGGCAAGCCCCTTGTCAAAGGCGTCGGCCGCGGCAATCCGAAAGGCCACCTCGTTGGATTCCGTCTCGTGGGCCTCGCCGCCGGTGAGGGTCACCCGAATTCTCATCAGCGGATTGCCGTACAGCCCGCCGCCTTCCCCGCGATTGGCCAGGGAATCGAGCACGGCGGGTAGAAACTCCGGCGGAATCGAGTCCCCGGCCGCATTGCGGACCACGACCGGCTGCACGGAGTCCTCCCGAGGCTCCATGCGGATGCGGACCATCGCCGAAAGCTGCTGACCGGTCATCAACCGGTGGCAGCGGCCCTCGACCTCCACGGCCCGGGCCACTGTTTCCCGGTAGCTGACCCGCGGGTTGTGGACCTTGACGTTGAGATTGAAATCCCGCAGCAGCCGGTGTTTGATCACCTCCAGGTGCAGCTCGCCCATGCCGCTGATGATTGTTTGCCCGGTGTCTTCGCTCTGGGTGGCCCGGAAGGTGGGGTCCTGCCGCTTCATCAATTCCAGCGCGAGGGCCAGTTTTTTCCGCTCGGTGGAACTTTCCGGCTCGATGGCCATCGAGATCACCGTCTCGGGAAAGGTGATCGCCTCCAGCAGGATCGGATGCTGCGAGTCGCAGATCGTGTCCCCGGTGACCGAGTGCCGCAGCCCGATCACGCCCACGATGTCCCCCGCCTCGACCCGCTCCACCTGCTGCCGGCGGCCGGCCTGGATGCGCCAAAGCTGGGGAATGTTCTCCTTCTTGTCCTTGCCCGGGTTATAGACCCGCGTGCCGGCCTTCAGGCTGCCTGAATAGACCCGCACAAAGTGCAAATCCCCGTGCCGGGCCGCCTCGATCTTGAACACCAGGCCGCAAAACGGCTCGCCGGCGTCGGCCTTGCGCCGCTCGGTCTTGCCGGGCTTTTTCGGATTCTGACCCTCGACCGGCGGAATGTCGACCGGACTGGGGAGATACTCGGCCACGGCGTCCAGCACCGGCTGCACACCCACGTGGTCCAGCGCCGAACCGCACGTCACCGGCACGATGTAGCGGTGCAGCGTAGCCTGGCGAATCACCTTGCGGATCAAGGCCGCCGGGATGGGCGCCTCCTCCAGGCCCAACTCCATCAGTTCGTCGCTGTATTCATAGAGCCGGTCGAGCATTTTCTCCCGCCACGACCGGGCCTCGCCGGCCATTTCCGGCGGAATCTCGCCGAGGACCATCTCCGCGCCCTGGCTCTCATCGGTGAACGTCAACAGCTTCATCTCCACCAGGTCGATCATCCCCCGGAAGGCATCCTGCTGGTGCGGCGGCCCGGCGCCGACGGGAATCTGCACG
>DASWJX010000268.1:0-2900 GCA_036396915.1 Geopsychrobacteraceae bacterium | reverse complement strand
GTGACACACTGATCGTAAGGAGGTGCGTTATGGCGCGGAAGTTGAGGTTGTGGGCGGTGGGTGTGGTGTCGGTGTTTCTTTTCTTGGTTGTTGGCTGTGCTACCCAGGCACGGTATTACTCAAGTGTGGTCGATTATCTTTATCCTGGAAAAACCGATCCGGTAGTGCAACCTGCAATCCCGGTGATGTCGATCCCGATGAAGGTCGCAATTGCCTTCGTACCCGACATCGAGAGCCAGCGCCAGCAAACCTTCTGGCAGGAGTTTTCGCAGGGCCGGGCAAGGAAACCGACTGGGATGGTCTTGACCGAGAAGCAGAAGCTCGACCTGATGCAGGAAGTCAGCAATTATTTCCGGAAGTATCCCTACATCGGCTCAATCGAGATCATTCCTTCGGCCTACCTGACGCCCGCAGGCAGCTTCGCCAATCTGGATCAGATCCAGACCATGTACGGGGTCGACGCGGTCGCGCTGCTGGCGTATGACCAGGTCCAGTTCACCGACGAAGGCGCCGCGTCGTTCCTCTACTGGACCATTGTCGGTGCCTATGTAGTCCCAGGCGAGAAGAACACGACGCAGACCATGATGGATGCAGTTATCTACGACATCAAGAGCCGCAAGATGCTTTTCCGAGCCCCTGGGGTGAGCCAGGTCAAAAGCACGGCGACACCGGTCAACTTGAGTGAAGAACTGCGCAACAACAGCGAACAGGGGTTCCAGGAGGCGGCGAAGGATCTGATCAAGAACCTCGACACTCAACTTGCGTTCTTTAAGGACAAGATCAAGCAGACGCCAGAAGAATACAAAGTGGTTCACCGCCCAGGGTATACCGGCGGCGGCAGTCTGGGCATGGTATTTCTGGTGTTGTTTATGTTGATCGGTGGTTATGCATGGCTACGTCTGCGGCGCAATTGAACACCGGGCCATCGGCCCGCTGGGCAGTACTGATCCTGGCTCCCGCGCTGGTGGCATATCTGCTGCCTGGCGTGGCCGCGGCCATGATCTATGATCGTCCGGCGATCCTTGCTGGCGAACTGTGGCGATTGGTCACCGGTCATTGGGTGCATTTCTCGGCCAGCCACCTGCTCTGCGATGTGGTCGTTATCGGTATCACCGCCTGGCTCATGGAATCCCGGGGTTACCGGTACTTCCCGGCGCTGTGTTTTTTATCCGCCCTGTCGATCAGTCTGGTGATGTTGGTATCGCTTCCGGATATGACCTACTACGGCGGATTGTCCGGGATTGCGATGGCTGGCGTCGTCTACCTGGCCTTGCACGGATCGCGGGAAGTGCAGCCTTGGCGCGGGGTATGCCTGGGGTTACTCTTACTGAGTGTGGGCAAACTTGCTTTTGATGCCTCTATCGGTGACTTTGCCATGATAGACGTCGAGGATGATTCGGTTCGGCCTGTACCCTTGAGCCATCTCACCGGTGCAGTCAGCGGTGTCGTCGTGTATCTATGGTCTGCGATGAACCGATCCCGCTGCTCCCCAGCGAGCAGCAACGCTGACCCCTGCACGGCCGAGGCCCAAATGCCGCCCGACCGCCACGCGGCTGTGCCCGAGATGGCGGACGGCGAGGGAGCAGTGGAAGGGACATTAATCAACAAATAAACAACGGATTCCTCAATGATGGATTTCATTGTCCCGTCCCCGGTCACTCAATAAACCCCGGCATAGACCAGCTCGATCCAGCGATCTCCGGTGAAGAGTCCGCCGCCCCAGGTTTCTTCCAGGTCAGCCAGGGGTTTGGCGGCCACCGCCTCTTCCACGGTTTTGCCCGCAACCCGCAGCTTTCTAAGCCGCTCATAGGCGACCCCGAGCATCTGCCGGTAGCGGGTTAACTGCGCCTTGTCAGCCAGCGGGCCGTGGCCGGGAATGATTTTGGTCTGCTCGTCGGCCAGGGCCAGGATCCGCTCCGTTGCTTGAATCATCCCCTTGAGCGAGCCGCCGTGGGAGACATCGATAAAGGGATAAAAACCGTTGAAAAAGATATCACCGGCATGAATCACATTGGCGGATTGAAAATGGATGAAGCTGTCGCCGTCGGTGTGAGCGTGGGGCACATGAATGGCGTGGACGGTTTCGCCGTTAAGATGAAAACTGAGATCCTCGCCGAAGGTCACCACCGGCAGACCTTGTGGGTCCGCCGCCGGGCTTTTCATCTCGAAAGCCGCGAGATAAGAGCCGCCGACCAGGCGCTCACGGACATTGTCGTGGGAGAAGATCAGGCTGCCACCCCGTCCCAGGTTCTCGTTGCCGCCGGTGTGGTCAGCGTGATAGTGGGTATTGATGAGGAATTTCGGGTGCTCGCCACCGACCTTTTTGATCGCCGCGAGAATCTTGTCGGTCAAGGGCGCAAACTGATCGTCGATGAGAAAGGTGCCGTCCGCGCCGACCAACAGGCCGATGTTACCGCCCTGGCCGGTAAGCATATATATCTGCCCTGAAATGGGCAGAGTGCCGATGGTCACTTCATCCGCTGCTGCGCTGCCGGCGAAAGGTGCGAGGCCGATCACCAGAACCGCCAGGGTGGTCAATAATTTGCTGATCATGGTTCCTCTCCCCTGCTTGGGTTGGACGGTTGCCCGCCGGGCCCCCTCGGTGTCCTCTCGGGGACATTCTATCTTTGTCATTCAATCCAAGTATACCGGATCGTTTTTCACCAGTTTCTCTCCCCGTCGTGCAGCAACGCTGCCCCCTGCTCGGCCGAGACCCAAATGCCACCCGACCGCCACGCCGCCGTGCCCGAGATGGCGGACGGCGAGGTAGCAGTGGAAGGGGCATTAGTCAACAAATAAACAGCGGATTCTCATATTTAATTTGGTCCAACACTCTTCGAGCGGGTGACGTGCTATTTTTCCCATCCTGAAAATAGTGTATCAATTAAGTGAGGATATCC
>DASWJX010000267.1:0-24968 GCA_036396915.1 Geopsychrobacteraceae bacterium | reverse complement strand
AGGATGTCCTCGAAATAATTCTTCAGCAGCAGTTCCCTGTCGACTTTTTCAGCGCTTCAACCACCCAGTCAAACCCTATTTTCTCCTGCTCAAGGCGCACCCGGTCGCCAAGCCGATTGCGGCGCAGGTCATCGTACAAGGCGTTTTCCTCGGCGGTCAATCGCAACAAGTCGCGGGTCTCGGGCCGCGGCTCCACACCCCAGTGCGGCCGGTGGGCCAGCAGGGTCTCCCGGTCCATCAGAAAGGAGGCGGCATGCGGAAGATGCGCCCGCAACTGGTCGAGAATGGCAAAGCCGTGGGTGTCGAGGTCACCCCAGTAATGGATTTCCCGGTCCCGCAGCCAGTCGGCACTGGCCAGAGTCTCGAAGCCGTAGCCGGCGCCGAAGACGACCAGGCTTGCGGCCAGAGGCGGAAAGGCGAGAAAGTTGATCTCGTTCTCGGTGACGAAGACCCTTTTCACCGGCGGATCGAGGCGGGCGAAGGTGTCGTGGGTGATGGTCAGATCCTGATCGGTTCCGGTCGGCAACAGCGCAAGGCCTGGATCGAGAAGGCGGAAGCGGATGCGCTCCGGTTTATCCCGGAATCCATAGCGGCGACAGAACCCGCCGACGCCGCCGGCGGTGGGATCGATCGCCTCCGGCGCCAGCGCCAGATCGAACAACTCCCCCAGCACGGCCCGGTGCCCTTCGATAAATTTGCTGTGCACTCCGGGGATGTCCACCTGGCGCAGATAGATCCCGGGACGGGGATGGTTCCGCAGCCAAGCCACGATGTCGAGCAGGCGCGCCCAGTCGTCGGCCAGCTCCAGAGCCCGCAGCGGCCGTCTGGCCAGCCAGGTCATCAACTCAGGCCGACGTTCCCGGGTCAGCGCGACCTGCGCGGTAAAGCGTTCGGCATCCCGGCGCCGGCCGATCAGCCCCAGGGCATCCTCAAGGGAGTCGATCCAGACCTCGTCCGGCACCCGGTTTTCGCCCAGGATGCGATGATTGACGCTGCGCCACACCATCCGGAAAAACTTCGCCTCGCCGTCGAGCCGGGCGATCCAGTCGCGCACCTCGGCGAAGCGCTCGGCCAGCTCCCTGGAGGTCGGTCCTTTCAGGGAGAGGCGCCGGGGGAAGAGCTCCGCGCCGCCGGCCAGACCGGCCAGCAGGCTCCCCCTCTCCCACAATTTCCGCACCTGGGCGCGCAGGTCGGCCGACGTGGTCCAGGTCATGCCAGCTGCCTCGCCTTCTGCGCCCGGTACTCCTCGATGGTGAGGTTGCGCAGCACCGAAGCCCGGCCGTCCTCGTTGTGGACGAAGCCGACACCGGCGACAAAGGGCTCGATGATGTGAATCTTCTGCAGCGGAGTGACGATCAGCAGCTGCAGGTTGAGCTGGGCGAAGAGCTTTAGTCCGTACTGGGCCGATTCGTCCGAGCCGCGGCCGAAGGCCTCGTCGATGACCACGAAGCGGAAGGAGCGCGAACGGACCGCCCCCCATTCCAGGCCAAACTGGTAGGCCAGGCTGGCCGCCAGCACGGTGTAGGCGAGCTTCTCCTTCTGCCCCCCGGATTTCCCGCCCGAATCGGAGTAGTGCTCGTGCTCGCTGTCGTCCTCGCGCCAGCGCTCGCTGGCGGCGAAGACGAACCAGTTGCGCACGTCGGTGACCTTGGCCGTCCAGCGCCGATCCTGCTCGGCCTGGCCTTCGCGGCCGCGGAACCGTTCGATAATCCGGCGCACCAGCAGAAACTTGGCCTCCGAATACTGGGCGTCGTCCGAGCCGGTCAGCGCCCCTTCGGTGCAGGCCCGCAGTTCGGTCTGAAAGTCGCGGATATCGGCCTCCAGGGCCGATTGCGCTTCCAGCACGATATAGCGGCCGGGGTTGTAATCGATCTGGGTGAGCGATTCGTTGATGCGGGCGATGCGCTCCCGGATGGTCTCCCGCTCCCGCGCCAGTTGCGACTGAAAGTTGGCCACCTCGCGGATGGTATTCTCGTTGAGCAACTCCTTGAAGCGCGCCTCGAAGCGCGGCAGATCGTCGGCCCGCAACTGCTCCAGCATGGCTCGATAGTCCCCCGCGGCCTCCACGGCGACATCCACCTCCTGGGTTGCCAGGGGGTAGCTGGTACTGAAAGAGCGCATGGCGTCGATGATCCGGTCGCGCAGGCGGGCGAGCTTGCGGTCCTCGGCGTCGATGCGGCTCTGCAGCCAGTCCCGCATTTCCCGCTCCCGGTTGTCGCAGGATTCGACCGTGAGCTGCAGCTCGCCCAGCGCCTCATCGCGCAGCGCCAGTAGCCGGAAGAACTGATCGGCATGGTCCGCCAGGCTCTCCGCCAGCAAAGCCGCGGTCTGCTGGTACAGGCCCTCGGCATCGCTTTTTTTCTGTTCCGTCTTGGCCCGTCCGCTTTTGCGCTCGTCAAGCCGCGCCTCGGACTCGGCAAGCGCCGCGACGACGTCCTGAAGCTGCCCGGCGAGGGTTTTGAGAATGTCGGAGGCGGCTTCCAACTGGCTTTTTTCCGCTTCCAGCCGCGCCACCTCCACCGCCAACGGACGCCAATCCAGCTCGCGAAAATCCCGGTATTCATCGAGCTTGGAAAGTACCTCAAGGCGCGTCTTGGCCGCTTTCCGGTCAGCCTGCAGCACGGCGATGCAAGCGCCGATCTCGCCGAGCTCCGCCTCGAGGCGTCCGGCCTGCTGCTCCAGCGCGGCGATTTTGGCCGCATTGCTCCAGCCCAGCACATAGCGACTGCGATCGTCGAGCCGGTGGCGGTCGTCTTTTTCGTGCCGTTCGCCGGTGGCCTTGATCTGGCCGGCGCGGCTGATGGCTCTGGATTCGCGCCGGAACTGCTCGCCGGTTGCGCAACAGGCGACATCGAAACGACGGGCGGTCTCCCCCTCCAACCAGTGGTAAAAGACTGAATCGGGTTTGAGGGCGAGCTTGCGGACCAGTGAATCGGGATGCAGAAAGGACAGGTCGGCCCGGCTCCCCTCGCGCACCCGGAAATAGACCAGCCGCCCCTTGAGACGGGTCCGATCCACCCACTCGGCCACCCGGGGGTAATGCCGATCCGGTACCAGCAGCGACAAGCCGAAGTTGTGCAGCAGCCGCTCGATGGCGCCTTCCCAGTCGCGCTCCTCATCGCGCACCTGAAGCAGTTCGCCGGCAAAGGGCATCTCCCCTTCCGGCAGCTCGAGGGCGTTGCACAAGGTCCGGCGGATAGCGACCTGCTTTTCGTCGATATTGCTGCGCCGGGCCTTCAAGCCGTTGATTTCGGTGAGCAACTGGTCATATTCGTCCCGGCGCCGGGCAAAAAGTACCCCGGCTTCGTTTTGGCGGTTCTGAATATCGGCCTCATGCTGTTCCGCCGCCTCCCGCAACCGGGCGCATTGGCCGCGCTGAGCGAGAAACGCCTCTTCGGCAGCGGCGGCGGACAAACCCAGGGCTTGCGCCAGTTCGGCATAGCGCTCGGCCTTGAGCCGCCGGCGGCGCTGCTCCTCCTGCAGGGCGCGGATCTCCTCGGTCAGGCGCTCGATGCGGTCGCCGCCATTTTCCGCCATGGTGCGCCGCAGATCCCGCTCCTGCCCCTGCAGCGCGCGCCGCTGTTCCTCCAGCCGCTCGATGCGGACAGTATGACGGGTGAGGTCCTCGCCCAGCGTCGCCAGGCGCTTTTCCAGCAACTCCAGCTTGAGCCCGGCGAACCAGGGCCGGAGGGCCTCGCGGCAGGCGCGCAACGCCTCGCTCGCCTCCACCAGTTCGCTGTGGTGATCGCAGTCGGCCACCAGGGGCGTCAGCATCTCCACCTGCCGCTTGGCCTTGAGGACCGCTTCGTGGGCCCGGTTGAGATCGTCGAAATGGGCGATCAGGGAGGCGATGCGCGGTGCGACCTCAAACGGTTCGAGCATGTGGCTGCGCACGAAGTCGGTGAGGTTGCCCACCGACTTGAGCGATACGGTCTGCAGAAAGAGGTCCAGCGCCTGTTCATTGTCGATGCCGAAGCGCCGCCGGAACCAGGCCCCGTAAGGCGGAAAACTGTCGAACAGCTCCACCCCCGCGCCGCGCAACCGCTTGCGCAACTGGCCGATTTCGGTGCCGAATCGGGCAAAATCGGCGGCGATGGTCAGCTCCCGTTCGCAGGCGGCGTACAGGCGCGCCGGCTGCCCTTGGGCGTCCTTCATCCAGAACACCTGGGCCAGGGTCACCGTCTTGTTGTAGCCGGCGTTATGAAACACCCCCAGAATCACCCCATAGCTGTTGTGGTCGCGCAACGCGACCGGCTTGGCGCTGCCCCCCACCTCGTTGCGTTCCGACTTGTAGTAGCCGAGCAGGTAGGAGCGCAGGCTGCGTTCGCGGGCATCGGCCCCGGCCGCCTTGTTGTAGGAGATGCGCTGGGCCGGCGCCAGCAGCGTGGTCACCGCGTCGACCAGAGTGGACTTGCCCGAACCGATATCGCCGGTGAGCAGGGAGTTTTTGCCATCGAGCTGCAGGGTCCAGACCCGGCCGTCGAAGGTGCCCCAGTTGAACACTTCCAGGCGCTGCAGGCGAAAGCCGGCCAACTTATCGTCGCCGAAGAATTCGAACTCCAGGGTTTCAGCCATCGCTCGCCCCTCCCGACTGCGCCAGCTGCCGCTGATAGGCCGCCAGTCGCTGGTCGAATTCCGCCAGCCATTGGGCATCAACGAAGGCCTTGAGGATTCGCCGCACTTCAAACATCCGTTCCTGACCGCGCAAGCGGCGCACGAAGCCCAGCTCGGTGATCTTGTTCAACTGCGTATCGACCTGATCGATCAGCCGGGTCTCGTTGCTCCCCGCCGGCAGAAAAACCCGGATCAGTTCCACCACCTCGTCGCGGGAGAGGATCAGCCGGGTCTCGCCGCCGCCGGCGTCAAACTCCGCCAGCTTCTTGCGCAGCAGCGCCAACAGCAGGCTGACCGGAAAAGACAGCTGCCGACGCGCCACCAGGCGGGGCAAACCTTGCGCCGCCTCGCCGTCCCCGTCGGACCGGGCCCGCAAAAAGGCATAACCCTCGGCCTCGTCCAGGATCAGTTCCAGCCCCAGCACGGCCACATAGTCCCGCACCCGGGCCTGCAGGTTAAGCAGGCCGTTCCACAGGGCCGGGTTGTCCTCCCGGTAGAGCACCCCCTTGAGGAGCGGCACCACCACCGCCGAAAGATCGTGCGTGGCGTCTGAGGATAAGGGTTGTCGAGTATCCGCTTGTTCCATCAATTCTCCTCACACTTGCGCAGAAATCCCCCTCAATCCCCCTTTGTAAAAGGGGGATCTGGTGAGTTTTTGCGACGCCATCATCATTTGTTCCTTACGAAGAGGACCCGCGGCAGTCGCGCGCGCCGGACCGGCCCCTCCTCGGTATGCCACTCGATGGTGTCGAGGGTTTCCTCGTCCACCACGGTGTGCGGCCATTCGCCGGCCAACTGCAGGTAGGTCACCAGTTCCGCCAGCCCGTGTCGCAGCGGATGAGCGGAAACCAGTTCGCTAAGGCTGATTTGCACCCGCGCCTGCAGCGCCTGACGGATGTGCCGGGAGAGTTCCGCGCGGTCGATGACCACCTGGGCGAAAAGCACCGCGGCGTCCACCTCGACATCGCCCTCCTGCAACGCCACATCCGCAATCAGCGGCTTGACCGGCGGCGTGAACAGCGGCCGCTCCATCGGCAGGGCGATGTCGGCGGCCGTCTCGTGCAGCGGCATGAAATCCCCGGCCGGCGCGGTTTCGCGCACTGCCAGCGCCCGCCCTTCGAGGTCGTGCAGAATATCCATGATGCGGCGATTCTCCAGCCACGCCTGGTCGTCGAGAAACCGCCGCAGTTGCTGGGACAGCCGGGCGACGGTGCGCTGGGTGGTTTCGCCGGCCTCCAGCCAGTCGTAATGCACGCGGCGCAACCGCGGCTCGGGCTGCAGCGCGGCCACCGGCGGCAGGGCCAGCACTTGCGCCAGCAGGCGGGTCAATTCCTCCTGGCGCGACTGGGACATGAGAAAGTCCCAGAAGGCGCGAAAACTTTTGCCCTGGTCCGAATCGGCAATCGCGTCGCGCTCGCCCATGATCTCTTCCAGCAGCGCCCCCTTGGCCCCGTCCCAGAGGGCGATCCGCTCCCGTACCCGCCGGTCGAGGGTGCGAAAGTTGTGCTCCACCTCACGAAAATCGGCGAGCAATTCCCGCGCGAGCTGGATGAATTGCTGGAAACGGTCGCGCAGCGCCGTTTCGTCGAGCAGGGGGATGTCGCCGGAAAGGATGCGGGCGATATCGGCGTCGATTTGGTCGCGGCGTCGCTCCAGTTCGGCGATGCGCGCCCGCGGGTCGGTCTCGCTCCCCTCACTCATCTGCCTGAGCAGATCGAACAGGGTCAACAGCCGCGACTCGGTGCCGACAAACGCACGCTCGGTGAGACTCGCCAGCCAGGCAATGGCCTTCTCGGTGGCCGGAGTCAGATCGAAATGCGGCTCGTCCGATCCGGTCGGATAGAATTTGCGCAACCAGCCCTTGTCGTTGTCCGCCCAGTCGTTAAGATACTCCAGTGCGGACTTGGGAAACGCCTCCGCGCCCTGTTGCTCGCGCAGGGCAAACAGCTCATCTTTCAGGGCCTCGGCCAGGTCGGCCTGGGCCATTTCCCGCACGTTGGGGGCGATGAACACCCGGTGCAGAAAACCGGTCACCAGGGGCGCGTGATCCGAACGCAACAGCCGCCAGGCCGGGTGGTTCTGGCGCAGCAGATCGAGGGTGGTGTAATCGAGGGTCACGTCTTTACCCGGGGTCTCGTGCAGGAGGGAATGATAGGTTCAACCCGCGACAAACCGGGCCGCATCGTCGGCAAGTTCCAGCAGGAGCGGCTCCGGCACCTCCTGCCCCTGGGCAAAGCTGAGAGCGCGCATCAGCAAGCCGGCCTCCGATTGATCAAGAAGACCCTGCGGAAGAGCCTTGCCGAAGGCCCAGACACCGGTTTCCTCGCGAGTCAGCGGCATCGCCCGTCCCGCCCGGACGGCGGCGGCACTGAGCAGGGCGCCGACCATCAGTTCGAGCGCGCTCTCGTTCAGCTGCTGAGCCAGCAACGCCCGCGCCGCCTGCATTTTTTCGGCGGCCTGCCGCTTCAGCAGGGACGGCCCGTCAGGTTCCGCGGCGGTTGCCGCCTCAAAATAGGAACGAATCTGTCCCAAGGGCGAACCGCTGCCGAGACGTTGCAACCCCTTCAGCGCCAGCTGATCGATCAGCGCCACCGGAACCTGGCGCGACAGGCGTTCGGCGACCTGGTCCGCTTCGGCGTCGACCCGGTCCAGCACCGCCAGCAGCCCGCCGCCGGAGCCGAGTATCCGCTCGATTCGCGCGCCGAAGGCCCGCTGCAGCTCCTCGATACAACGGGTGATCCCCTGCTCCACCGCCGCCTCGTCGGCGCCGGCCACGGTCTGTCCGGTTGCTTCTCCGGTTTGGAGAAGGGGCTCGGCGACCGGCGGCACAACGGCCTCCGGTTCCTCCTGCTGGCGCGCCGGCTCTCCGGCCAGATCCGCGATCAGGGTTTCCAGCAGCTTTTTCGAAACACCCACCACATCCTCGCTGGCATCTTCGCCGACCACCTGATCAAAAAGATCCTGTTTATTGCGCACCAGGGAGAAGACCTGCTCTTCATAGGAATCGACGGCCACCATGGTGATGATCTGCACCGTCCGGGTCTGGCCGAGGCGATGGATGCGGGCATTGCGCTGTTCGAGCACCGCCGGATTCCAGGGAACGTCGAGATTGACCAGCACCGCGCCGCTCTGCAGGTTGAGACCGACACCGCCGGCGTCGGTGGAGATGAATACCTGGATCGAATCGTCGTCACGGAAACGGTCCAGCAGCGCGCCACGTTTGGCGGTCGGCACTCCGCCGTGCAGCCGCACGCAGCCCAGCCCCATCCGGCGAAGCCGCGCCTCCACCATTTGGGTCATCCGTTCCCACTGGGAAAAGACCACTGCCTTCAGCCCCGACTGCAGGCAGATTTCGTCGAGAATATCGGCCAGTTCATCGAGTTTTGGCGCGCCCTCGGTTTCCTTGTCGACCAGCCCGGCGGCATTGCAGGCCATGCGCGCCTGCTGCAGGGCGGCGAGCAGGCGGTTCTGCTCACCAGGCGTCAGCGGCCGCTGCCTGGCAATGGCGGCCAGGCTGCCGGCGGCACTCAAGGCCGAATCATGCAATTCACGCTGTTTCCGGGTCAGGGCAACATCGAGCCGCTGCACGATTCTGTCCGGCAACTGCTCCCGCACCAGCCGCCGGTCGCGGCGCAGCATGACCGGCGCCAGCCGCTGCCGCAGCAGGGAAAGATTCCGGTAGCCCAGCACCTTGCCCCGCTCATCGGTGACATGAAAATCGACCAGGTAGCGCCAGAGCGGTCCCAGCACTTTGGGATCGACCACCTGCATCAGGCTGTAAAGATCCTCCAACCGGTTTTCCAGGGGGGTGCCGGACAGGACGAAGGCATAACGGCCGGGAATAAGCTTGACGGCGGCGGCGATCTTGGTCCGCCAGTTCTTGAAGCGCTGCGCCTCATCCATGATAACCAGGTCCGGCCGCAGGGTCTCGGTGATCAGGGAAAGATCGCGCAGCACCAGCTCATAGTTGATGATGAAAAAGGCGGCCTCCCGGCGATACTGGACGCCCCGTTCCGCTACGGAACCCTGGATGATCTGGCTGTCCAGATCGGTGAAGTGCTCGATCTCCCGGGCCCATTGCTGCTTGAGAGACGCCGGGCAGATGATCAGGATCTTCCGCACTCCTTCATGTTCCCTGAGCCAGACCGCCGCCGCGATGGCCTGCAGGGTTTTGCCCAGTCCCATGTCGTCGGCCAGCAGGGCGCGGCCGGTACCGGCCAGAAAGGCCGCGCCTTCGACCTGGTAGGGATAGAGCCGGGCCTTCACCCCGGGCAATCGACCGTTGCCGGCGGATATCCGGGCACGGATCTTCTCGGCCCGCAGATGATGCGTCGCCTCCGTCGCCAGGTGGCGGGCAAAATCGAGGGCATCGTCGCCCAGGTGCAGATCGGCGCGGTCTTCGGCCAGCTCGACGAAGCGGAAAAAGTCGTCGGGCGCCCGCCCGCTGAAGCGACCGGCGGCGTCAAAATAGCCGTCCAGCAGTCCCTGCAGGTCAGGAGCCAGCAAGCCGCCGCGATGGAGTTGCAGCTGCGGGGCATCCGTCACGTCCCAGGCCAGATAAACATAGGAGATCGGTGCCGGCAATGCCTTGATTTTGTGATAATCCTTGCGCTTGGCAATTTTGTGCAGCACCGCTTCGATGTGTTTGCAGGTGCCGAGCTGATTGATCTGGAAGTCGGGGCAATTGCAGATATTGGAACGCCGCTTCAGGCTGCGGATGATCACCCGATAGCGCCGTGGGAAATGGGTCGCGGCGGCCATGGATTCGGCCTGCCAGTCACCGAACCAGGGCTGGCCGCCGCGATGCTCGACCACCACCTCGGTCCGGCCCCGCTGAACCCTGTCCCGGATGGCGGTATCGGCGGCGGAAAAGAGTTGTCCCGTCGCTTCTTTCTGCTCGGCATAGGCGTACAGCGTGGCGACCATGTGGCGACAGATCTCCGCACCGTCACGACAGTCACACGCCAGCAGCAGAGTCTCATCTGTCGCAACAATCTCGACCGAACAGGGGGTCTCCAGCGCCTCGTCCTCCACCTGCGCCCAGAGTCGCGCCTGATCCTGATCAACGTCGATCACCCGGTGTTCCTTGAAATAGCACAACCCCTCGCCAACCACCGTAGCGGAAACCACGGTTTCCAGCCCTTCGCGATCGAACAGAAACGGGTCTTCATGCTGAGGTGAAACTGAATACTGCATCGGGTCATTCCTTTGATTCAATTCGATTTTCAATTTCGTCCGGAACCCGAATATTGCCAGAAACCAAGGCACCGGTCGACAGAATTCGAGAATTTGAAGGGTACCGCAACCTCTCGCAAAACCGTCTCCCAGTCCGCGCCCCTCGTAACTCCTTGACCTTAATAAATCCGCTCAGCGCTTCTCCTGGCGGGCGGCGCAGGCGATGCAGAGGGTCGCGGCGGGGTCTGTTTCCAGGCGGCGCAGGGCGATTTCCTCCTCGCAGGCGGTGCAAAGGCCAAAATCGCCGCTTCGGATGCGGGCGAGGGCGGAATGGATGCGCTGCAGCTGAATCTCCCGGCGGCGCTGCGCCTCGATGGCCATGGCCTGACCCTGCATGGCGTCCATGCGCGAGAGGCGGCCGACACTGGCCTGATCCAGCGTCACCGGCTTGGTGGAATCTCTGGCGGCGTCCTTGCTCGCCAGCAGCTCTTGGCGCTGGGCTTCCAGCAATTCGCGAAAGTGTTCGAATTGTTCGGGTGTCATGGTTTCCTCATGCAATTGTTTGAACCGGCGCGAGGGCAATCTTGTCATCGGTGCTGAAATGGGATGAGACTGGAGCAGGTTCCGGTGGGCCGGGTACTGGTTCAGATGGCGACGCTTCTTCCCAAGGGCTGCCGTGCCGGGTCAGCAAATCCTTGAGGCGGACGTTCTCCTCGCGCTGCCGCCGCAGCTCACCATGCGCATTCAGCCCCTGGTCACTCTTCGGCAAATCCATACTCCGCCATCAGATTGTCCATATCGTCGCCAACGCCCCAGCCCCAGTTGTACCCTTCGTGTTGGCCGCGCTCAAGCCGTTCAACGAATTCAATCTTGCCGGCACAGAAATATAATTCTGCGCACACTTCAGCATCGCTAATGGCCGATTACGAACTACCGGGGAAATAGCTTGGGGGCTTGGGGTCGGACTATCCCTGAGCCGGATAGATAGGACACGACAACCGGCACGTCGGCCTCGGCCCAGTCGAGGCTATGCAGTTCGCCGGGAGGCAGCCAGTTCATGGCGGCGTGTTCGTGGAGTACAATTTCGCCCGCTGCGATCGAGCAGATGAACGGATAAAGCGTGACCGTAAGTGACGGGTAGCGGTGCGTGCTGGCCGGCAAACGTGCCCCCAGCCGTACACGGATACCCAGCTCTTCGAGGATTTCCCGTCTCAGGCAGTCTTCCGGCGTCTCCCCCGCAGCGATCTTGCCGCCGGGAAACTCCCATTTGCCGGGCTGGCTCATGACGGCACTGCGCCGGGTGGCCAGGACGAAACCGTCCCGTTCGATGATGGCGCAGCTGACCTGCAGGTGTTTCATCCGATAAACGTTTCCAATCAAAAAAGCACTTTTTCAGACTCCGGAACCTTACGCCTTTAAGGGATGGCAGGTCAAGAGACCTGGCAACAGAGACCTGTCGGCGCCCTGCTCTGGTCAGCTGTGTCCCTCCTTGAGCTTTTCAAGGACTTCCAGCTCGAAAGGCGGGCTGGCCTCGCCGCGATAGACGGTGCGGTGGGGAAAGGGGATCTCTATCCCCTGTTCGTCGAAAGCGTACTTGACGCGTCTCTGGAATTCCCGGCCGACCGCCCACTGCTCGATGGGGCGGGTCTTGAGCCGGCCCTTGATTTCCACCGCCGAGTCGGCGAACTTGTTGACGCCGAAGACCTCGATGTCGTCGATGAGCCGCGGGCCGAATTCCGGGTCCTCGCGCAGCTGCCGGCCGACCTCCCGGATCACGGCCGTCACCCGGTCGGTGTCCTCTTTGTAGGCGACCCCGATATCGAAAACCCAGGCCGACCAGGTGTGGGTCATGTTGCTCAGGGTGTTGATGGTGCCGTTGGGGAACACGTGGATCGTTCCGGAGAGATCGCGCAGGACGATGGTGCGGAAATTGACCGAGTCGACCAAGCCTCCGGTGCCGTTGATGATCGCCACGTCGCCGACCCTGACCTGGTTTTCCAGGATGAAGAAGAACCCGGAAATGACATCGCGCACCAGGTTCTGCGCCCCGAAGCCGACGGCCAGGCCCAGGATGCCGGCGCCGGCCAGGATCGGCGCGATATCGACCCCGATCTCCCTGAGCACGACCAGCAGCAAAACAAGCCACAAGACCAGGGAAGCGGCCTGGCGAATCAGCTTGATCAGGGTCTCCACCCGCTTGGCGGTTTCCGATGGCGGTTCCCCCTCGGCCTGACTGTTCCGGACCAGCCGCTTCTCAAGGCGGCCGAGCAGGGTTTTCACCACCCGCATGATAGTCCAGGCGAGGACCAGGATCAGCAGAATGCGCACGCCGGAATTGATCAGCACGTGCCAGTTCAGTGATTCGAGGTAGTGTCGGACAATATCCATGTCGCCTCCTGATCGGGTTGGTTTTGGCTGCTGATGTCGATCCCTGAAAGTCTAGACGATAATCCGCGCTAAACAAGTCGGCACCGGCCGCCCGCTGTGCTCCCCGACCGGCCGTTTCGGCCGGCTGCGACCGAAACGGCAACTCATCATTGATTCTCTCGCAAAAACTCGAAGGATGGCTAAGCAAAAATTTCGTCCTGCAAGGCCTGGTGGTTTTTCAGGGGCGAAGGCATACATCAGGTATGTCGAGGTCCTGAAAAAACGCCGTAACGCCGCAGGGCGGACTTTTTGCGACGCCATCAATCGTTGCTTGCATCGGAAAATCCATTAAGCTATAAAACAACAACTTGGGCTCCAGGCGCGCTTAAGCGTGAAGAAAGCGCCGCTTCGAGCCGAACATCCTACTCTCTACCGAACGGCAAGGCTGTGATAAAGCGTACCGATCCGATCAATCTCGGCAGCGTCCTTCTGGAAAACCCCCGGAGCTGCGCCGCCATCTTCAGCATGGTCCAGGCCGGACTGCTGCTGATCGACGCGGAATCCCACACCATCGTCGATGCCAACCCCTGGGCGCTGAAGATGATCGGCGCCCCCCGCGAGCAGGTCGTCGGGTCGGTCTGCCATCATTTCATCTGCCCCGCCGAACTCGGCAACTGCCCGGTGACCGATCTGTGCAAGCATATCGACAACTCGGAACGGGTGCTGCTGACCGCTGCCGGTCGGCAGGTGCCGATCCTGAAGACGGTGTCGCGGCTGACGCTTGAGGGGAAAGAGTATCTGATCGAGAGTTTTCTCGACATTTCCGAGCAGGAAAACGCCCGCCGGGAGCTGGCGGCCAGCGAGGAACGCTACCGGGATCTGTTCGAAAACGCCAACGATCTGATCCAGATGGTCAGCCCGGACGGGGTCATCCAGTACGTCAACCGCAGCTGGAAGGAGACCCTCGGCTACAGCGACGAGGACCTGCGCCGGATCACCCTGCGCGACATTATCCATCCCGAGCACCTCGACATCTGCATGCTGGCGTTCCGGAAACTGCTCGGCGGCGAAAACATCGATTCCATCGAGACGACATTTGTCGCCCGGGATGGTCGCTCCGTCGAACTGGAGGGGAGCATCAACTGCAACATGGTTGGCGGCAGACCGGTTTCGTCGCGCGGGATTTTCCGCAATGTCACCGCGCGCAAAAAGGCCGAAAAGAAACGGCTTGAGAGCGAACAGCGCTACCATGACCTGTTCAACAACGTCAGCGATCTGATCCAGATGGTGCGGCCGGACGGCTCCTTCGCCTACGTCAACCCCGCCCTGCTGGAGACGCTCGGCTACGATCGGGAGGCGTTTCAGTCCGTCGTCCTGTTCGACCTGATTCCCGCGGATTTCCGGGATCAGTTCCGCGACAGCTTCGCCCGGCTGCTGGACGGCAAGAAAAGCGGAATGATCGAAACCGAGTTCAAAACCAGAAGCGGCCGGCGGATCCCGGTTGAAGGGATGCACAACATCCAGTACGTCGAAGGTGAGATCGCCGGCATCCGCTTTATCTGGCGGAATATCACCGAACGGAAAAGAGCGGCCAGAAAGGTCCAGGAGTGGAACCGGAAGCTGGAACTCACGGTCGAAACCAAGACCCGGCAGCTGCGGGAAGCCCAGGCCAGCCTGCTGCGGACCGGAAAGATGGCGGCGATCGGCGGGCTGGTCGCCGGCACCGCCCACGAACTGAACAATCCGCTGGGCGGCATTCTCAACGCCGTCGATGTGCTGCGGCAGAACAAAAAAACCGCGCGGCCGAGCCCCGAAACGGAAGAGGAGATCGTCTGGCTGGACGCCATCGCCAGCGCCGCGGAGCGCTGCAACCGGATCGTCGATGATCTGCGCAATTTTTCCGAGCATTCCCGCTGCCGTTTTGAAAGTGTCGATATCAACCGGCTGCTGCTCGACACGGTCACTGCCGGCGCCGACCACCTGGAGCGCCGCGGCATCGCGGTTGAGGACGGCAGGGATCTGTCGTTGCCGGTCATCGAGGGCGATCCCGCCCAGCTGCGCAAGGTGCTGGAAAACATTCTGAAAAATGCCCGAACCGCCATCGCTGAAAACGGTTCGATCGCGTTCCAGACCAGACTGCTGCGGGAATCGGAGCGGAATGAGCCGGCGGTGCAGATCCTGATCAGCGACGACGGCTGCGGCATTGCGGAAGAGGACCGGGAAAAGATCTTCGATCCGTTTTTCACCACCCGCCCGGTCGGCCAGGGGACCGGTCTCGGGCTGTCGGTCAGTTACGGTATCGTCAAGCGCCACAACGGCGAGATCGATGTCGACAGCACACCGGGGCGCGGCACCCGGGTCACCGTCACCCTGCCGATCCGTCAGCGGCAACCCTGAACCCGGCCGGTCAGGCGACGCCCTTGAAGACCTTGAGCAGATGCGGCACCAGCTGCTTCTTGCGCGACAGTACCCCTTTCAGGCGATACAGATTCTCCCCTTCCTGCGGATAACCGATGAGATACGGCAGCTCCGCCGGGCCGGCGGTCAGCAGCAGGCTGGTTTCCATGACGATATCGGTCACCAGCAGCGCCGCCAGCGCATAGCCTTTCTCTTCGCGCAACGCCAGCAGTGCGTCCTGCAGTTCCTCGCGCCGCTGGTGAAAGGAATGCAGGTTGACCACCTCGATCTGGCCCAGGCCGAGCGTCTGCCCCCCGGCCTGGTATTCCTTGAAATCGCCCAGGATCAGTTGCCGGGCGGATTCCCCCCCCGCCAGCGAGCTGCCCGCGGCGAACAGTCGCGCACCGTATTCCTCAAGATTCAGCCCGGCCAGCCGGGCCAGCCAGGGGGCGAATTCCCGATCGATCTCGGTGGTGGTCGGCGATTTGAGAATCACCGTGTCGGACAGCAGACCCGAGAGCAGCAATCCGGCGATGCCGGGTTGCGGATCGATACCGGCCTGACGGTACAGCTGGGCGACCAGGGTGCAGGTGCTCCCCAGCGGCTGATTGATGAAATGGATCGGCGTGTCGGTATGAAAATTCCCCAGCCGATGGTGGTCGACCACTTCGATGATTTCGACCTTGTCGGCGCCGGCAACCGCCTGGGACAGTTCGTTGTGGTCGACCAGGATCAGCTTGATCGGCGAATTCTTGATCAGATGGCTCTTGGTGGCCACGCCGCAGACCCGATCATGGTCATCCAGCACAATCGCGCCGGCCTGATTGCCATGCACCAGCTTCAGGCGCAGATCGTCCAGCAGATCGCCGCCGCGCACGGTGAGGAAATCGTCTCCAACCAGGCTGGCGACCGGTGTCGCCAGGCGGGTCAGCCAGCTGCAGTTGGCGGTATCGAAACTGCTGGTCAGAATCGAGACGCCTTTGGTCGCGGCCAGCGCGACCAGCTCGGCGCCGACCGCGGCGCCGCCGGAAACGATCAGCAGGCGGACCCCCGCTGCGACCGCCATTTGCTGGATATCGCTCCGGTTGCCGGTGATCAGAATCGCCTGCCCGGCGTCGACCTCGGAAATCCAGTGCTGAAACGTCGAGGCATCGCGTGCTCCGACGTAGAGGCTGAGTTCCTCGAAGCGGTCGGCGTCGACCAGGTGTTGCGCCGTGGCTTTCAGGCACTGCGCAATCGCATTGATCGTGACCCGCACCTGACGGAGTTTTTCATCGCGGTCCGGCAACAGAAACAGTTCCGACGCCTTCTTCAGCAACAGCAGCCCCCGGGCCTTGCGCTGCGCATCGACCACCGGCAACATGCGGATATTGTGCCGATGATAGAGTTTCAGGGCCTCGGCCAGCGGCGCGTCCCCGGAGATGGTGATGACCGGTTCGGTGACGATGTCCCGCACCCTGGGGTGAACATCGGTCAGCAGCTCCGGCACCGGTTGCCGCAGCGTCTCCAGCACAAACTCGGTCTGCCGGTTGAGGGTGCCCGCCCGGGCCGGCCGCACCCCCGCCAGCCCCTGGAGCCGGCGCAGTTCGGCATAGGCGATGGCGCTGCAGATCGAATCGGTGTCGGGATTGCGGTGGCCGATGACATAGACCTGTTGCGGCTGGCTCATGGCGTCCCCTTTCTGACCAGGGGCGGGTGCGGTTGATCGTCCAGCGTGTTACTGACCTCGCGCAGGATGCCGCGCGCATCGCCGAGGCCGACCACGCCTTTGACCACCATCCGCCGCGGAATCATGTTCTCGTCGATGCCCATAAAGATATCGCGCCCCTCGGTGCCGAACATATCCGGATCGACGAGAACCTTGCAGACCTTAAGCTCCGGCGGAAAAAACGGATGCCGTTGCTTCTCCGCTTCCACCACCTGCGCGATAATGACATCTTCGGTGCCGCGCCGGGTAAAGGTCGGCAGCGCAAGATGCTTGCCGCCGCTGATCGGTCCGTACAACCCTGCCCGCACGTTATAGAAGGAACTCAGCACGTCGTAGACCGGACCGTCGTTCTCCATCTGATAGATTCTGGTCTCGCTGTCCCGGCCGGTTTTTGTGTTCTTGTAAAGGACGGTGCGGTCCCGATAGTTGAAGCGGTAGCTTCTGACCCGTTCGGTCCTGCTGCTACCCGTGCCGTGAATGGTATGGGCGCTCTGCAGCAGCGGCCGTAAAAAACCGTCAGCGGTGAGTTCCATGATCGTTTCGATTTTCTCGACCCGGTGGCGGGTCAAAAACGCCGTGAGTCCGAGGGTACGGGCCTCCAGCAGGGCCCGGTACTGACCCGGCTCCGGGCCGGGCAGGAAAACGATGGACCCTTCCGCCAGGCGCGTGAACCAGAGGAAAGACAGATCGTAGGTAAGTTTTTCACCCAGCATGTCGGTCACGGAACGACCGGACAGCGGGCTGTCCGCTGCCGCCGGGGCGGCGCAGGTAAGCCCGCCGGAAAACAGCAGGAGTGCGCTCAACAGCAGTAATGATCTTCGCATGGTCTTCATCCGCGCAAGAAATAGAAACCGACAAATGCCAGGTAGCAGAACAGCAGCAGCCCCCCCTCGCTGCGGCCGATCCGCATGCGTCTGCCGATCAGCGGCAACAGAGCGAAGCTGAACAGCAGCATGACCGGTAGTTCGAAGCGCAGGCTCGAAGCGTCGATGGGAATCGGTCTGATCATCGAGCAGACGCCGAGCACAAAAAGCAGGTTGAAGATATTGCTGCCGATCACATTGCCGACGCTGAGCTCCATCTCGCCCTTCCAGGCCCCCATCATCGACGCCGCCAGCTCGGGCAAACTGGTGCCAAGCGCCACCACGGTCACGCCGATCACCATTTCGGAAAGACCGACCCCGCGGGCTATGGCAATGGCCGAACGGACCATCAATTCGGCGCCGACGCCCAGACCGACAATGCCGACCAGAATCAGCACCAGATCCCGGCTGCGGTGGCGTTTCTCCTCGGCGATGGCGGCCGCGTCGGCAGGCGGCGCGACCTTCGTCCTGCTGTTGCCGAAAACACAATAGAGGATAAAGGCGCCGAGCCCGGTGACCAGCAGCAAGCCGTCGCCGAAGCCCAGCCGGCCGTCGAGGGTCAGGAGAAACAGCAGCAGCGAAGCGACCAGCATAATCGGGATATCTTTGCGCAGGGTGCTTTTTGCCACCGCCATCGGCGCCAAGAGCGCCGCGGCGCCAAGAATAAGACCGATATTGGCAATGTTCGAGCCGATAATATTGCCCGCGGCGATGTCGGAAGTCCCCTTGAGAACGGCCGTCAGCGAGACCATCATCTCCGGCATGCTGGTCGCCAGGGCGACCACGGTCATACCGATCACCAGGGGCCGAACCCCCAGCGACAGGGCGAAGCGCGAGCTGCCGGAAACCATATATTCCGCGCCGAAATAGAGCAGCAGCAGACTGGCAAAAAACAGGACAACCGACGTCAGCATGCGACACTGCGCTCCATGCGCGTTGCGCAGCCGGGCCGCGCACCGGAAAATGGAACTTGACGCGGCATTTTTTTGGCATTAATATCCATATATTCAAAACTCATTCAAGCGGAAGTTGCAGATCTGAAATGGAAAAAATTCCCTTCAACAAAGAGCAGGATTACGACCGCGAGTCCGAGATCCTGAAAGTCCTGGGACATCCGGTGCGCCTGAAGATTGTCGCCGGCCTGATGTCGCAGTCCTGCAATGTCAAAAAAATCTGGGAATGTCTCGGCCTGCCCCAGGCGACCGTTTCCCAGCATCTGGCCTTGCTGAAAAACAAGAATATCATCTCCGGGCGCCGCGAGGGGGTTGAGGTTTTCTATCAGGTCACCTGCCCGGAGGCGGTGCGCATCGTCGGCGCGCTGTTTGATCCCGGCAACTGTGCCGACGCATAACATAAAAAAAGGCCGCCCGAACAGGCGGCCTTTTCAGCATGCCTCTGTTGCGCTTCGTAGCTCAGCTTTTGATGCTTTTGCAAAAAAGCAGAGGATGGCTAAGCAAAAATTTCGTCCTACAAGGCTTGGTGGTTTTTCAGGAGCGAAGGCATACATCAGGTATGTCGAGGTCCTGAAAAAACGCCGTAACGCCGTAGGGCGGACTTTTTGCGACGCCATCAGTTTTTACCTGAGCGGATCGCGGCAACAGTCCGACCGCGAATGCCCCAGTTTTCCGCTGGAATCTCCTCGATCACCACATGGGTCGCTTCAGGGTTCTTACCCATCACTTCTTTAATTGCCAGGGTAAAACGTTCAATCAGCTGCTCCTTCTGCTGAGCAGTGACGCCTTCCACCGTCTGTACCGTAATCACAGGCATTGCCGAAGTCTCCTTTTTCTGTCCGTATCCATCCGAGCATCCATCACATTCGAGGTGCCAGTATAACCTGTCATGGCAAAGAAGCAATGGGAAATTGACCCCGGAATCCGGCACGGCGCTCAGCGTTTTTTTCGCGCCAGCAGATAGATGACCTGATAGGTTGCCGGGATGCCCCGCTGCTCGCCGTAAGCGCCGCGGTAGCAGGCGAACATCGCCTGCATCACCCGCCGCGAGGCCAGGCCCCGGGGTCTGCGGCTGCTGGAATTCTGCGCACCGATCCGTTTCAGATTGCGCAGCAGCTCCGGCACGTCGGCGTGCCATTCGACTTCGTCCTCGCACAACAGCTCCTCGACGACAAACTGCTCGCCCAGCGCCTGTTCGACGCAGGCCATGGAAGGAAAGTTCTGTCCGTGCGACACGCTGTCCGGCAGGGCCTGCTGATGCGAGCTGCGCAGTTCGTGCAAGGTTCGTTCTCCGAACAGGGCCAGGCCGAACAGGCCGTCGGGCTGCAGCACCCGGCCGGCCTCGCTGAAGGCGAGCGAAAGGTCTTCGACCCACTGATACACCGAACTGGAAATCAGAAAATCGAAACAGCGCCCGACAAAGGGGAGTGCCGCGGCATCGGCATCGCAAACGGACAGTTCCGGCAACAGGGTCCGGCTCCGGCAGCTCATGCCGTGCGCGAGGTCGGACAGCACCAGCTCCGCCCGCGGAAAAACGTCGCAAAAACGCCTGCTGAGCAGCCCGGTTCCACTGCCGACTTCCAGCCCGTGCCGCAGATCTTTGGTCCGGGCCGCCAGCAGATCGACCAGACGCCGGACGACGCGCTGCTGGACCTGGGCGTAACGGTTATACTCCGCGGCGTGGCTGGAAAAATGCCGGCGCACCTGCTGTCCGTCGAGCGCCGGCTGTGGCCGCCTGCTTGTCATTTCAGAAAACTCCTCCAGATCTCGACGCATTCCCGCGGGCGGCTGATAAACGGGGCGTGGCCGACCCCTTCCAGCAGCTGCAAGCGGGCACCGGCAATCGTGCGCGCGAGATAGCGGCCGGCCTGCCACGGGATGATCCGGTCGCGGCTGCCATGCATGACCAGCACCGGGCAAGCGAGGCGCGGAACGGCCGGACGCAGATCCTCGGTCCCCAGCAGGTTCAGGGTCGCCAGGCAGTCATCCGGTTGCGGCAGCCGCGAGGCCCGCGCGGAGAAGGCGAGGATCTCCCTGCGCCGCGCCGCGGTCGGCGTTTCGTCGGCAAACTGCAGATCGAAGAACTCGCCGAGGGTCTTGAGATAGGCACGCTGCAACTGCCGGCCCATGCTCCGCACCTGGGCCGGCGGCAGGCCGTGCGGCCAGTCCTCCTTCCGGCAGAAGCAGGGCGTTGTGGACACCAGCAGCAACCGGCCTAACGAAGATGGCGCCTGTCCGGCCAGCTGCATGGCGACCTGACCGCCCAGCGACCAGCCGAGCAGTGCCGGAGCCGGCAGGTCAAGGCTGGTCAGCCAGTCGCCGAGATCGTCGGCCAGCGACTGGAGACTGCAGCTTGCGCCGGGGTCGGACCAGCCATGGCCGCAAAGATCGGGGCAAAACACCTGAAAATCGCCGGCGAGGGCCGCCGCCACCTCGTGGAAGACGCTGCCCGACAGCGACCAGCCGTGCAGCATGACCAGCGGCGGACCCTGTCCGGTCTGCCTCCAGGCAAGCCGGCGTCCGTCGGGCAAACGATGAAAGCTAAGCTCCACGGGATGCGCCTCAGCCATGCGCGGCCTGCTCCCGTTGCACGGCGGCAACGATCAGTTGCGCCGCCTGACGCAGCTGCTCGGGGGCATGGTCGGCCATCAGGGTCGCCCGCAAACGGCAGGTTCCGTCCGCCACCGTCGGCGGCCGGATGCCGCTGAGGAACACCCCTCGCTCGAAGAGGTCGGCGGCGATCCGCATGGTCGGCTCCGGCGGACCGATCATCACCGGCACGATCTGGGTGCTGCTGCCGCACAGATCCAGCCCGGCCTCCAGCAGGATGCGGCTGAAAAGCTGCCGGTTGCGCTCCAGCTGCGCGCGCCGCCGGCTGCCCTCTGCGCTGTCAACCAGCTCGATCGCCGCCAGATTGGCGGCCAGGACGCCGGGCGGCAGGCTGGTGGAAAAGATGAAACTGCGCGCGCGATTGATCAGCGTATCGATGATCGTCCGCTTCGCCGTCAGGTAGGCGCCGAAACCGCCGAACGCCTTGCCGAAGGTGCCCATCTGCAGATCGATCCGCTCCAGACAGCCGAAAAATTCGGCGGTGCCGCGTCCCGTGGCGCCGAGAACGCCGCCGCCGTGCGCATCGTCGACCATCAGCCAGGCGTCGAAGCGGTCCTTCAGTTCGACCAGCCGGTCCAGCGGCGCCGGATCGCCATCCATGCTGAAAACGCCGTCGACCACGATCAGCCAGCGCCCGGTCCGCCCGGGCTGCTCCCGCTCCAGCAAAACTTCGAGCGCGTCCGGATCGTTATGCGGAAAGACCACCACCCGGGCGCCGGACAGGCGGCAGCCGTCGATGATCGAGGCGTGGTTGAGACTGTCGGAGAAGATCAGATCGCCTGTGCCCAGCAGCCCCTGGATAATCCCGTTATTGGCCGCGTAGCCGGTATTGAACAGCAGAGCGGCCTCGCTGCCCTTGAAAGCGGCCAGGCGTTCTTCCAGGCGATGGTGCAGGGTCATGCTGCCGGAAATCAGCCGGCTTGCGCCCGATCCGGTTCCATACTCGCGGGTCGCGCGACAGGAGGCCTCGACCAGTTGCGGATGGTTGGCCAGACCGAGATAGTTGTTCGAACAGAGCAGCAGCCGCTCGGCGCCGTCAATGGTCACCCTGGGCCCCTGGGCGCTGTCGATGCAGCGCAGGGAGCGAAGCATGCCCCGCTCGGCAAGATCGGTCAGTTGCTGCTGCAGTTCGATCATCGTTGAAGCTCCCGACTGATGGTTCCGATCCGATCGATCAAAAAAGGGGTGCGTTCCAGATAGCGGATCAGGTCCGCGAGTTTGTCCACGCCCGGTCTGACGAAAAAGGCCCGCCCGCCCCGCTCCTCGCCCGCCGGCTTGAGCAGCGTGATCCTCCGGTAGCCCGCGGCGGCGGAGGCGACATAGCCCGCCTGGTAATCCGGGTCGTCCGACCAGCAGAGTTCAGCGACCATCCCCGGCGCGGAAATCACCTTGCTCGCCAGAATCAGTGCTTCGATCACATGCGGATTGTCGAGACCGTGCGCCGCCAGCAGCTGCCGCAGGCGCGTCCGGGCCGCCGGCGTCAGATCCATGCGGCTGACCCGAATCCCGCGCGCCCGGTCCGGCTCCAGCCGCGCGCCGCTTCGCGCATCGACCAGCATGGCGCCGCGCATGCTCGATCCGTCCGGTGCCGCGCCGTTGGCCAGCGCCGCAAGCGAACGGTCGGCGGCCTGGCGGGAGACGCCGGCCTCGGTCAGCAGCTGCCGCGCCTGCCTGCGACCCTGTTGCCAGCTGGCGACCGGAGCTTCGGAAAGATCGAGCAGGCGCCCGGCGACCCTCTCCGCGCCGGGGATCTCATCGACCCGCAGGCTGATCCGGTCGGCGCGGCCGCGCGGATGGCAAAGGGCGCGCTGCAACATGCCAAGCAGCTGCTCTTCCACCGCGGCGGGCTGCGTGACAAGCCGTTCCGCGCCGGACAGGTGTCTGCCGTCAAGCGACGCATGCATGCGGATACTCAGAAGTTTCTCGCTCATGGCGCAAAAAGTAGCATGCCGGTCACAGCTTGTCAACCACGGCAGAAGACACGGTTGACAAGTCGGCCAGGCACGCCAAACGTCGATAATCGTGCTGGATTCGGCCTCTTTCGGGTCGTCACCCGTGGCGGCGACACCATCACTTTTGATGCCTTCGCAAAAACCTGGATCCGCATCCGAGGCTCAGATGACCAATCGCCACCTGCTGCAGGCGGCGGCCGTCTGTTACACACCTGTCCGTTTTCGGCTACCTCAGCCGGCTGGTCCTGAAAAAAGACTGGCTGCAGCACAGCGCTCTGACCCTGGTTTTAGGCGGATTTCTGCTGCCATCCGCCGGTCTGGCCTGGCGTTGTGCTGCAGCCGACGGGGCCTTGATGACCGGCGGGATCGTGATCGCCCTGTTCTCCTTCTACCGCAAACGTGCCCGCCTGGACCGCCCCGAAGTCTGAATCGGCCAAAGCCGAACCCGCACTTATTAAGACATTGTCATTTTACCGGGCATTCTGATATATTGCAGTCTTGCAGTGAAGGAGGCGGAGCGATGACTGATGAACGCGTGCTGGTGGTCGATCATATCGATGATCGTCGGGAACATCTGACCCAACTGATCGAAAGTCAGGGTATCTCGGTCCTGCAGGCTTCAAGCTGCGAAGAAGGGTTGCTGCTGCTCGCCCGCGAGCAGGTCGGCATCGTTCTCAGCGAAACGGAACTGCCGAAAAAAAGCGGGCTCTATCTGCTCAAGGAAGCGAAACAGAGCCGCCCGGACATCGAGATCATCCTGCTGACCCACAACGCGTCATCCTTCACCCTGCTCCAGGCCCTGCGCCTCGGCGCCTACGATTTCATCGTTCGCCCCATCGATACCGGAGAAATCCTTTTCAATACCCTCGGCCGGGCCTTCACCCACAGGCACTATCAGCGGCAGCGGGACGATCTGCTGCAGGAGCTGGAAACCAAAAACCGCAAACTGAGCCAGACCCTGCACCGGATGCAGTCGCTCACCAACGCCATCGCCAAGATCGCCGCCCAGGACGATATCCAGAAATCCTTCACCACCATGCTCGATGCCGCCATCAAAGACCTCGCCGCGAGCTCGGGGTTTGTCGCCCTGTTTGACAAAAGCGGCGAAAACCTGGCGGTCAAGATCAGTCGCGGCATCGACAATGCCGCCAGTCAGCAATGCGCCGGACAGCTGCCCGCCGGTCTGACCACCGCCCTGGCCCGCCAGGCAAAAACCGTCCTGGTGGCTTCAGAGCTTCCCGAAGCGCTGGCGGTGATGCTCAACGAGCACGAAAAACAGCTCTACCGCTTGCCGGGGCTGATCGCCGTGCCGCTGCGGATCAGGGATCGGGTGGCCGGAATCCTGCTCGTTTCCGGTCATCAGCAAAGTATCCACTTTGCCGATCATGACCTGCTGTACATGACGCAGCTGGTCCAGCATACCGAGATGCAGCTGGAAAAGGTCGGAATGATCCATCAGCTGAGCAAAACCAGGAAGAACAACGTCGCCCGACTCAGAGCGATCGTCTCCTGATGACTCAGTCGCCTCAGGGGTTTTGTTGCGGGGTGGAGCCGGCCGGCTCCGCCCCTTTATTTTGCAGCTGGTCAGCGGGCCGGTACAGCCCCATGAAGACGCCCTTTTCCGGCACCGCCTCGGGAAACCCCGCGCCCGGCGTGAAACTGCCGTTACGCGCGAATCCGGCACCGGCAAACTGCTCATCGAGAAAGGCGGGCGGCAGGTGCGGCGCGTTGAGGCAGGCGAACACCTCGCCGCCGGGCGCCAGCAGTTCCGGCAGTTTGCGCAGCAGTTTCGGCCAATGCCGCTCGGCGGTGAAACTTTTTCCCTGGGTGGCCGGCGGATCGCAGATGATCAGATCAAACGGACCGAGCTTGCGCAGCTTGCCGAAACTGCGGAACAGTTCCTGCGGCAGGAAACCGACCTTGCGCAGGTCAAGATCATTGAGCTGATGATTGAGCCGTCCCAGTTCCAGCGCCCCCCGATTCATATCGAGGTTGACCACCCGAACAGCGCCGCCGGACAAGGCCGCAACCGAAAAACTGCAGGTGTAGGCGAACAGGTTGAGAACTTTCTTCCCTGCCGCGCGGTCACGGATCACCCGCCTGCCGACCGCCATGTCGGGGAAAAAACCGATATTCTGGGCGTCGCCGAGCCGCAGGCGGTAACGCAGCCCGGCCTCGTGCGCGTCAACGGTTTCCGGCAGCGTCCCGGCCAGCAGCCGGCCCGGCGCGCCGGGGAGAAACCGTTCCTGAAGATAGATGGCCCGCTGCCCCGGCAGCTCCTCGGCCAGGACCCGACACAGATCCCGCAGCCAGGCCTCCGCGCGGCGCC
>DASWJX010000266.1:0-5989 GCA_036396915.1 Geopsychrobacteraceae bacterium | reverse complement strand
ACAAGGGATGGGGCGACCTGCCTTCGCTGCCGCCGAACTTGATGAAATGCACCAACGGGTTGATCCCCTCGGCAACAATATCGGGGTTGCCCGCTTCATACCAGCGCGTGTTGAACAACGGATGCGGATCAAAACCGGCCGTTGCGCCGCAGGTAAGATAATGCAGCACGGGGCTCATGCCCGAAGCGGCGACAATCGCGGAATAACAAGTCAGGTAATGGACTTCGTCAAACAGCGGGGAAGATTCCAGCAGGCACCGATCTTTCTGCCAGAACCTCCATGGCAGTTTCTTGAGGTGCTTGCCGAGCTGGCTGTGCAGCAGTTCGTCGGCATTGCTGAATCGTTGCACCGCCACATCCATCAATATTCCGTCAAGCTTCGTCATGCTGAGCACATCATCTGACACTTGCTGGAGATCGGTAAGGGGTCGGTTCATGCCGGTCATGGTATGTTTCCTGTGTGATTATTTTAAATGGAACTGTTCGTCTCCCCTGGATTCCTGCCCCCGATCAGGTCGAGGGCAGGCTCTGCGCGGAATGACGTTTACATGTTCAGTCACCGAAGCAATAATTCTTATATTTCGAAAAGCCTCCCCTCCCCTTGCGGGAGGGGTCGGGGGAAGCTGCAACCTGCCGGGATCATGGCGACTGCCCCCTCTCCCTAACCCTTCCCCCAAGGGGGGCGGGGATTGTTCCCGCTGATGCTAGTACCTTGTAACTCTTAATATTTCTGAAAAACTCCCCTCCCCTTGCGGGAGGGGTTGGGGGTGGGGGAAGCTGCAACCTGCCGGGATAATGGCGACCTCCCCCCCTCCCTAACCCTCCCCCGCAAGGGGGGAGGGGATTGTTACCCGTTGATTCAAGTGGTACACGGTAATAGCCTGTGCGTGCCTTACCAGCCGCCGAAAACCACCTTCGCGCTTATCGCAATCTGATAGAGAATCTGGGACAGATCCTTGGCGATCTGCCGCGATTTTATTTCGATCTTCGGCAGGACCAGAATTTCATCCCCGGGGCGAATGGAGGTATCGCCATTGGTGAGGCTGAAGAATCCTTTTTCGCCCATCGCTTCGGTAAAGCTGCCGTCGCGATGGGCCACCACGAGGCGCGCCGCATCGGCGTTCTGGGTATAGCCGCCGGCCCGGCGGACGTAATCGTCCAGAGTCAGCGCCTGGCCGAAGGCGACGGCGTTGGGGAACAGCACTTCCCCGCTGACCAGCACCAGGCCGTCCTTGGTGGGGACGTTCAGGATGTCGCCGTTTTCCAGCAGCAGGGTATCGCGGTTTTCAGCCTGGGCAATGACTACCTGGCCGGAGGGTTCGATCTTTTTGGCGCGTTCCACCCATTGCAGGAGGAGCTCGGCTTCGTCCTTGCGCAGGCGGGCTTCGTCGCTGGTGCCGGAGCGCGCGGTCAGCGCCGCGGCTTCCAGGCTTTTGAGCGAGGCTTGCAGCATCTGTTTTTGCCGCGTCCTTACGCTTTGACGAAAGAGCTGCAGGCTCTCTTTGTCCGAGCGGTCCGAGTACTCGATGTTTTTGAGCAGGTCGGCCACGCGGGCGCCGTAGGGCAGCACGTATTCCTGGGCGCTCTGGTGTTCGCCTTCCACCCGGACGGTGATGGTGCCGGGTTTTTTGTCGGCGGTAAATTCGAGTTCATCGCCGTTTTGCAAGGCGACGCGGCTAGCCTCGGCCAAGGGATAGTAATCGATGTTCTTGATGGTGCCGGTGTTGCGTACCACCCGGACATGGGTGGCCGCGGCCTTGGGTTTGGCCATCTTGATCAAGTCGGCCACGGTGTGGGCGCTGTCGGTAAATTCGAAGCGCTTGGTGTTTTCCGCCAAGCCGGTGACCTTGATCGTGTTCTGGCGGGGGGCGACAAAGATCACATCCCCATCGGCCAGTTGAATCAGCGGCATGGTGCCGTTCAGCAGAAAGTCATAGAGGTTGGCGGCGGCTCGCACTTGCTGGCCGCGCTTGACTTGGACATCGAGAAAAGAACCGCGCTCGGGATCGATGCCGCCGGCTTGGTCCAGGTAGTGCAGCAGGCTGTCCATGCTCGTGCCGTTGTAAAGGCCCGGGCGGTTGACGAAGCCGCTGACGAATACCCGAACCGGCTGCGCGGCGGCAAGGCTGGCGTAGCTGGACACATTGGAGCGAAAGACCTTGCCGACCGCCGCCTCCACCAGACGCTGCAAGTCCTGGTTGCGTACGCCCAGCACCTGCACCGGCCCCGCGTGGGGCAGGAAGATATTGCCTTTGGGGTCAACGGTGAGAGGGGCGTCGAAATCAAAGGCGCCCCACAGGCGGATTTGAATCTGGTCGCCCACGGCCACGGCGTAATCGGGATTGAACTGGGTGGCGCCGTGGCGGGCGAAAGCGCCGGTGAAGAGATTGGCGCCGAAAACCTCGCTGTTGAGGTTGGCGGAGTAATCGAAGAACTGCGGCGGCGGGACGATGAGCTCCGGCGCGGCGATGACCTGGTCAGGCACTTTTGTCGCGGGCGGGTTGTCTGTCTCCGGGTCCAGGTTGAGCGCCCGTCTCACGCCCAAAAAATCCGGGACCGCTGCCTGGACGGGGAAGGCCAGCGCCACGGCGATGACCCCGATGATGAAGGAAGAAAGCAATTGTTTGCGCATGGGCTTAGTCCTTGTGGTCACGCACGATGGCTGTCAGCAGGTGCGCCACACCGGCCAGCAGCATGGCCACCAGTATGAACACCAGGGTATTGTAAAAACGCCGGGGTTCCAGCGGATATTCCGGCAGGGTGGGCGCCTGGACCATGGAGACTTTCTTGATGGTGCGGGTGGCCTCCATGCGGCCCTTTTCCAGGGCCGCCAGGGCGGTTTTGTAAAGATCCTGGGCAAAGGCGGCTTCCATCTCCAACCGCTGGAATTCTTCCACCGTGCGGTTGAGGGTGGCGCCGCCGGGCGAGGCAAGCTTGGCCTGTTCCTGAACAATCTGGTTTTCCACGGCGATGATTTGTTGGCTGAGTTGGACGATATTGGGGTGGTTGGGTACCAGATAGGCCTGACTCGCGCTGCGCTGCGTTTCCAGTTCGGTGCGCTGGGCCTCGAGCCTGGCGACGATGGCGGCAATGTTTTCCGCCGTGGCCTGTGGCGAGACAAGGCCTTTTTGGTTCTGAAAGGTTAACATGGCCTGGCGTGCCTTCATGGCCTGCTTGTTCATTTGGGCGACCTGCTTTTCCAGGAAAGCGACCTGGTCTTGCGCCAGGTTGTGGGCCATTTCATTCATGAAAAGCTCGCCTTCCTGTACGAGCAGGGTGGTTACGGCATGGGCGGTTTTGGGGTTGTACCCTTGGGCCTTGACCATCAACACCCCGGAATAGTCGTCGAAATCGACACTCATCCGGGAAAGGTAATGGCGATGGAACCATTCCATGGAGGCGTCCTTAAACCACATGCGCGAGAGAGGATCGCGATGCCAGTCGCTGTAGTGGCCGCGCAGATTCAAGGCGGCGTCGAGCTTGGCGAGCATGTCCACCGACATCAGGTGGTCGCGCAGCAACAACTGGTCTGCCCGGCTGTTGCCTCCGCCGAACAGACTGGTAAGATCCATGGTCGGGTTGCCGGCCAGATTGGTCCGCTGGATGATGACGTGGGCTTCGGAAACATAACGGTCCGAGGCAATCACCAGCCAATATACCGCGGCCAGCAGGGAAATGATGACGGCTGCGCCGATGATGCGGCGGCGCAGCAGGGCAGGGGCCATTTCTTCCTGCAGCCAGCCGAGGAGGTGCGCTGAAAACTGCCCGATCTTGGTTTCCTTGAGTTGGGCGATCATCCGGGCGGGTTCTCCTTGTATGCTTGCAGCGCATCGTCAATCCGGTCGAACCAGTGCGCCTTGCCGTTGTTAATCCAGATTCCGGCCGAGCAAAATTGTTTGAGCGTGCCTTCGCCGTGCGAGACCATGATGAGCCCGGAGCGATCGGCCAGTTTTTTGAACGCGGCCGCGGCTTTAATTCTGAAGGCGGAATCGCCGGCGGAGGTGACCTCGTCGGAGATATACACATCAAAGTCGAAGGCGAGCGACAGGGCGAATTGCAGGCGGGACCGCATGCCGGATGAGTAGGTTTTGACGGGTTCGTCAAAGGCCTCGCCGATTTCGGCGAAGTCTTGGATATAAGCGAGGCGGTCGGGGATATCGCCTTCGTGGCCATGGATGCGGCAGACGAATTTGGCGTTTTGCCGGCCCGTGAGCGAGCCCTGCAAGCCGCTCCCCTGTCCCATGGGCCAGGAAACCCGGCAATGCCGTTCGATGCGGCCCTTGTTGGGGTGATCCACGCCGCCGATAATCCGCAGCAGGGTGGATTTGCCGACACCGTTGGCGCCGACCAGCCCCACATTGAGTTTGGTCGGGATGGTAAAATTCACCCCCTGCAAGACCCATTTGCCGGGACCGTGCTCGGTCTGGTAACGCTTATGCACGTCTTCGACGATGATCATTGGGTGGCCAGCCTCAAGGCAAATCGGCGGTGCAGGGTCAGCCCCAAAAAGACGGTGACCAAGGCAAAGCCATAGAGATAAGCAATGTTCAATTCAGGCACGGCGTGGTAGTGCGGGGCAAAACCCAGGCGGGCGGACTCCAGGCCGTGCGCCACCGGATTGAGCATGAGCCAGTCGCGGTAAGGTTTCGGCAAGGTGGAGAGCGGGAAGAGGACGCCGGAGATAAAATAAAGCGGCACCATCACCAGCTCGATGACCCGGCCCAGTTCGGGCACCAGCTCCTTGCCAACCGAACTCACCAGCCCGAACCCCATCCCCGCCAGCCAGAGGCCAAGGAAGGCTTCGAACACCGTGAGCGGATCCGCGGGGATCACCGCATACCCAAGCAGGGCTGCCCCCAGTAGCAGAATGGGGGTGATAATGGCCATGAGCAGGCCTTCCAGCCCACCCCGCACCAGCGCGGTATCAATGGGGGTTACCTGCCGGTAGGCAAAGAGCGCCTGGTTGGCGCTGACGGCATTCATGACCTGCGTGCCGGTGCGGCGAAACATGAAAAAGGCCAGCATCCCGATCATGAGCCAGACGGCGGTGTCGATACCGCCCACGGTGCGGACGCGGATCGCCGTGAGGATGGCGATCATAATGGCCATGTGCAACACGGGCTCGGCCAGCAACCAGAACCAGAGGGCGCGACTGGCAAAAAGGCGGATCAGCGCTTCGCGGAGAAAAAGCGCTTTCCAGACGGAAACCGTAATGGCTGTGGAGATGCGAACCGAATGCATGCTATCCTTCCCCCTTGTCCGGTTATGCCGGGCATTTCAGGATTTAGGCAATCGTTCTGCAAACATGAATCGGATCCTTCGGATTCAACGGCAGGATCTCGATCCGCGGCGGAATGGCAAAGGGGAAGATTTTCTCCCCCGCGGGAAATAATTTCACTTGATACGTCTGCTTGTCTTGCAATTCCGGGGTTACCTCTTGACTGAATACGGTATATTTGGGCGAAACCTCTTGAGTTTTCACTATCATTCACCATCGAATAAGATTGTTTGGTAAGTAGTTCAGGTTTTGCCGGAAAGGATGAAAACCATTTCTTTTTTTTCATGTTGATATCTTTTTTATATGATTCTTATAGAGGCTTAACAATATGCTAAGAATAGATACGTTTATGATAGGTAAAATATAAACTTTCTATTGATTTGATTTTTTTAGAAAAAATGGACCAATCAGCTGTTACCGGCAAAACCGGGGGCTTATTGGTGAGCGCTTCAGAGCGCCTCAAGGGCGCCGACAAAACCGTGGGCCGCCCACGGCGGCGGCACTTTTCGCCTCCCCCTTTAACAAAGGGGGATTGAGGGGGATTTAAAAACCCCGGAACCGCCCGCGCCCGTCCGCAAATCCCCCCTCGCCCCCCCTTTGTTAAGGTTCATCCGGGAATTCCGGGGGACTGGGCCATGAAGTCAGTGTGTTCATTTCTTTGTTTGCCCAAAGAAACGAACCAAAGAAAGGGCCCCCGGTGTCCCTTGTCCCG
>DASWJX010000265.1:0-4144 GCA_036396915.1 Geopsychrobacteraceae bacterium | reverse complement strand
GTCGGCCTGGCAGAGCGGCTGGACCATAAGCCCGGGGCGCTTTCCGGCGGCGAACAGCAACGGGTGGCGATCGCCAGAGCCCTGATCCGGCAACCGCGACTGCTGCTGGCCGACGAGCCGACCGGCAATCTGGATAGCCGGACTTCGGACGAGATCATGGCCCTGCTCGATCGCCTGCATCGCAATCGCGGCCTGACCATGGTCATTGTGACCCACAACGCGCCGCTGGCGGCCTGTCTCGATCGAACGCTGCACATGGAAGACGGCCAGCTGGCCGGCGATGTTCTGAATTGATGTTTTTGTAGGAAAGCTAAGAGGGTAGATTAGTTTATATGTATTTTCGTTGTTTGTTTGTCGTCTTTCTGCTGCTGGTGATGACCGGGCTTGCCGCGGCGGCGAATTATCAAATCGCCGATGTGGTGATCGCCGGAACCGATCGGGTTTCCAACGCCAGTATCCGATCGGTCCTGAACATTGTGCCGGGGCAGACCGTTACCTCGGAAGAGATCGATCAGGCGCTGCGGGATATTTTTGCTCTCGGCCGTTTCGAGGATGTGTCCGCCGAGGTCACCGAGCGGGACGGCGTGAGCATCCTGACCTTCACGGTCCGTGAGCGCCCCCTGCTGCGGGAGGTGCGGCTCGAAGGGTTTGATGAACTCTCCGAAGAGGATTTGCGCAAGCTGATCAGCATCACGACCCCGGCGCTCTACGATCCCGCTCAGGTTGCAGCGACGGTCGAGGCGTTCCGGCAGGCCTATATCGAAGAAGGCCATCACGCGGCAAAGATCGAACCGCTTGTCACCACGGATGATAACAACGAAGCAATTCTGACCCTTAAAATCGACGAGGGCGAGAATATCCTGGTCGGCAACATCGTTTTCGACGGCAACCGGGTTTTTGACGACAAGCAGTTGAAAAAAATCATGGAGACCCGCGAGCGCTGGTGGCTGTCCTGGCTGACCGGTCGCGGCACCTACCGTGAGGATATGGCGCAAAACGACGTGGTTCTGATCACGCAGGCCTATCATGATCAGGGTTATATGGATGTCGAAGTCCGCCAGCCGCAGGTCGCCTTGAGCGCAGACGGCAAATTTCTGGAACTTTTGATCGAGATCGAGGAAGGGATCCAGTACCGGGTCGGCGAAGTCGCCGTCGACGGCGATCTGCTCAAGCCCGCGCAGGAGCTGCTGGCATTGGTCACCATGACGCCCGGAGCGGTGTTCAGCCGCTCCGACTTGCGCTCCTCGGTGCTGGCCGTCAACGATCTGTATGCCGATCAGGGCTACGCGTACGTCAATGTGGTGCCCCTGACCAGGAAGGACCGGGAACTGCGGAAAATCGACCTGACCTTCGAGATCGAACAGGGTCCGCTGGTTCATATCGACAACATCCGCATCCTCGGCAATACCAAGACCCGCGACAAGGTGATTCGGCGCCAGCTGGATCTGGCGGAGGGGGACCGCTTCAGCGCCAGCAAGATCCGCTCCAGCCGCAGGGGGGTCAGAAACCTCGGCTTTTTCGAGACGGTGAACATCAGGGACCGCGAAGGGACCGATCCCTCCCTGGCCGATCTGGAGATCGAGGTGGCGGAACGGCCGACCGGAACCTTTACCCTGGGCGCCGGTTATTCGTCGGTCGATCATTTTGTGGTGCAGGGCTCGGTCAGTCAGGACAACTTTCGCGGTTACGGGGTGAAGCTGGATCTGGCGGCCTCGCTGGGCGGGACGTCCACCACCTATCGGATCGGCGTGACCGATCCCTATTTTCTGGACAGCAAGTGGACGGTCGGTTTCGATCTTTACAAGCGTGATCAGGAATGGACCGATTTTTCCGAAAGGACCACCGGCGCCGCGGTGCGCGGCGGTCACCCCCTTTCCAGAAACGTCAGGGGCCTGCTGACCTATCGCTACGAAGACAAGACCATTTACGATGTGACCTCGGAAAGCATCCTGATTACCGAACAGGAAGGCGACTCGACCCTTTCCTCGCTGACCGCGGCGCTGAACCGCAACAGCACCGATTATTACCAGGACCCGTCGACCGGCGGCATCTCGAAGTTTACCTTCGAATACGCCGGACTTGGCGGCACCGAATATTTCGGCAAGGTGGTCGGCTCCCATCGCCATTTCTGGCCGCTGTTTCTGAACACGGTGGTTTCCCTGCACGGCCAGATCGGCTATGTTTTCAAGACCACCGACGAGGAGATTCCCATCGACGAGAAATTTTTCCTCGGCGGGCTGAGATCGATTCGCGGCTTCGATACCCGGGAAGTCGGGCCGCGGGACGATCTGACCGGCGACTTCATCGGCGGCGAAAAATCGGCATTTTTCAATCTCGAATATCTGATTCCGATCTCCAGGAGTCTGGGCCTGAAGGGGGTGGTCTTTTTCGATGCCGGCAATGCCTGGCGGCAGCAGGAGGATTATTTCCGGGACATGCGCTACAGTGCCGGAGCCGGTATCCGCTGGTTCAGCCCGCTCGGGCCCCTGCGCTTCGAGTGGGGATATAACCTGGATCCGGAGGAAGATGAAAAGCGGACGGTTTTCGAATTTTCAATCGGAACTGCTTTCTAAACAAAAAACGCGACAGGAGAAAAATCAATGAAAAAAACGCTACTGGTCTTGGCCGCACTCTTCTTTTCCGCTTCCGCAACATGGGCCGCGGGGGGCGTCGCCTATATCGATCTGCAGAAAGCCCTGAATCTTTCCGATGCCGGAGTTTCCGCCAAACAGGAGATCAGTGAGCAGGTTAAAAAGTATGAAGTCACCGTCAAGGAAAAGCAGGAAGCCCTGCTGGCCCGCAAACAGGATCTTGAGAAGCAGGCGGTGCTGCTCTCCGATGATGCCAAGGCACAGAAAACCCGCGATTATCAGCAGCAGGTGAAAGAACTGGAGCGCTTTACCAAGGACATCCAGGAAGAGCTGCAACAGAAGGATGCCGACCTGACCAAGCAGATCCTTGCCGAGATCTTCGATATTATCGATGCGCTGGGCAAGGAGGGCGATTACGACGTCATTCTGGAAAAAACCGAAAGCTCCCTGCTGTATGCCGCCGAGCGTATCGACCTGACCCAGAAGGTCATCGATGCCTACAACGCCAAGAAAAAATAGGGAGTGTGCCGATGGCAACCTTGCAGCAGCTGGCGGATCTGGTCGGCGGGCGCATTGAAGGGGATCCCGCGCAGCGGATTTCCCGCGTCGCTCCCATCGACAGCGCCGGAGAGGGTGAAATCACCTTTCTGTCCAATCCGAAATATCTGCCGCTGCTGAGCGGTTCGGCGGCCTCCGCCGTGATTGTCGCTCCCGGCGTTGCGGCGGCCGGCAGGAATCTGCTGGTCTGCGCCAATCCTTATCTGGCCTTTGCCCGGATCCTGACCCATCTGCAGAGTCCGCCTTCGCGCCCTGCCGGAATCCGGCCGGGGGCACACGTCGCCGAGTCGGCGCGCTGCGGCGAAGACGTGACGATTTACCCCGGCTGCGTGGTCGGCGAAGATGTCGTCATCGGCAGCGGCACGACGCTTTTCCCGGGGGTCGTTGTCTACGATGATGTCGTGATCGGCAAGGATTGTGTTTTGCACGCCGGTTCCATCGTGCGCGAGCAGTGCCGGTTGGGCGATCGGGTCATCCTGCAACCTGCCGCCGTGATCGGTTCGGACGGTTTCGGCTTCGCGCCGGACGGACCCCGCTATTATAAAATCCCGCAGGTCGGCATTGTGGTCCTGGAAGATGATGTGGAGATCGGTTCCTGTACCTGTGTCGACCGGGCGACACTGGGTGAAACCCGGATCTGCCGCGGGACCAAGCTCGACAACCTGGTGCAGATCGGTCACAACGTCGTCGTCGGTGAGGACACCGTGATGGCCGGTCAGGCGGGCATCGCCGGCAGTTCCAAAATCGGCCGGCACTGCACCTTCGGCGGGCAGGCGGCGGTGACCGGTCATATCAAGGTGGGGGATAATGTCATCATAGCCGGTCGCGGCGGGGTCACCAACACGATTGAAGGGGGCGAGCATCCCCGGATGTTGTCGGGTTTTCCGACCGTGCCGCACAAGGACTGGTTGAAGGCCACCATGAGTTTTGCCAAGCTCCCGGACATGCGTAAGGAAATCAAAAAACTACAGAAGCAGGTTGAACAACTGCAAGCC
>DASWJX010000264.1:0-4219 GCA_036396915.1 Geopsychrobacteraceae bacterium | reverse complement strand
ACCGCATGCAGTTCAAAAGTCCGCCACATCTCCAGGGCAAACCCGCGCAGCCCCGAGGGATCAGCCGAGGTTTCGTTTTGCTTTACGACCAGCCCGAATTGCGACGGACCGACCCCGCACTTCGGGCAGACGTCCGGCGGTTGCTGTCCGCTGTGCAGATAATCGCAAACCGAGCAGCGCCACTGCCTTGTCATGAAACCCTCCCGCATCAAAGATGCTTGCGCAAAAACTTAGGTTGAATCCTGCTCCACATGCCCTATAATCTGCGTTTACACCGGCAGGCCCGGTCTATTCTCAACGAATCCCGCATATTTTCAATCTATTTATTGAAGGAGAGAGCTATGAAAGCGGTTGTCATCGACGAATTCGGCGGTATCGAGGTTCTCAAACTGGGAGAAATCGACAAGCCGGCCCCCGCGGCGCATGAAGTTCTGATCAAAGTGGTCGCCACCAGCATCAACCGCCCCGACCTGGTTCAGCGCCAGGGGAACTACCCTCCGCCTCCCGGCGACTCGGAAATTCTCGGCCTGGAAGTGGCCGGAGTGGTGGAAGAGCTGGGCAGCGAGGTCGACGGCTGGCAGGTCGGCGACCGGGTCATGGGCCTGGTCGGCGGCGGCGGTTATGCCGAATACGCGGTAGCCTGCGCGAATCACCTGATGCCGATTCCCGAGAGCATGAGTTTCGAGGAAGCGGCCTGTGTCAGCGAAAGCTATATTACCGCCTTTCTCAACGTCTTTATGCTCGGCGGTCTGCAGGACGGCCAGACCGCTATTCTCCACGGCGGCGGCGGCGGGGTCAACACGGCGGCGGTTCAGCTGGCCAAGGCCCTGACCCCCGCCGCCAGGCTGATCGTCACCGCCCACCCGAGCAAGATCGAGCGGGTCAGGCAGCTGGGCGTCGATCTGGTGATCGACTTTACCGAGACTCCGGACTTCACCGATGAAGTCAAGGCATTCACCGGCAAGCAGGGGGCCCACGTCATCCTCGATCATGTCGGCGCCAAGTACCTGAAGCCGAACATGAATTCCCTGGCCTACACCGGCAAGCTGGTGATCATCGGGGTTATCAGCGGCATCAAGGCCGAACTCAATCTGGCCCTGATGATGGTCAAGCGCCAGCAGATCATCGGCTCGGTGCTGCGCAGCCGCCCGGTGGCGGAGAAAGGGGAGATCATCGCCGAGTTCAGCCGCCGCGCCCTGCCGAAGTTCGCCGATCGCACTATCGTACCGATCATCGAAAAGGTTTTTCCCCTCGAACGGATCGTCGAGGCGCACGGCATGATGGAAGAGGACCAGCACTTCGGCAAAATCGTCCTGAAGATCGCCGAGGCCTGAGCGCTGCACCGCCAACCTGGATTCAGGCCAAAAGCATGCCGGAATGACGGGGCAGACATCTCTTCATTAGCCACGGACCCACACGGACAAGGGCGGACGAGAGGCCTTGACCTTTTTTCAGGATCAGCCTCAAGAAAATTGCATTTTGGTCTGGCAACACTTTTCCGGACACAAGTTTACGCAGATCACTGAGGAAAACCAAAAGGCTCGTCGGGGTTTAAAACCATAAAGAATTGGCAGTTCTCAGTGATCTCAGTGTCTCAGTGGTGAATCGCTTTTGACTGTAAAGCCTGGAACCCCTGAAAAGCATCGAACCACTGAGCCACTGAGGACACTGAGGAAAACCAAAGGCTTTCTTGAGGCCGATCCTGAAAAAGGTTAAGGCCTCTCGTCCGCCCTTGTCCGTGTGGGTCCGTGGCTAATGAAGAGATGTATGATGATGTCATTGGGGTGCGTGGTGAAGAGGCGCATTTTTTTCTGTTCGGATAGAGAGAATGCGATCGGTTTGCTAGACTTAAAGGCTGAACGTTTCGATACGAGGAGAAAATAACATGCCAGAAAACCGTCGCAAGCCCCAGTCTGCCGCCATCGCCCGGTTGCTGCTCATCGCAGTCGCTCTGATCCTCTGGACCAATACCGCCGTCGCCGCCGACGACGGCGGCTCCGTCTGGGGCGCCGGCTACTTCCCCAACGTCCCCCTGATCAGCCACGAGGGGCAGACGGTGCGCTTCTTCGACGATATGATCAAGGACAAGGTGGTGCTGATCAACTTCTTTTACAGCCGCTGTCCGGATGTCTGCCCGCTCGAAACCGCCCGGCTGCGCGAGGTCAAGCGGATCCTGGGGGATCGGGTCGGCCGGGACGTCTTCATGTATTCGATCACCATCGATCCCGAGTATGATACGCCGGAGACGATCAAGGCCTATGCGGAGAAGTTCGATGTCGGCTCCGGCTGGCTGTTTTTGACCGGGAAGGAGGCCGACATCCTGCAGGTGCGCAAAAAGCTGGCCATGTATCGGGAGGACGAGCCCGCCCTCTCGCAGCACGGCACCGACCTGGTTCTCGGCAATCAGGGCACGGGCCAGTGGATGATGAGCACCCCCTTTGAAAACCCCTATTTTCTGGCCTCCCGGATCAAAGGCCTGCTGGACGACGGAAAGCGGCCGCCGGCGCCGGAGGAGAAGAAAGAGCCTGCCGAGCCCCCCACACAGCTGCGGCCCGTCTCCAAGGGCGAGAGCATCTTCCGCACCCGCTGCTCCCCCTGCCACACCATCGGTGTCAAGGAGGGCGAGCCGTCGACGCAGCGCGCCATCGGGCCCGACCTTTTCGGCGTGACCGAGAAGCGCGACCGGGCCTGGCTGGAGCGCTGGCTGGCGGCGCCGGACCGGATGCTGCAGGAGAAAGATCCGCTGGCCATGGCCCTGCTGGCCGAATGGAACAACGTACCGATGCCCAATCTGCGCCTCAACGCCGTCGAGATCGAGGAACTGCTCTCCTATATCGAGGAGGAGAGCCGCGCCGCGGAGCAGAACCCTCCCAAGCAACCCCCCTCAATCCCCCCTATAAAATAGGGGGGAAGGGAGCGTAGCGGAAAGGGGGGTCGTTTCTCCCCCTTCAAGGGGAGGGTTGGGGTGGGGATCAGAACACATCGATGAAGGTTTCGACGCGACCCAGTTCCCGGCCGCTGATCCAGTGCAGAAAGCGCACCTGGAAGGGATAGCGGCCGGCTTCGGCCGGCTTGACCAGCATGCTGTAGCGCCGTGCCGTGGTGAGGCGGAAGGGCTTGCCGGCCGCAATGCCGAACGGCCGGGAAAAGGTGCCCTCGGGCGCATGCCCCAACGGGCGCCCGTCCACATCGATCACCTCGGCGTCCAGATCGGGGAAGAGATACTCCTGCACGGTGTAGCCGGCGTTGAGCAGGCGGATGAGAATGGTGTCGTTGCGGGCGGCCTGCACCGCTACCCGGCGATCGGCGATCGGTCCTCCGGCGGCGGCCACGCCCGAGATGAGAAAGACATCGGGGCGGAAATCGTGCAGGCCGACGTTTTCGGCGCCGGTCGGCGCGAAGCTGTTCACATCCGCGCTGTTATAGAACGGACAGGACAGCCCGGCCTGGTGGTTGATGGGCCGGTGCCAGCGGGTGTCGAACTCGTCCACCGCCCAGAGGGCCTCGACATCGTAGGGGATGATGTCGTTCATGCGCCGCACCATGCCCCATCCGCGATCCTGGAACGGTGCTCCTTCGACCGGCGGATCGACGATCAGAAAGCCGTACATCCCCATCTCGAAATGCAGCACGGTGTTCTTGTGGCAGTGGTAGAGGAAGGTGCCGGCGACGTTCGGTTTGAACTGGTACGTGAAGCTGCCGCTGACCTCGAAGCCGGTGTGTCCCACCCCGTCGTTGAAGTTGGTGGCATCGATGCCGTGGTGGTGGATGGTGTGGGTGTTCTTCTTCATATGGACGATGGAGTGGATGACCTTCCCCTCCACCCAGCGCATGGTGGCGGCCGGGAACTGCGGCTTCTTTCCCGGAATGGTGAAGCCGAACATGCGGATTTCCTTCCCCCCCGGCAGCAGCGGCAGATCGTCCTCGAAGAACTCCCGCTCGTTGACGATGTCGGGCTCCACCCGGTCGGGGGTGTCGGGGTTCTCGTTCGGGATCTTGCAGGAGAAGCGCTCGAACATGTCGAGATCGGTGACCGGCTTGCCGTCGACATCGATGAACAGGACATGGTCGGCATGCACCTCGTCGCGGACGATCAGCGGCAGTCCCGAGGCCTTATCCAGTACGACGCCCTTGTGGGCGTTGCCATTCATCGCGTTTGCCATGGCTCAGATTCCTTTCCGCGCAGCGCCCGACGTGCTCAAGGCGGGCGCTGCGCCTG
>DASWJX010000263.1:0-15168 GCA_036396915.1 Geopsychrobacteraceae bacterium | reverse complement strand
AATGCAATGTCGGGTCGTTGTGCCACGGCTTTTTGCAGTTCGATGTGCAGTTTGCTGCAGTACGGACAGTGCGGGTCGGTGAACACCAGAACCTTGTTTTTTGCGTCCTTGTCGCCGAGCAGCAGCGCATCATCCAGGGGGATGCGGCTGGTTTCGACGGGGTTGAGTTCCTGAAAACGCTGATCGGTGAGATTCTTTCGATCCTTGAGACGGATGACATCGCCGGCGATCATATAGGACTTGGAGTAGTCCAGGTAGACGGGGACGGTCTTGTCCTTGGCGTTCAGCTCGATCCGCCACAGGCCGGGAACTTCGGCATGCTCGACGGCCTGAACGTCGCCGCCGATCGGCTTGAAGATTTCCGCGGCTTCTTCTTTACTCAAGGTGTGGCAGTCGATACAGCTGCCGGCGCCGCAGCCTTCGCCTTCGGCCATGAAGGCGAAGGCCGGAGCGGCGAGCATTACGAACAGAAACACTGAGACGGTAACAATAACGGTACGCAAGGTGTGACCTCCTGTCGGCTGAAATGAAAGTCCATTCATAGCACAAACGGTCGTCGAGTGCAGCCCTGTAAATCACCCTGCAAATCTTGGATTGGTGAACGGGCCGTTCGGGAATTGTTCCGTATCGTATCGCGCCGCCGCCGCCGGGTCTGTTGCATGGGGGGCTTTGCCGCGCGCCTGCGCCGTCGGCTCTGTGGGGTGCCGTTTTCAGGTCATCGACAAAGCCGGGTCGGCGACGGAAAGCCGTTGACTTTACCGGGTATATATGATTTTCTTGGTCGCTGATTTTCCCTGCGCAAAGCAGGCCTGCGGAACGGTTCCGATGCAACTGGAAGACTTCGATTTTACGCTCCCCGAGGAGCTGATTGCCCAGTACCCGACCGAGCGGCGTGACGGCTCCCGGCTGATGCTGCTCGACCGGCAGACCGGCAACATCAGCACCGGCAATTTTCCCGGAGTGGTGGACGCTCTGCAACCGGGCGATCTCCTGGTGGTCAATGATACGCGGGTGATCCCGGCCCGTCTGCTGGGACATAAAGAGTCCGGCGGCAAGGTTGAGGTTTTTCTGGTTCGTCGGCTTGACGATGCAGAGGGTGAAGACTGGCTGTGCATGACCCGCAGTTCCCGTTCTTTGAAAGTCGGCATGCCGTTGCAGTTGGGAGAGGGGCTTAGCGCCGAGGTGCTGGCCGGCGGCGAACCGCCCCACCGGCATATCCGTTTTTTCTGCGACGGACCGTTCCTTGAACGGGTCGAGCAGGTCGGTCGCCTGCCGTTGCCGCCCTACATCACGCGGCCCGACGAGGTCGCGGACCGGGAGCGTTATCAGACGGTTTTCGCCTGCAACGAGGGCGCTGTGGCGGCTCCCACCGCCGGTCTGCATTTTACCGAGGATCTCCTGCGGCAGTTGCGGCACAAGGGCGTTGAAATCTGCGCCCTGACCCTGCATGTCGGGCTCGGGACGTTTCTGCCGGTGCGGGTCGCCGATGTCCGGACGCACAAGATGCACGCCGAGCTTTACGCGGTGCCGGAGGCGACGGCGCGGGCGGTCAATCGGGCCAGAGCGGAAGGACGCCGGGTTATTGCGCTGGGAACGACGGCGGCGCGGGCACTGGAATCGGCGGTCGACGAGCATGGCGGTTTGCGGCCGGGCGCGGGGGAGAGCGAGATTTTCATCTATCCGGGCTACCGGTTTCAGCTGGTCGACGCGCTGATTACCAATTTCCATCTGCCCAGGTCGACGCTGCTGATGCTGGTTTCGGCGCTGGCCGGGCGCGATTTCATCCTGCGGGCTTATCGCCAGGCGGTGGCGGAGCGTTTCCGATTTTTCAGCTACGGCGATTGCATGCTGATTGCTTGAACAGGGCAGAAAGCTATTGTCTCGATTTCAATTTGATCTTTTACAGCGGGATGCGAGCAGCGGGGCGCGCCTCGGTCGCATCAGCTGCCGACGCGGCCGCATCGATACTCCGGTCTTCATGCCGGTGGGGACCCAGGGGACGGTCAAGGCGATGTTGCCCGAAGCGCTTGAGGAGATCGGCGCCCGGATTATTCTGGCCAATACCTATCACCTCTACCTGAGGCCCGGACATGAACTGATTCGCCGGCTGGGCGGCCTGCACCAGTTCATGAACTGGGAGCGGCCGATTCTGACCGACAGCGGCGGCTTTCAGGTGTTCAGCCTGGGCGATCTGTGCCGGATCGAGGAGGCGGGCGTTTCGTTCCAGTCCCATCTGGACGGCAGCCGGCACCTGCTGACCCCCGAGTTGTCGATCGAAATTCAGCAGGCGCTCGGCTCCGATATCGTGATGGTCTTTGACGAATGTATTCCCCATCCCGCCGAGCGGCGTTACGTGGCCGATTCAACGGCCCGTTCCGCCCGCTGGGCGCAGCGCTGCCGCAAGGTTCTGCCGGCGGGCGGCGAGACGGCGCTGTTCGGCATCGTGCAGGGCGGAATGGAACGTGATCTGCGGCGCCAGAGCGCCGAAGAGCTGCAGGAAATCGGTTTCGAGGGCTATGCCCTGGGAGGGCTCTCGGTGGGGGAACCCGCCGAGGTGATGTACGAAATGATGGAGTATGCGCTGCCGCTGCTGCCGCAGGACCAGCCGCGCTACGTCATGGGGGTCGGTACCCCGCAAAATCTGATCGAGGGGATCGCGCGCGGTTGTGATATGTTCGACTGTGTGATGCCGACCCGCAATGCCCGCAACGGGGTACTCTTTACCCGCTTCGGCAAGCTCAGCATCAAGCAGGCCCGTTATCGCGATGATCAGCAGCCGATCGATCCGTCCTGTAACTGTTACGTCTGCAGGAAGTACAGCCGGGCGTATTTACGCCATCTGTACCAGAGCAATGAAATTCTGGCATCGGTGCTCAATACCCATCACAATCTGTACTATTACCAGCAATTGATGGCGGGAGCGCGCCAGGCGATTGCCGAAAAACGTTTTGACCGGTTCCGGGCCGATTTTTATCGAGACCTGGAAAATCAATAACCGCAAACTCTATACAATCGATCCTGTTCGATTGATTCTACAACCAAGGAGGTTGAATGATGGTATCAGAAGCATTTGCCATGGCAGGAAACGCAGCACAGGAAGGTGGCCGCCCCGGTTACGAGGGGATCATCATGCTGGTCCTGATGTTCGCGATCTTCTATTTTCTGCTGATTCGTCCGCAACAGAAACGCGCCAAGCAGCACCGGGAACTGGTGGAGAGCCTCAAGGCCGGCGATGCCGTCGTGACCGCCGGCGGTATCCACGGCAAGATCGTTTCGGTGCAGGAAGGGACCGCAACCATCGAGATCGCGACCGGCGTCAAGATCAAGGTGAATCGTTCCTCGGTGACCGAGGTTTCACGCGAAGGCTAGGAGCCTGTCATGACGGACTGTAATTGTCCGCCGGATGGATTTTCTACGGACTCCTGCTCCATATTCAGAAGGAGAAACGACGGACATGTCGAAAAGTATCAAAATGCGGGGAGGGCTGGTTCTGCTCTGTCTGGTCCTGGCCCTGTTTTCACTGGCGCCGACTTTCATCGATAATCTGCCCGCCTGGTGGACCGACTCCGTCGACCCGATCCATCGCGGACTCGATCTGCAGGGCGGTATGCATCTGGTCCTTGCCGTTGATGTCGACAAGGCGGTTGAAAGCCGGGTCGACACCCTGATCGACCAGACCGAAGCCCTGCTGCGCGAGAAAGATGCCGTCTACAAACGGATCGAGCGCCGTCAGGGGGACCGTCTGGTGGTCATCGTTTATGACGAAGAGGCGGGACGCCAGGTTGAAAGTTTGATGGCGGAAAGCTACCCCTCGCTGGAGCAGGAAACCCTGCCGGTCGCGGGCGGCTTCATCGAAAAACATTTCCGTCTCAGCGACGACGAGATCGAAAACACCCGTGACTATGCGGTGCGCCAGGCCCTGGAAACCATGCGCAACCGGGTTGACCAGTTCGGCGTCAGCGAGCCGACCCTGCAGCGGCAGAGCGGCAACCGGATTCTGATTCAGCTGCCGGGCGTCGCGGATCCCGACCGGGCCATTTCCCTGCTCGGCAAGACGGCCCGTCTCGAATTCAAGATGGTTGCCGAAGAGGCCAATCTGCAGGACGCGGTCGCCGGGAAACTTGAGCCGGGCACCCGCATTCTCTATGAGCGCAACGTCAACCCGAGCACCGGTGCGGTGACGGAAACACCGATCGTCGTTTATGACAAGACCGCGCTGACCGGCGATCTGCTGGCCGACGCCAACGTCCGGATCGATACCCGTTTCAACGAGCCCTATGTGGCCATCGATTTCAATTCCGTCGGCGCCAAGCGCTTTGATCAGATCACCGCGGCCAATGTCGGCAAGCGGATGGCCATCGTGCTTGACGATACCGTCTATTCGGCGCCGGTGATCCGCGAGCGGATTTCCGGCGGCAGCGCCCAGATCTCGGGTTCCTTTACCTCCCAGGAAGCAACCGACCTGGCGATCGTGCTGCGGGCCGGTTCGCTGCCGGCGCCGGTTTCGATCATGGAAAACCGGACCGTCGGACCGTCCCTCGGCCTGGATTCCATCAGCAAGGGGATCAAGTCGGTGATCGTCGGCGGAATTCTGGTCGTCGTTGCGATGGTGATCTACTATCAGCTGTCCGGAGTGGTTGCCGTTATCGCGCTGGTCCTCAATCTGATCTTCATCTCCGCCTTGCTGGCGCTGCTCGGCGCGACCCTGACCCTGCCCGGTATTGCCGGTATCGTGCTGACGGTCGGAATGGCGGTCGATGCCAATGTGCTGATCTTCGAGCGGATTCGCGAGGAACTGCGGCTCGGCAAGGCGCCGAAGCTGGCGATTGAGGTCGGTTACGGCAAAGCGTTTCTGACCATTATCGATGCCAACCTGACCACCCTGCTGGCGGCTCTGGTGCTGTTTCAGTTCGGTACCGGTCCGGTCAAGGGGTTTGCCGTGACGCTGTCGATCGGTATTGCCGCTTCGCTGTTTACCGCGATTTTCGTATCGCGGGTGATTTTCAACATTTATCTGGATAGTCGCGCAGTCAAGCGGCTGAGCATTTAAGGAGATTTCCGGAATGCAGATTATTAGACCGGATACCAATATCGATTTTGTCGGCAAGCGCATGCTGGCCGTTATCCTTTCCGCCGCGCTCATCCTGATCGGCCTGGTCTCCTTGACGGTCAAAGGCGGCCCCAACTACGGCATCGACTTTGCCGGAGGCACACTGGTACAGGTGCTCTTTGAGGAAAAAACCGATGCCGCGGCGATCAAGCAGGCGCTTGCCGGTCTGGATCTGGGCAGCATGAGCGTCCAGCAGTTCGGCGATGAGGCGAGCGAATTCCTGATCCGTGTCGAGAGCAGTTCCGATGAACTCAAGGGCTTGTCGAATCAGATCGGCGACAGTCTGGAGACCGGCTACGGACCGGACAAGGTCGATATCCGCCGGGTCGAGATGGTCGGGCCGCAGGTCGGCAAGGACCTGCGCTCCAAAGGGATCAAGGCGATCTTCTATGCGATGATCGGCATCCTGGTCTATATCTCCTGGCGGTTCGAGTTCCGTTTTGCCGTCGGCGCGCTTGTCGCTCTTATTCACGATGTCGTGATCACCCTGGGCGTGTTCAGCCTGTTCGGCAAGGAGATCGATCTGCCGATTATCGCGGCTTTTCTGGCGATCATCGGCTATTCGCTGAACGATACCATCATCGTCTACGACCGGATCCGCGAGAACCTGGCCAAGTACAACAAGGAGAGCTTCTCCTTCGTCGTCAACCGGAGCATCAACGATACGCTGTCCCGGACCCTGATGACCTCGGGCACGACTCTGCTGGTGGTGCTGGCTCTGTTCGTTCTCGGCGGCGGCGTGATTCACAACTTCGCTTTTGCCATGCTGGTCGGCGTTCTGATCGGCACCTATTCGTCGATCTTTGTCGCCAGTCCGCTGCTGGTCTTCTGGGAACAGCGCAAAGCGTCCGGGCTGGCGGCCCGGACCGAGTAAAGGAGACGGTTATGAAAAAAGAGACACTACTGCTGCTGGTTGTTGTCCTGGTCGTCGGTGTGCTGATCGGGGTGATCGTCAGTAATATGAAGAGCGACAAGGCACAGGTGGCAACCTCTTCGGCGCCGGCTTCGGCGCCGGCCGTCGATTACCAGCAGAAAATTACCATGCTGGAGAGAATCGTTGCCAAGGAACCGGAAAACCGCAACGCCTGGGTCCAGCTCGGTCATAACTATTTTGACGCCGATCAGCCGGTGAAAGCCATCGACGCGTACGACAAGGCTCTGGCGCTGAACGGCGACGACCCCAATGTTTTGACCGATCAGGGTGTCATGTACCGGCGGCTCGGTGCTTTCGATCAGGCGATTGCCAATTTCACCAAGGCCAACGCAATCAACCCGAACCACCAGCAGTCGCTTTACAACCTGGGTATTGTCTATCTCTACGATCTGAAAGATCCGGTCAAGGCGCTGGAGGCCTGGAAGAAGTTTCTTGCCGTAGCTCCTCCCGGTCCCCAGAGCGCTCAGGTCCAAGCGGAGGTGGATTCCCTGGAAGCGATGCACTCCCAGGGCAAGTTTCAGTAAAACAACAGAGTATCGGAACAGGCCGGATCTTCCGGCCTGTTCGCGTTCTGTCTCACTCATTAGCCGCCGGTCGGCTACGGCGTCGGGCTTGAGGTCGGGGGATGGGTTTTTCCATGAGAACCGGTTTGCTGCTTTCGGCGGCAGCGCTGCTTTTGTTCCTGGCGGGTTGCCTTGCGCAGCCGGCGGGCAGCACTGTCCTGAGTGGAAATATCTACTGGGAAGGCGAGGTCCGTGTGCAGGGTGAAGTGGTGATCGGCAAGGATGCCGTGCTGACCATAGCGCCGGGCAGCCGGATCCTTTTCATGCCGTACCTGGAGGAGAATCCGGACCGGCAGAGAAAACCGCATGAGCTGCGCGGCAGCAAGCTGCTGGTTCACGGTAAGATTATCGCCCGCGGAACCGCCTCCGAGCCGATCGTCTTCAGTCACGTCGATCCGGATGCCCCGCCCGGAAGTTGGGGCGGGATCAAGGTTCAGGACGCAGAGCAAGCGTATTTTTACAACTGCGCATTCCGCCAGGCGATGAATGCCCTCCATTCCTGCCGTTCCTGGATCGCGGTCGAATACTGCCGGTTTGAGCACAATCAGGTCGGACTCCTGTTTCACAATGCCGAGATGCTGATCGAAAGGAACCTGTTGCGCCACAACGGCACCGCGATATTTTATCTGTCCGGCGCTCCGGTCATTTGCGAGAACCGGATTGTCGACAATGACAACGGTCTGGTGATCGCCGATGCCTCAGGCGCGTACCGGATCGAGAACAACAGTTTTTTCGACAATCGCTTCTACAACGTCGGTCTCGGCGAGCGGGTCAGGCATTCGGTCGACCTGCGCAACAACTACTGGGGAACCAGCGACAGCAAAACCCTGGAGGGCAAACTGTTCGACGGCCGGAGTTCGCTCTGGAAGGGGGAGATCAATTATCTGCCGCTGCGCAGCGCACCCGTACGCATATCCGGACTGGAATGATGACGATACCTGAAAAAACCTGGCAGCCGCGGGCGGCAAAGCCGTCCGAGGCGGAGCTGCAGCAACTGGCCCTGGGGCTCAATGTCGAACCGTTGACCGCCAGGGCTCTTTTGTACCGCGGCATCGATTCGATCAGCAGCGGCCGCGAGTTTCTCGAGGCCCGCCTGCAGGCCCTGCCCGATCCCGACCTGCTGCCCGATATGGCGCTTGCCACGGCACGTCTGGAGCAGGCGCTGCGGCACGCCGAACGGATCGCCGTCCACGGCGATTACGACGTCGACGGGATCACCGGCTGCAGTCTGCTGGTGGAAACCCTGCGCCTGCTCGGCGCGGCGGTGGAGTATCATATCCCGCTTCGGCTCAAGGACGGTTACGGACTGTCCGCCGACGCCATCCGCCAGGCGCATGCCAACGGCTGCCGGCTTCTGGTTTCCGTCGATTGCGGGGTGTCGGCAGTGGCCGAAGCTGAGCTGGCCGCCGAACTGGGGCTGGATCTGATTGTCACCGATCATCATCAACCCTCCGCATCGCTGCCGGTCTGCCTGGCGCTGGTCAATCCCCACCTGCCGGGCAGCCGTTTCCCCTGGAAGGAGCTGTCCGGGGTCGGTGTCGCCTTCTTCCTGCTGGTCGGCTTGCGCCGCAGCTTGAGAGAGAACGGCTATTTTTCCGAGCGAGCGGAGCCGGATTTGCGCCAGGGACTCGACCTGGTGGCGCTGGGGACGATTGCCGATATCGTCCCGCTCGGCGGGATCAACCGCATCCTGGTGCGGGCCGGCCTGGAGCGGCTCGAAGATTCGCTGCGGCCCGGCATTCAGGCCCTGAAAAAGGTCGCCGAGGTCAAGGAAGTGAGTTGCGGCGCCGTGGGGTTCCGGATGGCGCCCCGACTGAACGCCGCCGGGCGTCTCGAAGATGCCGCCCTGGGCGTCCGGCTGCTGCTCGCCGAGCAGCCCGCCGAAGCCGAAGAGCTGGCCGCGCTGCTCGACGGATTCAATCGGCAGCGGCAGAAGATCGAACAGCAGACCCTGGAACAGGCGATCGAAATCGTGGAACAACAGCAGGCCGGGCCACGTTACAGCCTGGTTCTGGCCGATGAACGCTGGCATTCCGGGGTGATCGGTATTGTCGCCAGCCGCCTGGTGGAGCGTTATCATTGTCCGGTGGTCATGATCGCTGTCGCCGACGGGCAAGGCAAGGGATCGGCGCGCTCCATCCGCAACTTTGATCTGTATCGGGCCCTTCAGGCCTGCGCGTCATCTCTGGACAGTTACGGCGGTCATGTCATGGCGGCGGGACTGAGTCTTGCACAAAGCGGAATCGACGCCTTCCGCGGCCAGTTCGATGCGGTCGCCCGGCAGACCCTGTCCGCCGACGATCTGCTCCCCAGGCTGATGCATGACGGCGAGACGGAGCTGACCGCGCTGGGCCTCGCTCAGGTTCAGGAGCTGGAGCGCTTAAGTCCGTTCGGCGCCGGAAATCCGCAACCGGCGTTCGTCAGTCGGCAGGTCGCGGCGACAGCGCCGAAGATCGTCGGCAAGACCCACCTGCGGTTCGATGCGGAACAGCAGGGGACCCGCATCGCCTGTATCGCTTTCGGGATGGCCGAACGGATCGCCGAACTTCCGGCCCGCATCGACATCCTCTATCGCCCCGGGCTCAACAGCTGGCGCGGGCGGAGCAGCGTGCAGCTGCAGATCGCCGATTTTCGTGCCGCCGGGCCGGAGACCGGTCCGTGAACCAGCCGCGCCGGACGCTGCCTGAAGGGACGTTCGCCAGTCACCGCCTGCCCGCAATTGTTCCGGGTCAGAAAAAGCCCCCGGCGGCGGCACGGAAAAACCGTAATCCTACAGACCGACTTTTTTCGCCAGTTGTTCCCAGGCGGGCAGGCTGCGCTCGATGATGTCATTGTCGGTGCAGTAGGCGATCCGGAAATAGCCCGGGGCGCCGAAACCCGAACCGGGCACCAGCAGGATCCGGTATTGCTGGGCCAGGCGGACAAATGCGATCTCGTCGGCCAGTGGTGACCTGGGGAACAGATAGAAGCCGCCGCCCGGCTTGACCATTTTGAAGCCCAGTCCGGTCAGCTTGTTGTAGAGCAGATCCCGTTTGTAACGATATTCCTCGATATCGACACTGCAGCGCTGCAGCCCGGCAACCAGTCGCTGCATCAGCGCCGGAGCGTTGACAAAGCCCAGCACCCGATTGCAGAAAATCGCGCCCTGGATGAACAGCTCGCCGTCCGGCATGGCCGGGTTGGCCGCCAGGTAGCCGATCCGTTCCCCCGGCAGCGCCAGGTCCTTGGAGTGGGAGGTGACAATGACCGAATTGTCGATCGCCGTGAAGATGTGCGGCACCTTTTCGTCGAAGCTGATCCGGGCATAGGGCTCATCGGAGATGACCGTGATCGGTTGCTGCAGCTGCCGTTCCTTGCGTTTCAGCAGCTCCCCCAGCGCGGTCAGGGTCTGCTGCGGATAGATGACGCCGGTGGGGTTGTTGGGCGAGTTGATGATCAGCACCCTGGTTTTGGTGGTTATCGCCGCTTCGATGGCCGCCAGATCGGGCTGGAAGTAATCATCGGTGGCGACCGCCACCGGGACTCCGCCCTGATTGTCGATATAGAATTTATATTCAACGAAGAACGGCGTCAGGATGATCACTTCATCGCCGGGGTTGAGCAGGGTCTTGAGCACCACGTTGAGGGCGGCGCCGGCACCGCAGGTCATCACCACCTGCGCGGCGCTGACCGGCCGGTTGCAGCCTTCCGCGACAACCTCGGCGACGGCGGCGCGGGTTTCCTCGTACCCGGCATTGTTCATGTAGCGATGCATGCCGGGCAGCGGATGGTCGGCCAGCTGTTTCAGTGCCGCGTAAAACTCTTGCGGCGGATCCATGGTCGGATTGCCGAGGGAGAAATCGAACACCTGGTCGTCGCCGTACTGCCGACGCAGGGCGGCGCCTTCCTCGAACATTTTGCGGATCCAGGAGGCACCTTCTATGCATTCGTTGACTTTTCTGGAGATCGACATAAGCTAACCTTTGATGAGTGGAGGGGTTGTGGTCCGGTCTTTTACGCCGCCGCAGTTTAAGCGTTGCCTGCCGCGGCGGTCAAGTATTGATGGCGTCGCCACCCTCTTACGTTTTTGCGAAAGCATCCATATGTATGGTGTGAGCGATGGTCAGTGAAAATTTCCGCAGCCGCTGTGTCGGCAGTTTGCTCGGCACCGCCTTCGGCGATACGCTGGGGGCCGCCGTGGAGATGCGCTCGCGCGCCGAGATCCGGCTCGCGTTCGGCGAGGTGCGCGATTTTCTGCCGCATGCGAGAGGCTTCGGTCGCTATACCGACGATACCGAAATGACCCTGGCGCTGGCCCGTTCACTGATCGACCGGCGCGGCATCGATGCCGCGGACTGCTCCCGTCGCTACGGCGAAGCTTTTACGCCGCGCAGGGGCTACGGACGCAGCGCCGTCAGCATCCTGGACGCGTTGAACGCCGGAGCGGATTATCGGCAGACCGGAACCCGGTTTTTTTCCGAGGGATCGTTCGGCAACGGCGCCGCCATGCGGATTGCGCCGCTCGGTCTGCTCTATGGTGGCGCGGACGAGAGCGTTTTTCGCGCGGCGGTGTTCGACGCGGTGCGTTGTACCCACGTCCATCCGGAAGCGGTCGAGACGGCCTATTTGCAGGCGCTGGCGGTGGGGTCGATGTTCGATCTGCCGAGCGGAGCCGAACCGGATGCCCAAGTGTTCATAGCGCGGCTCAACAGCTTCTGCCGTTACCGGCCTCTGCAGCGCCGCCTCACTGCGCTAGCGCAACTGCTGGCGACGGATGCCGATGGCGATGCGGTTGCCGAGTGTTTTGCCTGCGGGGTCCGCAGCGCCGACTCCTGGCCGCCGGCGCTCTGGGCGGCCTTGCGCTTTTGCGACGACCCGGAAGAGGCGATTGTGCAGGCGGTCAACCTGGGGGGCGACTGCGATACCATCGGCGCCATGACCGGCGCCCTGGTCGGGGCGCTGCATGGCGACCGCCGCTTTCCGCGGCGCTGGTTCGCGCAGTTGGAGAACGGCCCGAACGGCCGCGATGAGATTATCCGGACCGGAGAACTGCTGGCGGAGCTCTGCCGACAGTTTCGGGCAGATCAGGCGCCTGCCGGCGCCGAGGATTGACGGCGGAGTTTCAGAGGCCCGAAACAGGGTCGGTTGGCATGGAAACAATCGGCAGAAATTGATTTTTAGCTTCGAATGGGCTACATTCCATGTCCATTTTACGACAGGAGTAATCATGGCGACAGACCTGAAAAAACTGCGCGCTCAGATCGATGCCATCGACAACCGGATTCTCGATCTGCTGAACGATCGGGCCGGGGTGGTCCTTGAGGTCGGCAAGGCCAAGGCGGGGCAAAGCCGCGAATTCTACGTGCCGAGCCGCGAGCAGGCCATTTATGAGCGGCTGACGACGTCCAATCCCGGTCCGTTCCCGAACGACGCGGTGCGCAAGGTGTTTCGTGAAATCATCTCGGCGTCCCTGGCGCTGGAACTGCCGATGAAGGTTGCCTTTCTCGGTCCCCAGACGACCTTCACCCATGTCGCCGCCATGCAGCAGTTCGGTCTTTCCGCGCAACTGGTGTCGATGAAGAGCATTCCGGCGGTGTTTGAAGAGGTCGAACGCGGCCGCGCCAACTACGGCGTGGTGCCGGTGGAAAACTCGACGGAAGGGGTGGTAAATCACACCCTCGACATGTTTATCGGTTCCGAGTTGCAGGTGATCGCCGAGGTGCTGCTGGAAATATCTCACGATCTGCTGTCGCGCAGCGGCCGGCTGGACCGGATCGGCAAGGTGGTCTCCCATCCGCAGGCGCTGGCCCAGTGCCGGCGCTGGCTGGAGGAAAACCTGCCCGACGTGCCGCTGGTCGATGTCGCCAGCACCGCCGTCGCCGCGCAGATGGCCGCGGAGGACGACTCGGCGGCGGCCGTTGCCAGTCACGCGGCGGCCGCCCAGTACGGGATCGAGGTGGTCAAGGCCAGGATCGAGGACAATCCGAACAATTTTACCCGCTTTCTGGTCATCGGCCGGAAGACTCCGGAAAAGAGCGGCCACGACAAGACCTCGATCATGTTCAGCGTCAAGGACCAGCCGGGCATTCTCTATCGGATGCTGGAACCGTTCAGCAAACGGCAGATCAATCTGGTAAAAATCGAGAGCCGGCCGATGAAGCAGAAAGCCTGGGAATACATCTTTTTTCTCGATCTGGAAGGGCATGTCACCGATCAACCGGTGGCCGATGCGATTGAAGAACTGCGCGGCAGCTGTCATTTTCTCAAGGTGCTCGGTTCCTACCCGCTGGCCCGGCAGAGCAGTGAAACCGGAGGTAACTGAAGATGCCGGACAGGGTATTGATCCCGCGCCTGGCGGTGATCGGAGTCGGATTGATCGGCGGCTCGCTGGCCCTGGCCTTGAAAAAGGCCGGCGCCGTCGGCGAGGTGGTCGGCTGCGGGCGCGGCAAGCCGAACCTGGAAACGGCCGTGGCACTGGGGGTTGTCGATCGCTATTCGCGCGATCCCGCCGAGGCGGTGCGCGGCGCGGATGTGGTCTTCCTGGCGACCCCGGTCCGCTCGCTGGCGCGCGTTACGCAAAGCCTGCTGCCCGGCCTGAAAGCGGGGGCGATCCTGACCGACGGCGGCAGCGTCAAGGGCGAGGTGATCCGCACCATTGAGCCGCTGTTGCCCGACACGGTGCATTTCGTCCCCGGCCATCCGATCGCCGGCACCGAGCAGAGCGGCGCCGAGGCGGCGTTCGCCACGCTCTACCGGGGCAAACGCTGCATTTTGACCCCGACCGAAAAAACCGATGCCGCGGCGCTCGACCTGGTGGAGAGGATGTGGACGCTGGCCGGAAGCGAGGTGGTGCGGATGCCGCAGGAGAAACATGACCGGGTGCTGGCCGCCATCAGTCATCTGCCCCATATGGTCGCCTACTCGCTGGTCAATGCCGTCGGTTCCTATGATCATTATGAGGAGAATATCCTCGAATATTCGGCGGGCGGATTTCGCGATTTTACCCGCATCGCCTCTTCCGACCCGACCATGTGGCGCGATATCGCCCTGAGCAACCGGGACGCGCTGCTCGAAATGATGGAGCATTTCGAAAAGTTTTTCGCCGAGCTGAAAAAAGATGTGCGTGAAGGCAAAGACGAAAAGCTGTTCGAATTCTTTCTTCGTTCCAAGCAGTTGCGCGACGGCATTTTGTAAAACGGTTCAACGTTCCGGGTGCGATCCCCGCCGAACATCGAACATCGAACATCGAACATCGAACATCGAACATCGAACATCGAACATCGAACATCGAACATCGAACATCGAACATCGAACATCGAACATCGAACATCGAACATCGAACATCGAACCTTTTTCCGCAGGAAAAACACTATGAGTGAAAGCAGGACGGTCAGCCCCGTCAACAGTCTGCGCGGTGAAATGGTCGTGCCGGGCGATAAGTCGATCTCCCACCGGGCGATCATGTTTGCCGCGCTGGCCAAGGGCAAAAGCCGGATTCGCGGTCTGTTGCGTGGGGAAGACTGTTTGTCGACCCTGTCCGCCTTTCAGGCTATGGGTGTAGCGGTCGTGGAGGAAAAGAACGGCGATCTGCTGATCACCGGCCAGGGGCTGGGCGGCCTGCGGGAACCGGATACGGTGCTCGACTGCGGGAATTCCGGGACCACGATGCGGCTGCTGAGCGGCATCCTCTCCGCGCAGCCGTTTTTTTCCGTACTGACCGGAGACCGCTATCTGCGCAAACGCCCCATGGGGCGGGTCATCGAGCCCCTCACGGCAATGGGCGCCCGCATCTGCGGCCGCGACGGCAATCGCAAGGCGCCGTTTGCCATCAGCGCCGGCCATCTGCAGCCGATCGCCTACCGTTCGCCGGTGGCCAGCGCCCAGGTGAAATCGGCCGTCCTGCTGGCGGGCATGCAGATCGAGGGGGTGACGACCGTCTACGAACCGCATCTGTCCCGTGATCACAGCGAGCGGATGCTGCGCTATTTCGGCGCCGCGGTCGAATCCTTCGCCGGCGGCGCCTCGGTGCGCGGTCGCGTCGAGCTGTCGGCCCGCGAGGTCGACGTGCCGGGCGATATCTCTTCCGCGGCCTTTTTCCTGGTGGCCGGATTGATCGTCCCCGACACCGAACTGTTGATGAAAAACGTCGGCGTCAATCCGACCCGCAGCGGCATCATCGATATTCTGCAGGCGATGGGGGGGGACATCGAGCTGCTCGATCGGCGCGAGCTCTGCGGCGAGCCGGTGGCCGATCTGCTGGTGCGCAGCAGCGCTCTCAAGGGGATCGAGATCGGCGGCGAACTGGTGCCCCGGGCCATCGACGAGTTTCCGGTGGTCAGTGTCGCGGCGGCCTTCGCCACCGGCACGACGACCATCAGGGATGCGCGGGAATTGCGCGTCAAGGAGACCGACCGGATCGCAGCGATCTGCGAAACCCTGGGGAAGCTCGGCGCCGCGATCGAACCGCTGGAGGACGGCCTGCGGATCGTCGGCGGCAAACCGTTACAGGGCGCAAAGGTCGATTCCTTCGGCGATCACCGGATCGCCATGAGCATGGCGATAGCGGCTCTTGGCGCCGGCGG
>DASWJX010000262.1:0-4078 GCA_036396915.1 Geopsychrobacteraceae bacterium | reverse complement strand
CGGTCTTGGCGCAGTAGGCCGGGCGCGACTTGTCCTGGTAGTCCTGAATCATGCGGTTCATCTTCTCCAGGGTCGGCGCCAGGTCGTTGCCGGCATCATCCTCCTTGACCAGGCGACGGGCATAGGAAGCCGCGGCGGCGGTTTCGCCGTGCATGACGTAGATCTCGGTGAGCGGGGTGCCGAGAGTGAACGCGTTGTTGTTGTTGGCCTGGGGGCCGCACATGATGTAGTGGGCGGCGGCGGTTCCCTTGCGCAGCACGATGCACATCATCGCCAGCTCGGTCTGCTCGATGGAATAGACCAGCGACTGGCCCAGGGCGAGCAGCTCCGCTTCCTCGGCCGCATCGCCGACATCGATACCGGTGGTATCCTGCAGCCAGACGATCGGCAGATTATCGCGACCGCACAGGGTGACGAACTCGCCCTGCTTGATCAGACCCTCGCGGTAATGCTTGCCGCCGACGCCGGGATAGGCGCCCTCGGCATAGTCGGGGTAGCCGGGAAAGACCCCCTGCCGGTTGCCGATAAAGGCGACCGGAAAGCCGTCGATTTTGGCGATGCCGGTAAACACCTCGCGGCCGTAATCCGGGCGATATTCCATGAACTCGCTGTTGTCGGTGAGGCGCGCCAGAATCTGCATGGCATCGTAGGGACGCTTCTGGTTGGCGGGCAGAATCAGATTGAGATCCGCGACCGGCAGTTTCGGCGCGGCGGGCTCGGCGACCCGGAACATGGTCGGGTCGTAGGCGGGCATCATGCGCATGTACTCCTTGATGCCGTCGAGCACGCCCTGCTCGGTATCATGGGTTTCGCGGAAGTAAGCGGTCTGGTCGAAGTGGGTCTCCACCCGGCCCGGAGCCTTGACCTTGAAATCCCTGGTCGCTTCGATGAGCGCCCGGGCGGCTTGTTCATCGATATAGCCCTTGGGATTCATGCCGCCGACGATTCCGGCTCCGCCGACGGCGATGTTGGCGTCGTCGTGGGCCAGCAGAATGGTCGGACTGATCCCCTGATAGCCGCCGCCGGCCGGGTTGGTGCCGTAGATGCCGTTGAGGATGGGAATGCCCAGATGATTGAGGTCGGCGTGGCGGTAAAAGGGAGCTCCGCTGGAGCGGCGACCGGCATAGACGGTTTCCTGCTCCATCAGCTTGACGCCGCTGCAGTTGGTCAGCCAGACCAGGGGCACGTTGAGCCGCTTGGCCAGGTCGGTAACCATCAGGATGTTCTCGGCCTGGCCGGCGATCCAGGCCCCGGCCATGACCTTGTTGTCAAAGCCGATGATGACCGCCCAGCGGCCCTCGATCTTGCCGATGCCGTTGACCACCCCGGTACACCCCTCCTCGTTGTCGGTGGGGTTGTAAAGGCTGTGCAGGGGCGACCAGCTGCCCTGATCGACCAGATAATCGAGACGATCGTAGATGGTCATCCCGCCCCGCTGGTGGATCTTTTCGGCGGGGATGCCGGCATTTTTAACCCGCTCAAATTCGGCGGCGAGAATCGCCTCCTGCTCCTTGATGAGCTCGACGTTGGCCTGGCAGCGACGCACCTCCCCTGCCCTGAGTTCCTCGCCGATGGCGGGCATTTTCTCGAAATACGGCCGCAATGGTGTTTGCTTGCGTGACATGGCAAATCCCTTTCGACGTGCCGCTGCGCCTTGTCGCGCAGCGGCACCGGATTGAATAGTGATGGCGTCGCCATCCTCTTAAGTTTTTACGAAAGTATCAATGGCGATGGAGTGTCGGGCCGGGCTCAGTCGATGACGACCAGCACATCCCCTTCGTTGACCGCGGCCCCTTCGTTGACCTTGACCGCGGTGACGGTGCCGCTGTCGTCGCTGTAGATGGGGGTTTCCATCTTCAGGGCTTCGAGGATGACCAGCTCATCGTCCATCTCGACTTTGTCGCCCACGGCGACGAGGACCTTCCAGACATTTCCGGAAATAGGCGCAATCAGTTCAGGCATCGGTTTTCTCCTTTGTCATGATAGTTATCGGATCACTTCAGTAACGATGATGGTCTTGCAAATGGTCATTCCCGAAGCGAAATTGCGAACGCATCAGTCCATAATCTTCTCACGCAAAGCCGCAAAGGCGCCAAGAATGCCTGGATTCCTGCATGACCTTTTTCAGGTTTACTTTGCGGCATCGCGGCTCGCCTCAGGGCACCTACTTCTGGTTCCGTGAGAACGCTTTTGATCTGAAATCAAGTTTGTAATCTGTCGAAATTCATAATCATCTCACGCTCGTTCGCCTTGCTCACTAAAGCCGCAAAGGCGCCAAGAATACTTAGCTTCTTGCATGACCTTTTCTGGTTTACTTTGCGGCTTTGCGGCTTTGCGTGAGGCCGCTTTTAAGGGTGAACCCTCTAACCCGGCGCAATCAACGATGCTTTTCAACCGAGGTTTTTCAGCAGAATCGCCGCGGCCACCACCGTGCCGATAACGCCGGCCACGTTCGGGCCCATGGCATACATCAGCAGGTAGTTGCGCCGGTTGGCTTCGGAGCCGACCTTATGGACGCAGCGCGCCGCCATCGGCACGGCGGAGACGCCGGCCGCTCCGATCAGCGGATTGATCTTGTCCTTGAGGAACAGGTTCATGATCCTGGCCATGATCAGTCCCGCGGCGGTACTGACGACAAAGGCGAACAGACCGAGGAAGAAGATGAACAGGACCTTGGGGTTGAGGAAGGTGCCGGCGGTCATGGTGGCGCCGACCGAAAGCCCGAGAAAAATGGTGACGATGTTCATCAGTTCGTTGGACGAGGCGTTGGTCAGGCGTTCGACGACGCCCGATTCCTTGAACAGGTTGCCGAGCATCAGCATCGAGATCAGCGGCGCGGCCGAGGGGACCACCAGCATAATGGTCATGGCGGTGATGATCGGGAAGCAGACCCTTTGCAGTTTGCTGACCGGACGCAGCTTGCTCATCACGATCTTGCGCTCGCGATCGGAGGTCAGCAGCTTCATCATCGGCGGCTGGATGATCGGCACCAGGGCCATGTAGGCGTAGGCGGAAACCGCCGTGGCGCCGAGCAGATGCGGAGCGAGCTTGGAGGTCAGGTAGATGGTGGTCGGCCCGTCGGCGCCGCCGATGATGGCGATGGAGCCGGCCTCCTGCAGGTCGAAACCGAACAGGATGGCGGCAAAGAAGGTCACGTAGAGGCCGGCCTGGGCCCCCGCCCCCAGCAGCAGCGTCTTCGGGTTGGCGATCAGCGGACCGAAGTCGATCATCGCTCCGAGCCCCAGGAAAATTAATGGCGGGATGATATCCAGCTCGATGCCGTAGTGGTAAAAGAACCAGATCAAGCCATGCTCCGGCTCCATGAGGAAGGTCAGCGGCAGATTGACCACCAGAATCCCGAAGGCGATCGGCAGCAGCAGCAGCGGCTCGTACTGCTTCTTGATGGCCAGGTAGAGCAGCACGAAGGCGACCAGCCACATCACCAGGTTTCCTCCGGTCAGACTGACCACGCCGCTGGAAAAAATAAGATCGTTGAATATATCGAACATGTCCTGTCCCCTTAATCTTTCACTGGCACGACGTGTTTTTTCGGCGCCGGCACAGAGACCGTTGCCTCGTCGTTCTTCCAGTTTTCGACCATGTCGATGACCCTGGTGCTGAGCTGGGTCAGGATCTGCAGCAGAAACATGACGAGAAAGACGCCGATGACGCCGCTGCCGAAGACTTCAAAAACCTTGGACCAGTCGGTCTCCATTTTCCTTAACTCCCGTGCTTGATGGTTTCTTGGTGCCCTGGTGGCAAATTCAAGCCTGTTGCGAATGTGGACAAAATCAAGTCCTTGAGGCTCAGCCTAAAGCAGCTATTCAGCTGTCACTGATGAATTTATCCCCTCCTCATCTGAAAAACCTGACAAGCCTTTGGTTTTCCTCAGTGTCCTCAGTGGCTCAGTGGTTCGATGCTTTTCAGGGGTTTTAGGCTTTACAGTCAAAAGCGATTCACCACTGAGACACTGAGATCACTGAGAACTGCCAATTCTTTATGGTCTTAAACCCCGAGCCTTTTGGTTTTCCTCAGTGATCTGCGTAAACTTGTGTCCGGAAAAGTGTTGCCTGTTCAG
>DASWJX010000261.1:0-14407 GCA_036396915.1 Geopsychrobacteraceae bacterium | reverse complement strand
GACGGAAAGCCCCGGAAGAACGGCCGTCAGCAGGCCGGTCAGCAGGGCGCCCAGGCCGAACCAGAAGATGGTGAAGGATGGGACCACCAGCTCCAGCATCACCAGGACGATCCCCAGTAAAATCCAGTACCACCAGAGAAGGTCTTCCATTGTTCCGCGCCTTTCCAGAAATGGGCAGACATTCCGCCCGGCTTCAGACCTTCGGCATAGTTCCACAATTTCATCCGTGAAGCTATCCAATTCGACTGCCAGGATTCCCGCACATTCCGATGGTAGACCCCGGCATGGACACGAATCGAACGAAAACCTTACCCGCCGCCAACAATTCCCGAACAAAACCAGGGCAGAGTTGCGGCCATCAACGAAACCGAACAGCAAAGGAGTTTTGCCATGCTTACCGAAATCACCACTTGCCGCGGCCCGGGGGGCAGCCGGCCGATGCCCGACGTCTGCCCCTTCCACAACGATACCGATGGCCACTGCCGGGCCGCTTTCTCCGGCCTGCCCGTCGACCGTCATTCCAGGAATCTCCGCTGCAGCACCGAGGACTACGACGGCTGCCCTCTCTTTCTTGCCCGCGCTCTGCGCGGCAGCCGCCCCAAGGCTCGCCACGAGCTCTGGACTCTCCAGCAGAAGTAGCCCCGCATTTCTTCCGGCTCTACCCTCCCCTTTGCACGACTCCTCGTCGCCAACGGACGGCCCCCAACCGGGGCGCCGCCTTATTCTATTCCGTACGAAACCAAAGGAGTCCGCCATCGGAATCGACAGAGGGCAGACCCCGCTCATGCAGTGATGTCGGCAAAAGGCTGTTGTGCAGCCTGCGCCGAAGATACGCGCTACCAGCCTTCCGACATTTGCGGATGACATCGCTTGCAATCATGGAGTGGGAAGGCGACGTTGCGATGGCACGCGCCGCAGAATTCCCTGTTCAGCATGGCCTCCATGGTAAAGTCCTTCGTCCCTTTTTTCTGAATAGTGAAGGGGTCGGGGTGACAGCTGTTACAGTCGAGTTGCTCGGTATGCGTTCCATGCGGGAAAATCGATGAAGGAATGAAATCCCAGCGGGCTTCCAGGGTCAGGACGTTGTCCAGGATGATCGGCGTGCTCGGGGTGTTGAGGGAATCGGCGGGGGTAATCAACTTTTCTTGCCGGGCCATCACCCAGTCGCGGCCATAGCCGTAGCGGGTCGCCGGCAGACCGGACAGTTCAGCACGCTTTTCCTGGCCAGGTCGACCTCCGTGGCATCTGGCGCAGTTCCCCTGAAGAGCAAAGGAGGTCTTGCCGTCATGACAGGCCCCGCAAAACGCCCCTTTCCGGTTGGCGGCCTCGCTGATCTCGGTCGCCCCGGGCTCCATCTGGAAGCCGAGCTCGGAATGGCAGACCCGGCAAGTAAACTTGCGACGATGGACCCCATGTGAAAAGGCCACCGGCTTGACCTGATTGCGGGAGGCGACCCGGTCGAGAAGAAGGTCGCCATACGTTTCGGCGGGGGGCAGCGGGGGTAAACGCCACCCTTCCCCGACCGCGCAGAGAGGATGGCCGAAGAGCAGCAGGAAAAGGAAAACCGCAGCCAGCCGCATGGCTTTAATGGATGTATCCCGCTGCATTGTCAACCTCCCGCCAGGAAAGCAGCCAGTCCCCGCCAACGTATGAGCATTGCGCTGTGTTGAGATCAGAAGGAGGAACCGGGCCGGGTTAAAAACTCCGCCTCTTCGGGGGTTGTGCCGCGCCCGAGCATCTTGTTGCGATGCGGAAAACGGCCGAAGCGGGCGATGATGTCCCGATGGCGGATGGCATAATCCAGGTGTCCGGAAAAAACCTGGCGCTGCGCTTCGGGAACCTCGCGCGCCAGCGCGGTAAACAGTTCAACCGAGCGCTCCTGCAGGTCCGGCTGCTCGGCATGTTCCAGCGGCAGATAGAGAAAAACCCGCTCGATCGGTTGCAGCTGCCGATCCTCGCCTGCCGCCAGCCCCTCCAGTGCCAGTTGCAGCGCCTGCGGATCGCCGGCGAAGGATTGCGGCTGGTCGCGATAGATATTGCGGGTGAACTGATCGAGCAGGATGATCACCGCCAGCCGGTCCCGCGCTGAAGCGATCCACTCGCGGCAGGCTCCGGAAACGGCCTGCCGGACCAGGGCGCCGAACTGCTGCTCGATCCGCCGATCGACCTCAGGGTCCTTGCCGAACCACAGCGATTGCCGCGCGGCGCTGACTTCGCCATCGCCGGCGGAACCGAACCAGAAATCCAGAACCTTGTGCAAACGTTCCATGGTTGTGCCTCCGCGCATGCTCTTCATCGGGAGCGAAAGGCGACCCCCTTGATCACCGGGCGCACGAACGCCGGGGCGCCCTGCATTGCGACCCGCTCCATTTCGACATCGAAGCCGGCCTGCTGCAGCAACTGTCCGGTCGGCCGGGTCAGATGGCAGTTTCCGGCGCACCATTTCCAAACCGGCTCCAGGCGCTTCTGCAGTTTATAGAGTGCGGGATTGTCGTCGGCCCGGACATGTTCGAAAAAGACCAGGGAGCCGCCCGGTTTCAGCAGCCGTCGCAGCTCCTGCAAGGTCCGCTCGATGTCGGTGACGGAGCAGAGCACCAGGGTGGAAACGATATGATCGAAACTGGCGGCGGGGAGATCGATCTGTTCGGCCCGGCAGGGAATAATTTCGACCTGCCGGGGGGATGCCCGGCGGCGGCGGGCCTGCACCTGCAGCCGGGTCCGCATGAACCGGTCCGGTTCGCTCAGAACCAGGCGTTTGACCTGCGGCGCGTAGTACTGCAGGTTGGTTCCGGTGCCGCTGCCGATTTCCAGAATCTCGCCGCGCAACGGGGTCAGCAGTTCAGCCCGCCAGCGGGCCAGACAGCGCCGTTCGACATGGCGCATGGCGCGGTCATAACAGGCGGCCAGCAGCAACGCCCGCAGTTTCAGCATGACGCATGACCGCTGGTGCCGATGTCAGCCAAGGACGAATTCCTCGCCCGCCTTGATCAGCGCATCCAGCGCTGCGGCACTGCGGGCTTCGCCGTAGAGCCGGACCACCGGCTCGGTGCCGGATTTGCGGAACAGCAGCCATGAGCCGTCGTCAAACAGGAACTTGCTGCCGTCGATGCGGATAGTTTCGGCAATCGTCCGGCCGCCGATCGCGGCAGGCGGGTTGCGCAGTTTTTCCGGAAGCGTCTCTTCCAGCCCCGACGACAGTTTCAGGTTGATCCGCCGGGTGTGAAACTCCCCGACCCGACTGTAGAGATCGGTCAGCAGTTGCCGCAGGCTGCGCCCTTCCACGGCGACCATTTCCGCCACCAGCAAACAGGCCAGGATGCCGTCCTTTTCCGGCACATGGCCGCGGATCGACAGGCCGGCGCTCTCCTCGCCGCCGATCAGGATCCGGCCGGCGCTGATGGCTTCGCCGATGTATTTGAAGCCGACCGGCGTTTCCAGCACCTTGACGCCGTGATGCGCCGCCACGGCATCGATCAGATGCGAGGTCGCCACGCTGCGGGCGGCATTGCCCTTCATCCCCTTGCAGCGGATCATGTAATCGAACAGCAGCGCCAGGATGTAATTCGGCTCGATATAGGTCCCGTCACGATCGACGATCCCGAAACGATCGGCGTCACCGTCGGTGGCCAGGCCGAGGCCGATCTGCCGGTCGTCCTGAACCAGCTTGATGAAATCGGGGATATGCTCGGCGGCGGGTTCCGGCGGCTCCCCCCCGAAATACGGATCGGGATGATCGTTGATCTTGACGATCTCGACACCGGCCTCTTCGAGCAGGACGTCCAGATAGCCGCGGCCGGAGCCGTAGAGCGGATTGACCGCAATCTTCATCTCCGCAGCTGCGATGGCTGCGAAATCGACCAGCTTGCGGATCGTCTCGAAATAGGCCGGGCGCGGATCGATGATTTCGTAGAGTCCGGCCGCTTCGGCCTGATCGAGAAACATCCCCTTGTAGCAGATCTCTCCGCTCATGGCGTTGGCGCGTTTTTCGATGTCGCCGGTGGTCGCGGGCAATGCCGGCCCGCCCCAGGCGGGTGAAAACTTGATGCCGTTATAGTCGTAGGGGTTATGGCTGGCGGTAAAATTGATGGCGCCGGACGTTTTGCGCCGCAGCAGCTCGTGGGCGATCACCGGGGTCGGCGTATCGCGACTGCAAAGGAACGACTTGACAGCGGCTCCGGCCAGAATCCGCACCGTTTCCCGGGCAAAATCCCGGCCCATGAAGCGCGCATCGTAACCGACGACGAGGCCGTTGCCGGCCAGCCCTTCCGCCTGCAGATGATCGGCGATCGCCTGGGTCACGATCCGCACGTTCTCCAGGGTGAAATCGTCGCCGAGAATCCCTCTCCAGCCGGAGGTCCCGAATGTAATCCTGTTCATCACCATCCCCGTTACGTCATTGAAGGGTTGATGGCGTCGCAAAAACTCACCAATTGCAGCAACGCAGCAATTGACGCTTTTTGCTTAGCCATACCATTTATAGATGCTTATTTGCGAAAGCATCAAAAGGTTGTCAGTTGCATCGCACCGTGAACCCGCCCACGGCCGAGCGGCAAGCAGCAGGCGTTTTGCGGTCGGCCGCAAAGGAAAGTAAAGCATACCACGGCGGATCGGCAAGCCTGCCGAAGCGGTCGACAGCCGCTTGCGGATCAGCACTCGTCATCGCTCTCCAGCTGCGGCGCCGGATAATTCTCCAGGCCGACGACATAGGGGCAATCGGCGGGAAGGTAGCCCGCGGCAACAATCGCCGGGGTCAGCGGCAAACAGTCGGGCCGCAGCCGGTTGCGCCGGTCGTACACGGTGCAGAGCCGGCTTGCCGGGTCGAAGCGATCGCAGGGAGTGGCGGTGTAGATGATTTTCCCCCGGTCATCGAGCTTCTCGTAACAGCAGCGCCCGCAGCGACGGCACAGCGCTTCCCACTCCGCCCTGCCGAGCCCGGCCAGTTTTTTCAGATGCTTATCACTCATAGGATGGTAACTTATCCAATCCGCCGCGGGCGGTCAATCGCAACCGATCGTTCGGGAAGGTTTTTTTTTGCCGCGCACTTCGCAAATAACCGTTGACTCCGCATCGGATTTTAGTTAATAGTAACTGTTCTAACAAGAGACCAAGCACACGCTAGGAGGATTCATAACATGCAGTGCCAAACCGTACTCCCCGGTACCGAGTGTACCTTCTGGAAAAAAGCCGGTTGTGTCGCCGAAACCGGCAGCTGCCAGATCGTTGTTGAAGAGTGTCAGGGCTGCGGCCGGATCGTCAAGGGCACCATCGGCGATGTCTGCGGCGCCTACCCCGAACCGACCGCCAAATGGGTAAACGGACTGTGCAACTTCGCAACCCACCGCAAAATCGATGTCAAGATTGACGACGTTCGTGTCAACCCGCTCAAGGCGGCCAAGCGCGCATCCAAGCGTTAATTTAAGTCGACAATCCAAACCAGCAAAAAGGGCAGGCGGTTATTCCGTCTGCCCTTTTTGCGTCTGCTTCCTCCGCACAGCGGCTTGCGGCAGGACCGTCCGCCTGGAAGCCGGTGCATGGCGAGTCCGACTGGCTGCCAGGAGGCTGTCCGAGAATTAGAGACCGGCTCCTAGAACTCGGGAAGTTCCGGGGGCAGCTGATCGAAGATTGTCGTGAAACTCCAGCCATGCGGCGCTTCGACTGCGTTTCCGGAACGGTCGGCGATCTCGGCACGGGCAACCCGATACGACGAGAAGGCCAGCAGATGACTGTCCGGCATAAAGCTGAGCTGCTTCAGGCCGGGAGTATAGGAGACCGTTCCGGTCACCGGACCGCCCGGACCGTCAAGCAGGATCGTTTCTTCGGAAATCGACGCCGGGTCGATCTCCTCATCAAAGATCAGCGCAACAATCACATCGATGGGGGCGCTGCCGTCGGCCGCCGGCCTTTGACTGACAAGCTGCGGCGCCGTCACATCCCGGACTGAGCTGACGTCCGGGCTCCCGGCACCGTCCCCCTCCCCTCCTCCGCCGCAGGCGACCAGCAGCGCAAGCAGGGCAACAACGACAAGAGTTCTGAGCGATTCAACCATATACATATCGGTACCCCCTATTGCAGCGATTTGGGAATGATCAAAGAGAGCGGTTCACTTTCCGAGTTGACATAGATCCAGTAGCCGATCCGGGGGATCAGCATCGCTGCCGGTTTTCCGTCGCTGCTTTCGAAAATATTAGTGTTGCCCCAATCCTTGCCGGCGAAATAATAGATTCCGTCCACGACCTGCCGCTCGGCAACCGCCTCCCGCCAACTCAGCGTTGCGGAGTTGCCGCTTCGCACCATGACTGCGGAGAGCGGCACATTGCCCCCGTAGGGGTTGGCGATCAGGTTCCAGCCGGTCTTGACCGGGATTTCGTGGGTCGCCGCAGGATCCTCACCGAACTGCTCCAGGGACGGCAGGACGACTTCACTGCTCCGCTTGATGACGTACCCTTCACCGGCGATCACCGGGCCGCCCATGTCGATCCGTTCATAACTGCCGTTTTTCTTCTCGCTGGCAAGCCAGCGATAGGCCAGCGATGACCCGAGAGCCGCCATGCCGTCCAGCTGCTCGGCCGCGATATGGCCCGGAACACCGACGATATTCTTCCCGTTCATCAGCTCCACCCGGGGGCCTTCCAGCTCCGCCTCCGCCGGAAACCGGGCCAGGGTATTGCCGTAAGCATCCCTGGCTTCAAAATGGAAACGCTGGGACGCGGCGGGACCGAGCCGGGTAGTAAAGGCATAGGTGGCGCCGCTCTCGACAGCGCCGCTGGTGCGCAGCATCTCGTAGGCGTAGCCGTTGAGATGCAGCACAACGGCCGGCGGCTCAGCGCCCGAACTGTCCCGCATAACGATGCGAAAGAGATAGTCCAGATCGCCTTTCGGGAGGCCTTCGACCAGGTTGCCGGAGTCGTCGCCGCCGTCGACCCGGTCAACACCGGGCAATCCGCTTTCATCCGGCACCGGACTCAAACCGTCGTCGGCGGGCAGAAAGCGGGCCTCGATCCGGTGATGACTGTCGACGGCGACAAACGCATACTCGGCGACGGCGCCGACCGAGCTGCCGTCGACCAGCACGTCGCTGAGATAATATCCGGCAGCGGCGCTCATCGCATAAAGCTGTGCGCCGCCGTAGTCGAGCAGACTGGTGCCGGCGGGCGTTATGACTCCACCGGCGCCGGCGGTTGCGCTGATCATCCAGGCGCTGACGGCGGGATCGAGGGGAGCACTGTCGGCCTCGTCGCTGACACCGTCATTATCGTCGTCGCCATCGGCGTTGTCGCCGATACCGTCCAGGTCGCTGTCGATCGATTCCGTGGCATCCTGCGGGAAGGCATCCTCGCTGTCGACAACGCCGTCGCCGTCGCTGTCCTGGGCAGCACCGGACTCGACAGTGATGACAACGCTCTCCGCGTCGCTCAGCACGCCGTCGCTGACGCTGAAGGTCACGCTGTGACTGCCGGACTGGGTGCTGTCCGGAGTCCAGTTGAAGGTCCGGGTCGCGGCATTAAAGGCGGCGCCGGGCGGCAGGCCGGAAGCACTGTAGGTCAGGCTGTCGCCGTCGGGATCGCTGGCGCTGACGGTAAAATTGAGAGTGGCACCGGTACTGATGTTTTTCGGGCCGATCGCGGCGAGCAGCGGAGCACGGTTGGCCGTTGCGACGACAGCGGAGCTGGTCACGACATTGGAATAGTCGCTCTCGTAGCCCGCGCTGTCGTAGGCCGTAACCGCGAGATAATGGATCTGGTCATTCGGCAAATCGGTCAGGCTCGAACTCAGGGCCGTTCCGACATCGACCGGCGACGCCCCTTCCGCGGCGCCGCTGCCGGTAAAGGGCAAGGCGGAAGAACCGGCCTGGTAGTAAACTTTATAGCCGGCAACCGTGCTGTCCGGACTCGGATCCCAGGACAGGGTGATCGTCTTGGCGCTGACCGCTGTCGCAACGGCCAGAGCGACCAGTACGGTCAGGAACATAATTTTCAATGTTGCTTTTCCCATCTGCTTTCTCCCGCATCATGTAACCGACTGTTGCTGCTCCGACAGTTCGGGACAAAAAAGCGCTCACTTCGTTACCGAAGGTGAGCGCTTTGTATTGCGGGGGAAGATCAGGGCAAAAGCTGGGCGAACACTCTCTTCGGCAACCCGGCTGTCCTGCAGTTGAGGACCCGTGGCTTTGCGTCGCCAGATTTCTCTGGTTTTGCCCTTATCGGAGACATTATTAAGTTTTTTTTAAAACAACCTTAAACGACACGCCTCCCTGCGTGAAACGGCAACAAACGTTGCCGGCGCTTCGATTTCTTGTTATCTGGATGATGCATATCACATGCCATGACCACAAGCAGCTGTTACTATTAGCACGGCATCATCTTCCGGCCGGCGAATAGGGCGATTTCGCCACACAGTGCAAAAAAACTGCTGTGATTTAACCACTTACCTGCTGCTGTCGAGCGCCGCAACCGGTTGGGAACCGCCATGAAAAGTCATGCCGCTGAACTCAGGACCGACCTTCCAGAATAGACACCCCGAACTGTTCCAGCATGGTCACCAGCTTGATCAGCGGCAGACCGATCAGGCTGGTATAATCGTCCCCTTCCATTTTTTCCATCAGGGCGATGCCCAACCCTTCGATCATGAAGGCTCCGGCGCAATGGACCGGCTGCTCACGGCGGACATAGTTGGCAATCCGTTCCCGGGAAAGCTGACGCAAGGTAACGGAGAATGTTGCAAAATCGCACTGATGACTGCCGTCGCGATTGTCGACCAGGGCCAGCCCGGTATAAAAGGTGTGGGACCGCCCGGACATCCGGCGCAGTTGGGCCTCGGCGGCCTCGGCGGTTCCCGGCTTGCCGAGGGCGCGCCCGCGCTGATCGACAAAGACCTGATCGGCACCGATCACCAGGGCATCGGGATACTGTTCGGCTAAACTTTCGGCCTTGCCCAAGGCCAGATGCCGCACCAGAAGCTCGGGGGCAACGGATTGATCGATCCGTTCTTCATAGTGCGGAGCAACCGCCTCAAAAGGATAGCGCAGCTGCCTGAGCAGCTGCTGACGGTAGGGGCTGGTGGAAGCCAGGACCAGTTGGCGCATTGCATACCTCGATCAAAGCGGAGCGAAAAAAGGTCGGCCGGGATGCTCGGATCCCGCAACCGCCCCTTTTGTACCCCAGCGCCCCACGAAAAGCAATGCATCCGCTCAGGCCGCCCGCCAGAGCGGGCCGCTCTCGGCGACCACCGGCAGCGGACCGGGTTTCGCCGCCTGGTGCAGTCGGAACAGGCGCCCGCCGTCCGCATAGCCGGTCACCCGGACGGGGGCACGCCCCGCCGCGGGCGCGTCGATGCAGAAGTAAATCGGCCTCAGGGCCTCAAGGATCAGCCGGGTCAATTCACCGGTTGCGACCCGTCCGTCCAGCGTCCCGCCGCTGCCGTCATCGTTGCAGATCGGAATGATCTCCACCTGCACCAACGCGCCCAGTTCGACCCGGATCAACGCCTCGTCGCAACCGTCGCCGACCATGCCGCTGATCCGGTAACTGGCGCCGGTGCGCTCCCCGTGCAGTTCGATGCCGCGAATTTCGAGATAAAGCGATCCGCCTGCGCCTGAGACTGAAGCTAAACTGACCATGTTGCCCTCCTTGGCTCGGGGTGATTATCTACCCTCAAAGTATACGAAGGGAAGCGACAGAATATGTCACAACGTGGCCTGCGCCGTTTCAGCGGGCTGAAACGGCTGCTGCGTGGGAAGGTTTTTCAGGCGCCGGCGAGGCTTGTGCGCAGCCCTTCGGCAAACTGCTGCTGCAGCTCGGTCGGCGCCAGCACCCGGACGTGGGGGATAAAGGAATAGATCCAGGACAGGATCTCGGTATCGCCGGCCGCGCTGAAGCTGAGCTTGACCGAACCGTCGTGCTGCGGCTCCAGACGCTGTTGCGGATGCCAGATCCTTTCGCTGATCAGATGCGCGACCTGCGCACTGAACAGCAGTTCGACGGCGCGGGTCGGTCCCTCATCGATCAGTCCGAACGCGCCGCCGGTCAACTGCTCGACCCGATAACCTTCGGCAACCTCAAAGCGCGCCGGCAGCACCTCCACCGATTCGATGCGATCCAGCAGAAACAGGCGCAGCGCCTCGCGATTGTGGGCGTAGACCCCGAGATAAAGGGCATTTTTGTAAAACAGCAGGGTATAGGGATCGCACAGGTATTCCCCCGGCTCGCGGCGCGGCGGTGCATAACGGATGCGGCACCGCTGCTGCAGCAGCAGGGCCTGGCGCAGCTCCGCCAGCATCTGGCGTTTCGGGGAATAATCCTTGTAGCCCTGAAATCTCGGCGCGCCGGCCTCGGCAATCCGCTCCAGATGGGCGACGCTGCGCGGCGGCAAACTGGAGCGCAGCCGACCGAATATCGCCTCCAGATCGTCCTGGAACGGCGTGCCGTGCAGAAACTCCAGCTGTCCGCGACAGAGGTAGAGCGTCATCAGTTCATCGAGGGAAAAGGTGATCGGCGGCAGCTTTTTGTAGCCGGCGACAAACCGGTACAGCACGGTTCCGTCGTCCTGCCGTTCATTGACCAGGGGGTAGCCGGCATCCAGGATCGCCCGCAGATCACGATATACGGTGCGCCGCGTCACCTGGCATTCTGCTGCGAGTTCCGCGACGGTCGCCCCGTAGCGGGCTTCCAGGATGCGGATCACGTCATGCAGGCGCGCCGCCTGACTGTATTTTTTCGCCGGTTTGCCCGGACCACGTTTGGCGATCATCTTCCGTTCCCCTATGGCGTCGCAAAAAGTCCGCCCTACGGCGTTACGGCGTTTTTTCAGGACCTCGACATACATGATGTATGCCTTCGCCCCTGAAAAACCACCAAGCCTTGTAGGACGAAATTTTTGCTTAGCCATGCTCTTGAGTTTTTGCGAAAAGCATTAAGGCTGGTTGAAAAAGAAGGAAAAAGGATAGTAACTATTCACCTGCCACTGATGAATTTAATCTCCTCCCCTTTCAAGGGGGAGGTCGGGAGGGGGATGGGGTGCTGGCGTGCTGGAACCGTCCCATCCCCACCCCAGCCCTCCCCTTGAAGGGGAGGGAGCTCAACCAAATGATGCACCGATGTCAGGGTGTTGAATAGTTACAAAGAATAAAGGATAACGAGCAAAGGGGAAAGGATAAAGAACCGACGGCCGGGAGCGACCGCCGACAAAACGGGCTGCCGATATGCACGGCAGCCCGCTTGCATGACCTGTGTTTATGCCTACAGCTTGCTCAGATCGCGCACGGCGCCCTTGTCGGCGCTGGTGGCCATCGAGGCGTAGACCTTGAGGGCGGCGCTGACCTGACGATCGCGGGACCGCGGCTGCCAGGCGGCCTCCCTGGCCTCCATGGCGGCGCGACGCCGGTCCAGCTCGGCGGCCTCGATAGCGACAGCAATGGTCCGCCGCGGGATATCGATGCTGATGATGTCCCCCTCTTCCACCAGGCCGATGGCGCCGCCGCTGGCGGCCTCCGGCGAAACGTGACCGATCGACAGACCGGAGGTGCCGCCGGAGAAACGTCCGTCGGTGATCAGCGCGCAGGCCTTGCCCAGCCCTTTCGCCTTGAGATACGAGGTGGGATAGAGCATCTCCTGCATGCCCGGCCCGCCCTTCGGCCCTTCGTAACGGATCACCACCACGTCGCCGGCCCGGACCTGATCGGCAAGCACCGCGGCAACGGCATCTTCCTGGCTTTCGAAGACCCGGGCCGGACCGGAAAAGGTCAGGATCGAGGCGTCGACGCCGGCGGTCTTGACGATACAGCCGTCGGGGGCGAGGTTACCGAACAGCACCGCCAGACCGCCGTCCTGGCTGAAGGCATGCTCCTTGTCGCGGATACAGCCGGCGACACGATCCAGATCGGGCGCATCCCAATAGCGGCTCTGGGAGAACGGCTCGATGGACGGCACCCCGCCGGGAGCGGCGAGATAGCGCTGTTTGGCGGCCTCGCTCGGGGTGCCGGCGATGTCCCACTGGGCGATGGCCGCGCCGATGGTCTCGGCATGCACGGTGAGCGCATCGCTCCTGATCAGTCCGGCCCGGTTCAGCTCGCCGAGGATGCCAATCACACCGCCGGCATGATGGACATCCTCCATGTGATAGTCGGGGGTCGAGGGCGCAACCTTGCACAGGTTCGGCACCTGATGCGAAAGCTGATCGATATTCGCCATGCTGAAATCGACTTCGGCTTCCCGCGCCGCCGCCAGCAGGTGCAGCACCGTGTTGGTCGAACCGCCCATGGCGATATCAAGCGTCATGGCATTGCAGAAGGCATCGAAGCTGGCGATACTGCGCGGCCGGTAGCGGTCCTCGTCCTGCTCGTAGCAGCGCCTGGTGATCTCGACAATCCGCCGGCCCGCCTCCAGAAACAGCTCTTTGCGCTCGGCATGGGTCGCCAGCAGCGAACCGTTGCCCGGCAGGCTCATGCCCAGCGCCTCGGTCAGACAGTTCATGGAGTTGGCGGTAAACATCCCCGAGCAGGAGCCGCAGGTCGGGCAGGCCGAGCGCTCGACGGCGGCGCAGGTGGCGTCGCTGACCGCGGCATCGGCCGCCATGACCATGGCATCGACCAGATCGAGCCGCTTCTCCTGCCCCTCCAGCAGCACCTTGCCCGCCTCCATCGGCCCGCCGGAAACAAAGATGGCCGGGATGTTGAGGCGCAGGGCCGCGTTGAGCATCCCCGGCGTGACCTTGTCGCAGTTGGAAATGCAGACCAGGGCATCGACGCAGTGGGCGTTGGCCATGTATTCCACCGAGTCGGCGATCAGTTCGCGCGAAGGGAGCGAATAGAGCATGCCGCCGTGCCCCATGGCGATGCCGTCACAGATGGCGATGGTATTGAATTCCTTGGCGATGCCGCCGGCCTTCTCGATCTCGCGGCAGACCAGCTGGCCCAGATCCTTCAGGTGAACATGGCCGGGAACAAACTGGGTGAAGGAATTGACCACGCCGATGACCGGCTTGCCGAAATCCTCCCCCTTGACGCCGGTGGCGCGCCACAAGGAACGGGCGCCCGCCATGTTGCGCCCCTGGGTCGATGTCGCGGAACGATAGACTGTCATAGAATTACCCTGTCATCAATAAAGTGTGGGCCGTCAGGAAAACAGAGCAGAAGCCTGCAGCCGACGGCGCTAACGTTTCTTTCGGATACGACATTAAAAACATTCCCGGACGGCAAGTCAAGCCCCGCCGTTTCGCCCGGCGCGAAAACTATTGGGGTTCTCCGCAAAGCCGGGGTTTCCTTTTGTAATAAACCAACAGCGGTCATTCGTGATTGAGTGACCGCTGTTGGGAGAGTCGAGTATGAAAAATGGTGTCTCAATTAAGCGAGGTGTCCCCCCCGGAACACACGTTGATTTTTTCTACCGCGTAGCAGTTTAGTTCAACAACGGTCCGGCATGAGAGGCGCGCGGCTTTTTGCGCGTCCTGCTCAATGCCGTGGTTAGCGCCGATTGACACCTGCGTATATTATGATAATATACACAGATGATCGATTGGGCGCAGATAACAGGCTTTGACTGGGACGAAGGGAATTCGCGTAAAAGCTTGGAAAAACACAGTGTTTACCAATCCGAAACGGAACAAATATTCTTCAATGAACCGCTCCTGGTTCTAGAAGACAGCAGGCACAGTCAAAAGGAAGCTCGCTATCACGCCCTTGGTAAAACCGACGATGCACGTTTGTTGCACATCACTTTCACGTTGAGAGGTACCGGTACTCTGGTCCGAGTGATTTCCGCTCGTGATATGCACCGTAAAGAGAGAGCAATTTATGAGCAAATTAAAAAAGATGCCTGAGTTTAAAACTGAAGAAGAGGAAAGAAAATTCTGGGAAACCCATGATTCCACCGAGTACGTGGACTGGTCCCAGGCTCGACCCGCTTCTTTCCCAAACCTGAAGCCCTCAACTAAAACAATATCGCTCCGCTTGCCGGAAGCACTGCTTGATCGCATCAAAATCGAAGCGAACAAACGTGATATGCCTTATCAGTCCCTTATCAAGGCCTGGCTCGCAGAAGATGTGGAAGAGAGCCGCCATGCTCGATAAAGTGAAAATCTAAAGGTGTCACCCATTAAAAGGCTGTCCGTCAAGGGCACCCACATTTGACACGTCCATTTCCCCTTCAATCTGTTCAACCAGCTTCCTAAGCGCTCTGTTGACCAGCGACAATTATTTTTCCCGTTTGAAGTCGAATCCGGTTATTCAAATTCTCCAAGGAGGATTTGGGGCATGAGGGAACGTAGTCAAGTTGTCAAACCAGCGACGCGTGAACGTCATTTTTCACCCAGCGCCTTCGGCATCGCGATCTTCTCGCGCAGGGTCGGATCTTTGCTCACCAAAACCTCCCCCCGGCCGGCTGCAAAGCTCACTGCCGCGCGGCTGATGTTGAGC